>JABFXA010000043.1 GCA_013361955.1 Nocardioidaceae bacterium
GACGCAGGCGGTCGAGCAGGCCCGGCAGCGAGTGCTTGCCGCGCAGGCCGGACCGTCGAAGTCGGCGAGATGAGCGCGTCCGCCATATCGCTCTCCCCCGCTCCGCAGTGGGGCGTGGCTCAGCACTGCTGCTCGTACTGAAGTCGGTCGTACCGTCGAGCGGCGATGTCCTCGCGGGTGCCCACGATGAGGTTCAGGGTGAACACCTCGTAGTCGATCGCCTGCCCCGCCAGCTGCGCGAGGAGCACCAGGCCGTCCGTGTCCGGGGCCATGTCCCATGAGTTGGAGAACCCGCCGATCTGCACGCAGACGCCGGGGCGGGTTCCGCCGGCTGCCGCTTCCAGGATGTCTTCCTCGAACCGGTCCAGTACGTCGTCGTGCCCCTCGCTCTTCGCGAACGCCCGAGCTGCTGGGGCATCTCGCCAGTCTTCGTGGAGGGTCAGTCCGACCAGGGGATACGGAGTGCGGGACTCATAGACCCTGACCTGCATGGACTCGCCGTCGAAGTCATATGTCCCGGGGTGCTCTGTCGTAGGAGTTCCGGCAGGGACATGGAGCACCGCGGAGGAGTCCGGCGGGTATTCGAGGCCGAGCCCGCTCCCGCAGGGATGCCGGCATCTCCTCGTACTGCACGAGGTGGACGCAGGGCCGGCTACGGACCAGCAACTCCTCCGCGACAGAGCCCGGAACGCCATGCTTCGCAGCCGTCTCGTGGATGAGCTGCACGTCGATCGCCGTCATGCCCGTGATCGTGCCACGCCCCACTGACAGTCGAGGGTCCGTGCATGCTCCCGGCCTGGGGCATCCCTCACGTCACCGGGCGGCTCCGACGGCCACGTTGTCGAAGGACGCGGCGGCGTTGAAGACTCGGACGCCGTTCGCGCCGCTCGTGTAAGTGCCGTCGCTGACCGAGATCTTCGGCGTCTTCATGTCGTCGACGAACACCTTGATCGACGAGCCGACGGCGGTGACACGCATTCGGTGTGTCGAGCCGGGCGCGATGGGTGTCCGGGCGGCGCCCAGCTCGGTCCAGGAGCCGTTCGCCCGGCCGAGGACCACCTTGCCGCTCGGGCTGATACCCGCGTAGTAGCCCGAGTAACTGTCCGGGCCGACCGACGGCTTGGCCACCCGGAACATCAGCCCGGCGTCCCCGCCGCCCGAGTTCACCGTGACGTCGGCGTCGTACGTGAAGTCCGCGAAGTCGGTGTCGAGGAGCGACTTCGCTCCCGCATCGCGTCCCACCCTGTACCGCCCGCCGCCGACCGACCACGTCCCGCCGTACGTCTTCCAGCCCAGGGCGTTGCCGTCGGCGAAGTTGTCCTTCACCTGCATCGCGATGCGCCGGATCGTGCCGTCCGGGTTGAAGTACATGCGGTCGTAGGCCAGTTGACGGTGGTTGCCGTCGCTCTCGCTGAGCGGACGGCGGTGGTAGAAGATGTACCAGGTGTCGGTGCCCGGCACGTTGACGACGGAGTTGTGGCCCGAGCCCTTGGCGACCGCCGGGTCCTGGGCGAGCACCTTGTCGATCTTCTGGAAGGGCCCGGTCGGCGAGTCCGACATGGCGTACGACACCGAGTAGTCGGGGCCGGTCCAGCCGCCCTCCGACCACATCAGGTAGTACTTGCCGTTCCGCTTGAACATGTAGGAACCCTCGACGTAGTTCTCGGGGGTGATCTCCTTGTAGGTCGAGCCGTCGTCGAAGGTGCCCAGGCTGGTCATGTCCGGGTTGAGCTTGACGACGTTGTTGTGGTGCCAGCCGCCGTAGTACATGTACGCCTGGCCGTCGTCGTCGATGAAGACGTCCTGGTCGATGGGCTGGGCCCCGTTGTGGAACTGCGAGATCAGCGGCTTGCCGAGGGCGTCCTTGTAGGGGCCCTCGGGGCGGTCGGCCACGGCCACGCCGATGCCGCCGAGCTGGGAGTTGTTCTGGATGTCGTTCGCGGCGAAGTACAGGTAGTACTTGCCGTCGCGTTCGACCGGCGCCGGCGCCCACACCGCGTACTTCGCCCAGGTGACGTCCGCCGTCGTCAGGACGTTGCTGTGCTTGGTCCAGTGGATGAGGTCGGTCGAGGAGAACGCGTCGAGGTGGGTCTGCTCGGCGTAGGGCTTCGAAGCCGTGGGGAAGACCCAGTACTTGCCGTCGTAGATCGCGATGTCGGGGTCCGCGTACCAGCCGTCGACGAAGGGGTTCCCCGCCTCGGCGGTCGAGTACTCGGGCAGGGCCACGGCGGTGGAGGGCGAGAACATCGCCAACAGGCCGCCGGAGAGTAGCGCGGCCCAGCACTTGGCGACGAAACCGGTCGATCTGACAGGCATGGGACCTCCGTCGGAGATCGGGAACCGACACTCGGGCGATAACGTTGTCAGCCGACTCGCGGACGTACGGTCCGGCTGGATGCCCTTCCGTGGACACTCTCTTTTACATCGATGGAATGCGACTGTAAACCCTCAACGGCCGTTCTCCTCCGCACCATTGACGAGCCGTCGTCCCGTCATTACCTTCCGAGAGCGCTCTCTTTCACTCACAGCACGTCCCCGGGCTGTCGCCTTCACCGGTGTCTTCAGGCCACAGTCGGCGAAGCAAGGGGGCGGTGCCCTGACGGGGAGGCCCCATGACTCCCGTACGAAGACTCCGCAGACCGATTCCCCCCACCATCGGACGGTCGGCAGCGGCGATCGCCCTCGCGCTGGTCGCGGGCATCGCCTCGCCGCCCGCGTCCGCCGCCGGCACTGCCACGGCCGCGGCGACCATCTGCAACAAGTACTGCGACACCCGCGACCCCGCCCTGTCCCCCGGCGACCGTACCCCGGTGACGGCCACCCTTCACGGTCGGTCGATCATGCTGCACTTCGACGACGCCGACGCGATGGGCTGGGCGTCCATCGCCAACGGCGGCCCCGGCGACGAGGTGTGGCTCGACCGCTCCTTCGACGGCGGCCGCACCTGGAGCTCCGGCAGCAAGCTCGGCAGCACCACCGTTCCTGTGGGCCAGCGAGGCTGGCGCACGCTGATGTACAACGTGGACGACTGGAACAACCACGGCGTCGGCGCACTGCGCGCCTGCGGCAAAGCCGGCGATCGTGTCGAGATCGCCTGTACGTCGTGGGCCCGTACCACCTGGAACTCGGGCGACCGACGCACCGCGGCGGCCACCGGGCTGATGACCTTCTACAACTACTCGACCGGCCTGTTCGACACCACCGGCTGGTGGAACTCCGCCAATGCCCTGACCTCGGTCATCGACAACATCCGTGTGTCGGGGATGGGGAGTTACTCGTACGCGATCTCCCGCACCTACGACCTGAACCTGAACGCGCAGGACGGGCAGTTCCGCAACGACTACATCGACGACACCGGATGGTGGGGGCTCGCCTGGGTCGCCGCCTACGACCTGACCGGCGACCGGCGCTACCTCGACACCGCCCGCACCGACGCCGACCACATGGCGGCGTACTGGGACGGCACCTGCGGCGGCGGAGTGTGGTGGAGCACGGCGAGAACCTACAAGAACGCCATCGCCAACTCCCTCTACATCCAACTCAACGCGGCACTGCACAACCGGATCCCGGGCGACACCACGTATCGGGAGCGGGCCCGGGACGGCTGGTCCTGGTTCCAGGGCACCGGAATGATCAACGGCTCGAATCTGGTCAACGACGGTATCGACCTGGGCACTTGCCGCAATA
>JABFXA010000411.1 GCA_013361955.1 Nocardioidaceae bacterium
GTAGAGCCGCCGGGCGGCGGCGCACGACTCCATGGAGCCGGTCTCCAGGCTGACCCGGCGCAGCCCCTCGTCGCGGGCCGCCCGCAGCAGGTGCGCGAGCACGGCCGCGCCGACGCCGGTGCCGCGGGCCGCGCTCGCGGTGTGCATCGACTTCAGCTCGCCGTGCCCGGCGTCGAGGACCTTCAGCGCCCCGACCGCGAGCAGCCGCCCGTCGTGGTCGCGGGCGGAGAAGAACCGCACCGAGGGGTCGGCCAACCCGTCCACGCCGAGCGCGTGCACGTCCTCCGGCTCGCTCTGCGCGTGGGTGAACTCGAGGTGCGCCGCGAGCAGCACCCGTACGTCGTCGCGGCGCGGGTCGTCGAGGGCGATCACGGGCACGTCAGCGGAACACCACGGTCTTGTGGCCGTTGACGATCACCCGCGACTCGGTGTGCCAGCGGACCGCCCGCGACAGCACCTGCGACTCCACGTCGCGGCCGGCCGCGGCGAGCTCCGACGCGTCGTACCGGTGGTCGACGCGCATCACGTCCTGCTCGATGATCGGCCCCTCGTCGAGGTCCGCGGTGACGTAGTGCGCGGTGGCGCCGACGAGCTTCACGCCGCGGTCGAAGGCCTGGTGGTAGGGCCGGGCGCCCTTGAAGCTCGGCAGGAACGAGTGGTGGATGTTGATCGCCTTGCCCTCGAGCTGCCGGCAGGTGTCGTTCGACAGCACCTGCATGTAGCGCGCCAGCACCACCAGGTCGACGTCGAGCTCGTCGACCAGGCCGAGCAGCCGCGCCTCGGCCTCGGGCTTGGTGTCCGGGGTGACCGGGACGTGGTGGAACGGCACCCCGTACGACGCGGCCATCGGCTCGAGGTCGGGGTGGTTGGAGACCACGCCGACCGCGTCGATCTGCAGGTGCTGGTTGCTCCACCGGAACAGCAGGTCGTTGAGGCAGTGCGCGAACTTCGAGACCAGGATCAGCGTGCGGTACGGCGCGGCGGCGTCCCACAGCTCCCAGGCCATGTCGAAGCGCTCGGCCACCGGCGTGAACGCCGCGCGCAGCCCGTCGAGGTCGGTGCCCGGCGCGTCGAAGCGCACCCGCATGAAGAACCGGTGCTCGGCCAGGTCGTCGTGCTGCTGGCTCTCCAGGATGTTGCCGCCGAGGTCGACCAGGAACCCCGCCACGGCATGCACGATCCCGGGCCGGTCGGGGCAGGCAAGGGTGACGACGTACTGGTCGCTCACGGCGGCTCCTCGGGACGAGCGGGGTTCTTGACTTCGGGACGGGACAGGGCCAGTGTTGCGAGGAACGCATCAAGGTGCGTCATGCGCAACGACACGACGAGGTCGGGGCCGGCCCGGCCAGTCTGACAGAGCCGACCGGGAGGCCGCATGTCCCAGATCCACGACGGCGCGCACGCGGAGCCGCGGCCATGACCGCCGAGAGCGCGTCGCTGGCCGCCGAGACGGCCCCGGCGCCCGGCGGGGTGCAGTCCGTCGACCGGGCGCTGACCATCCTCGCGATCCTCGCGCGCCTCGGCGAGGCGGGCGTCACCGAGATCGCCGGCGAGCTCGGCGTGCACAAGAGCACGGCGTTCCGGCTGGTCGCCACCCTCGAGGGGCACGGCATGGTCGAGCAGAACGAGGACCGCGGCAAGTACCGCCTCGGCGTCGGCGTGCTGCGGCTGGCCGGCGCCACCACCGCCCGGCTCGACGTGGTGCAGGAGTCGCGGCCGATCTGCCGCAAGCTGGCCGCCGACACCGGCGAGACCGTCAACATCGCGGTGCTCTCCGACCGGTCAGCGCTGTACCTGGACCAGGTCGCCGGCCAGTCCGCGCTGCAGTCGCACAACTGGGTCGGCCAGCACATCCCGCTGCACGCCACCTCCAACGGCAAGGTGCTGCTGTCCGGGTTGTCCGAGGAGGAGATCGACAAGCGGCTGCCGCGGCTGCCGTCGTACACCGCCGAGACGGTGACCACGAAGGCCCGGCTGAAGCGCGAGCTGCGGGAGGTCCGCGAGCAGGGCTTCGCGGTCGCCGTCGACGAGCTGGAGATCGGGCTGACCGCGATCGCGGCGCCGATCCGCAACGCGCACGGCGACGTCATCGCGTCGATCAGCGTGTCCGGGCCGACGTTCCGGCTGGGGGAGCGAAAGGTCAAGGAGCTGCTCCCGACCGTGCAGGACGCGGCCGACGAAGTCTCGACAAGACTTGGTTACGGCGCTTGACGAGGCGCCCGGTACCCACAATGCTGTTGCGTGCAGCACACCATCGTTGCGGCATACGCAACAGACAAGTGGGTCACCACGGTGCAGATCGGACGACGGTAGATGCCTGAGCTCTACGTCGGGGGACGATGGGTGGCCGCCGAGGCCGGCGGACGCCGCGCGATCCGCTGCCCGGCGGACGGGTCACTGGTCGCCGAGGTCGACGAGGCCGGGCCCGCGGACACCGCGGCCGCCATCGCCGCAGCGCGCGAGGCGTTCGACCACGGCCCGTGGCCGGGCACGTCGGCACTGGAGCGGGGCGCGTTGCTGCACCGGGTCGCCGACCTGCTCTCCCGCGAGAAGGCGTCGATCGCCCGCGCGGAGTCCCTCGACACCGGCAAGCGGCTGGTGGAGAGCGAGTACGACCTCGACGACGTGATCGGGGTGTTCCACCACTACGGCAACGTCGCCGCCGAGGACGCCGGCCGGGTCGTCGACACCGGGCGTGCCGAGGTGGTCAGCCGCGTGGTGCACGAGCCGCTCGGCGTGTGCGCGCTGATCACGCCGTGGAACTACCCGCTGCTGCAGACCGCGTGGAAGGTCGCGCCCTGCCTGGCCGCCGGCAACACCTTCGTGCTCAAGCCCAGCGAGCTCACCCCGCATTCCGCGATCCGGCTGATGCACCTGCTGGAGGAGGCCGGGCTGCCCGCCGGTGTCGCCAACCTGGTGCTCGGCGCGGGCCCGCAGGCCGGGGCGCTGCTCAGCGAGGACCCGCGCGTCGACCTGGTCTCGTTCACCGGCGGTCTCGGGACCGGCAAGCGGATCATGGCCACGGCCGCCGCGACCGTGAAGAAGGTCGCGCTCGAGCTGGGCGGCAAGAACCCCAACATCGTGTTCGCCGACGCCGACCGGGAGACCGCGCTCGACTTCGCGCTCACCGCGGTGTTCCTGCACTCCGGCCAGGTCTGCTCCGCCGGCGCCCGGCTGGTGGTCGAGGAGTCGATCCACGACGAGTTCGTCGACGAGCTGGTCCGGCGGGCCGGGCGGATCCGCATCGGCGGCCCGTTCGACGACGACGCCGAGACCGGGCCGCTGATCTCCGCACAGCACCGCGACAAGGTCGAGGCGTACGTCGCCCGCGGGGTCGCCGAGGGTGCCACGCTGCGCTGCGGGGGCGCCCGGCCGAGCGGCGAGAAGCTCGTCGACGGCTTCTACTACGCGCCGACGATCCTCGACGGCGTCACCAGCGGCATGTCGGTGGCGCAGGACGAGTCGTTCGGGCCGGTGCTCACCGTCGAGACGTTCACCGACGAGGACGACGCGGTGCGGATCGCCAACGACAGCATCTACGGCCTCGCCGGCGCGGTGTGGACCCAGGACGCCGGCCGGGCGCAGCGCGTCGCCGGCCGGCTGCGGATGGGCACCGTGTGGGTCAACGACTACCACCCCTACGTCCCGCAGGCGGAGTGGGGCGGCTACAAGCAGTCCGGCATCGGCCGCGAGCTCGGCGCGGCCGGTCTCGACGAGTACCGCGAGACGAAGCACATTTGGCACAACATCAAGCCCGAGCCGCAACGGTGGTTCGACGGCCGAGAGGACTGAGGCCGCATGCCCGACCGAGTGTGGGACTTCGTGATCGTCGGAGGGGGCTCGGCCGGGTGCGCGCTGGCGAACCGGCTCTCCGCCGACCCCGGTACGTCGGTCCTGGTGCTCGAGGCCGGCCGCAGCGACATCAAGCTCGACCCGTTCATCCACATGCCGGCGGCGCTGCCGTACCCGATCGGCAACCGGCTCTACGACTGGAAGTACGAGTCCGAGCCGGAGCCGCACATGAACGGCCGGAAGGTCTACCACGCCCGCGGCAAGGTCCTCGGCGGCTCCAGCAGCATCAACGGGATGATCTTCCAGCGCGGCAACCCGATGGACTACGAGCGCTGGGCCGGCGACAAGGGCATGGAGGCGTGGGACTACGCGCACTGCCTGCCGTACTTCAAGCGGATGGAGACCTGCCTCGCCGGCGCCGACGAGTGGCGCGGCGGCAGCGGCCCGCTGGTGCTCGAGCGCGGCCCGGCGACCAGCCCGCTGTTCGGGGCGTTCTTCGAGGCGGTGCAGCAGGCCGGCTACCCGCTGACCGACGACGTCAACGGCTACCGGCAGGAGGGCTTCGCGCCGTTCGACCGCAACGTGCACCGCGGCCGCCGGCTGAGCGCGGCCCGGGCGTACCTGCACCCGGTGATGGCGCGCAAGAACCTCACCGTCGAGACGCTGGCGATGGTCACCGGGCTGGTCACCGACGGCACCCGGGTCACCGGCGTCGACTACAAGCGGCCGGGCCGCAACAGCCGGCGCGCGCGGGCCCGCGAGGTGATCCTCTGCGGCGGTGCGATCAACAGCCCGCAGCTGCTGCTGCTCGCCGGCATCGGCCCGCGCGAGGACCTCGAGCGGCTCGGCATCCCGGTGGTCGCCGACCTGCCCGGCGTGGGCAGCAACCTGCAGGACCACCTCGAGGTGTACATCCAGTACGCGTCGAAGCAGCCGGTCTCGATCGGTCCGTGGCTCAAGCACCGGCACAAGCCGCGCATCGGCGCCGAGTGGCTGTTCCTGCGCAGCGGCGTCGGGGCCACCAACCACTTCGAGGCGGGCGGCTTCATCCGCAGCAACGACCGCGTCGACTACCCGAACCTGATGTTCCACTTCCTGCCCATCGCGATCCGGTACGACGGGTCGCAGCCCGCCGCGGAGCACGGCTACCAGGTGCACATCGGGCCCATGTACTCCGACGTGCGCGGCACCCTGACGCTCAAGTCGCGCGACCCGTACGAGCACCCGGCCCTGCGGTTCAACTACCTGTCCACCGAGAACGACCGCCGCGAGTGGATCGAGATGGTCCGCGCCGCGCGCACCATCCTCAGCCAGCCCGCCTTCGACGTCTTCAACGCCGGCGAGCTCTCGCCGGGCCCGTCGGTGGAGACCGACCAGGAGATCCTGGACTGGGTGGCCGCCGACGCCGAGACCGCGCTGCACCCCTCCTGCACGGCCAAGATGGGCGTCGACGACCAGGGCGTGCTCGACCCGGAGTCGATGCGCGTGCACGGCGTCGACGGGCTCCGAGTCGTCGACGCCTCCTCGATGCCCTACGTCACCAACGGCAACATCTACGCGCCCGTGATGATGCTCGCCGAGAAGGCCGCGGACCTGGTCCTCGGCAACACCCCCTTGCCCCCGTCGAGCGCACCCTTCTACCGCTACCGCGAGAACGACCCGTTGTACCCGCCGGGTCACCCGCTGCACGCCTCATCCTCTGCGAGCCCAGGAGACGACCGATGACCGCGACCCAGGACCAGCCGAACACCTCGAGCAGCACGGCGAGCACCGGCGACAGCGCGCTGGCCGTGAAGGACCTCTGGAAGATCTTCGGCGACCGGGCCGACAAGATCATCGGCACGCCCGACGCGGACCTGACCCGCAAGGAGCTGCAGACCAAGACCGGCTGCGTCGCCGCCGTGAAGGACGTGTCCTTCGACGTGGCGCCCGGCGAGGTGTTCGTGGTGATGGGTCTGTCCGGCTCGGGCAAGTCCACGCTGGTCCGGCTGCTGACGCGGCTGATCGAGCCCACCCACGGCAGCGTGCAGATGGGCGGCGAGGACATCACCTCGGCCGACGACGCGAAGCTGCGCGAGCTGCGCCGCAAGCACGTCGCGATGGTGTTCCAGCACTTCGGGCTGCTGCCGCACCGCAAGGTCATCGACAACGTGGGCTTCGGCCTCGAGGTGCGCGGCGAGAACCGACAGGCGCGGCGCAACCGGGCGCAGGAGATGGTCGACCTGGTCGGTCTGTCGGGCTACGAGAACAGCTACCCCGACCAGCTCTCCGGCGGCATGCAGCAGCGCGTCGGGCTGGCCCGCGCGCTCGCCGCCGACCCGCAGGTGCTGATGTTCGACGAGCCGTTCTCCGCGCTCGACCCGCTGATCCGGCGCGACATGCAGAACGAGGTGATCCGCCTCCACGAGGAGGTCGGCAAGACGATGGTGTTCATCACCCACGACCTCGCCGAGGCGCTCAAGCTGGGCGACCGGATCCTGATCATGCGCGACGGCGAGATCGTCCAGGTCGGCACCCCCGACCAGGTGGTCGGCGCGCCGGCCGACGACTACGTGCGCGACTTCGTGAGCGACGTACCCAAGTCGCACGTGCTCACCCTGCGCTGGGTGATGCGGCAGCCGCAGCCCGGTGAGGGGGAGGGCGGCCCCGCGCTCCAGGCCGACCGCATCGTGCGCGACGCGGCCCGGGAGGTGCTGGCCGCGCACGGACCGGTGCGGGTGTTCGAGGGCGACGAGCTCGTGGGCGTCGTGGACGACGAGGACATCCTGCGCGTCGTGGTCGCCGAGGAGGCGTCACAGTCATGACCACCCTGCAGACGAAACGGCCGGCACCGGCCGTCACCAAGGAGGAGCAGCCGTACGTCGAGCAGGGGCGCAACCGGCACACCGGCTGGTGGCTGCTCGGCATCGCCGTCGTCTGGCTGGGCGGCTGGGCGCTGCTCCGCGGCATCGACACCCTGGTGCTCCCGTTCCAGGACCAGACCACGCTGAGCACGTGGCTCAACGGCCTGCGTGACGACATCCAGCTCGCCGCCTCGCAGGGCAACTGGTTCTTCGACGGCGTCATCGGCGGCATCTCCGACGCCCTCGACGGCCTGGTCACCTTCCTGCAGCAGCTGATCAGCACGCCGGCGCCGCCGCGACCGGTGCCGGAGATCGGCTGGCTCGGCGTGGTCGCTCTCTTCGGCTGGTTCGGGCTCGCCGTCGCCGGCGCCCGGATGGCGCTGCTGGTCATCGGCACCGTGCTGGCCTTCGGGTTCGTCGGCTACTGGAGCGACGGCATGGACACCCTGATCATCACCACGGTCGCGGTGGTGATCTGCTGCATCATCGGGCTGCCGCTGGGCATCGCGATGGCGAGGCGCAAGTCGGTGTCGGCGGCGGTCACCCCGGTGCTCGACCTGATGCAGACGATGCCGGCCTTCGCCTACCTGGCGCCGCTGGCCCTGTTCTTCGGCATCGGCGCGGCGTCCGCGGTGGTCTGCACGCTGATCTACGCGATCCCGCCGCTGGTGCGGATCACCGAGCACGGCATCCGCTCGGTGCCCGCGACCACGGTGGAGGCCGCCGGCTCGCTCGGCGTCACCAAGCGCCAGCTGCTGCGCCAGGTGCAGATCCCGATGGCCCGACGCACCATCGTCGTCGGCGTGAACCAGTGCACGATGGCGGCGCTGTCGATGGCCACCATCGCGGCGTACGTCAACGGTCCCGGCCTCGGCAAGCCGGTCATCGCGGCGCTGCAGAACCTCGACGTCGGGGCCGCCGCCGTCGCCGGCCTGGCGATCGTGCTGGCCGCGATCATGCTCGACCGCACCACCACCGCGGCCAGCGAGCGGTCGCAGCGCGACAGCGCCCGGGTCGCCTCCGTGGGCCGGCCCGGCGTGGTGATGATGCAGGTGCTGCTGGAGAAGCTCCCGCGCTGGGCCAGCGAGGAGACGAAGGGCCGTCGGCCGATCCCGACCCCGGCCTTCCGCCGCGCCGCCCTGGGGCTGCTGCTGATCCCGGTGGCGATCTGCGTGTACTACTCGCGGACCTTCCTGAGCCTCGCGCAGTTCCCGGAGAGCGTGAACGTCGGGCCGGACATCGCGAAGTGGATCAACGACTTCACCGACAGCTTCGTCAACGCGGTGGACACCTTCACCAACGCCTTCAAGAACTTCATCAGCTACGCGTTCCTGAACCCGCTGCAGTCGCTGATGGCGGAGTCGCCGTGGTGGCTGATGGCGCTGGTGCTGCTGGCGATCGCGTTCGTGCTCGGCGGCTGGCGCCCGACGGTGACCACTGCCGTCTGCGAGGCGGTCATCCTCGGCACCGGCCTGTGGAACGACGCCATGGTCACCCTGACCATGACGATCGTCGCGACCGTGCTGGTGATGATCCTGGCAATGCTGCTCGGCGTCTGGATGGGACGCAGCCGAAGAGCGGACACGGTCATCAGACCGTTCCTGGACACGTTCCAGGTGATCCCGCCGTTCGTGTACCTGGTGCCGGCGCTGGCGCTGTTCAGCAGCAGCCGGTTCACCGCGATCATCGCGGCGACGGCGTACGCCGTGCCGATCGCGACCAAGCTGGTCGCCGACGGCATCCGGGGCGTCTCGCCGTCCACCGTCGAGGCGGCCCGGTCCGCGGGCATCACCAAGCGGCAGATGATCACCAAGGTGCAGCTGCCGATGTCGCGCGAGGCGCTCGTGCTGGCCACCAACCAGGGCCTGCTCTACGTGCTCTCGATGGTCGTCATCGGCGGCATGGTCGGCGGCGGCAGCCTCGGCTACCTGGTGATCTCCGGCTTCTCCCAGACCCAGCTCTTCGGCAAGGGTCTCGCGGCCGGCATCGCGATCACCGCTCTCGGCGTGATGCTCGACCGCATCGCTCGCTACGCCGCGGCCCGCTACGGCCGCGCCTGACCTGGGGCCACGCGGAAGGACTTCTCGGCACAGGAGCCGAGCAGATGAAGGGACGAGAACGAATGGCACGAGGAACCCGCCGGACGAGGATGCTCGGACTGGCCAGCGTCGCCGCCGCTGCTGCGCTGCTGCTCGCCGCCTGTGGTGGCGGCGACATCAAGAACAACGACACGTCAGCCGCGGGGGGCAAGGACTGTGGTGAGCTGAACATCGCGGTGAACCCGTGGACCGGGTACGTCGTGAACGCGCACCTCGTCGGTGTCGTCGCGGAGGAGAAGCTCGGGTGCACCGTGAACTACCAGGACGTGAAGGAGGAGGTCGGCTGGCAGGGCATGTCCAACGGCACCATCGACACGATCGTCGAGAACTGGGGCCACCCCGACCTCGTCAAGAAGTACATCGACGAGCAGAAGACCGTCGAGGACGCCGGGCTCACCGGCAGTGACGGGATCATCGGCTGGTACGTGCCGCCGTGGATGGCGCAGAAGTACCCCGACATCACCGACTGGAAGAACCTGAACAAGTACGCGTCGATGTTCAAGACGTCGGAGTCCGGCGGCGAGGGCCAGCTCCTCGACGGCGACCCGTCGTACGTCACCAACGACGAGGCGCTGGTCAAGAACCTGAAGCTCAACTACAAGGTCGTGGTCGGCGGCTCCGAGGCCGCGCTGATCCAGAGCTTCCGGTCCGCGGAGAAGAACAAGAAGCCGCTGCTGGCCTACTTCTACGAGCCGCAGTGGTTCTTCTCGGAGATGAAGCTGGTCAAGATCGACCTGCCGCCGTACAAGCCCGGCTGCGACAGCGACCCGGCGAAGGTGGCCTGCGACTACCCGCCGTACAAGCTGAACAAGCTGATCTCCAAGAAGTTCGCCGACTCCGGCTCGCCGGCGGTCGGCCTGGTCAAGGGCTTCCAGATCTCCAACGAGGACCAGAACCTGGTCGCGACCGACATCGCGGAGAAGGGGATGGACCCGGACGAGGCCGCCAAGAAGTGGATCGAGGCCAACCCGGACAAGGTCGACGCCTGGCTCAACTAGTCGACCCGACCACCTGACGAGCTCCCCCGCCGTGCCTGGTTGACAGGCGCGGCGGGGGAGACGCATGGTGGAGACCTGTTTCGGATAGTGCACAGAGTTGCGTATAACGCAACGAGGAAGGACCTCCATGGCCACCGTCCCGACCAGCGCCCGCGTCGTGGTCATCGGCGCCGGCATCGTCGGCAACAGCCTCGTCCACCACCTGGCCAAGCTCGGGTGGACCGACATCGTGCAGATCGACAAGGGGGCGCTGCCGAACCCGGGCGGCTCGACCGGGCACGCGTCGAACTTCATCTTCCCGGTCGACCACTCCCGGGAGATCACCGATCTGACCCTCGACTCCGTGAAGCAGTACCAGGAGATGGGCGTCTTCACGCAGTCCGGCGGCATCGAGGTGGCCCGCACCGAGGAGCGCATGGAGGAGCTGCGCCGCCGGATGTCCTCCGCGAAGGCCTGGGGCATCGAGTCCCGGATGGTCACCCCCGCCGAGGTGCAGGAGCTGGTGCCCTTCCTCGAGCCCGACCAGATCGTCGGCGGCTTCTACACGCCCAGCGTCGGCGTGGTCGACTCGCTGCGCGCCGGCACGATCATGCGCGAGCGGGCGATGGCGTCCGGGGCGCTGACCGTGGTGCCCACCGTCGAGGTCACCGGCCTCGACGTCGAGGAGGGCGCGATCCGCCGGGTGCGCACCACCGGCGGCGACATCGAGGCCGACACCGTGGTGATCGCCTGCGGCGTGTGGAGCCCGAAGCTGGCCGCGATGGCCGGCGCGCACATCCCGCTGACCCCGGCCGTGCACCAGATGATCAGCGTCGGCCCGTGCCCGCAGCTGGCCGAGAAGGAGGGCGAGATCTCCTTCCCGATCGTCCGCGACATGGACACCTTCTGCTACGAGCGCCAGCACGGCGCCGACATGGAGGTCGGCTCCTACGCGCACCGGCCGATCCTGCACGACGCCGAGGAGATCCCCTCGATCGAGGCGGCCAAGCTGTCGCCGACGGAGATGCCGTTCACCTCCGACGACTTCGACCCGCAGCTGGAGCAGGCCTTCGAGCTGATGCCCGACCTGCTCGGCGCCGAGGGCGCGGAGATCCGCTACGCCATCAACGGCCTGCTGTCGCTGACCCCGGACGGCGCGCCGATCCTGGGTGAGACGCCCGAGGTGAAGGGCCTCTGGTCGGCCGCCGCGGTGTGGATCAAGGAGGGCCCGGGTGTCGGCCGCGCGGTGGCCGAGTGGATGACCGACGGGCTCCCCGAGATCGACCTGTCGCACTCCGACATCGCCCGGTTCTACCCGCACCAGCGCACCCGGAAGCACATCCGCGAGCGCACCAGCGAGGCGTTCAACAAGACCTACGGGATCGTGCACCCCGGCGAGCAGTACCTCTCCGACCGGCCGCAGCGGCTGGCGCCGATGTACGAGTCGCAGAAGGCCCTCGGCGCCGAGTTCTTCGAGGCCGCCGGCTGGGAGCGCCCGTTCTGGTACGAGTCCAACCAGGTGCTGCTCGAGGAGTACGGCGACCGGGTGCTGCCGCGCGAGCACGAGTGGGACTCTCGCTGGTGGTCGCCGATCATCAACGCCGAGCACCTGGCCATGCGCGACCGCGCCGGCATCGTGGACCTGTCCGCGTTCGCGATCTTCGACGTCGTCGGCCCGGGTGCCCTCGACACCGTGCAGCGGGTCTGCGTCGCGCAGTGCGACGTGGCCGTCGGCCGGGTCGTGTACACCCCGGTGCTCGACGAGCGCGGCGGGTTCCGCTCCGACCTCACCGTGATGCGGCTGGCGCACGACCGGTTCCGCGTCGTCACCGGCGGCGCGCACGGCATGGTCGATCGCAAGTGGTTCGCCGACCGGGTGCCGGCCGACGGATCCGCGCAGGTCGTCGACCTCACCTCGGCGTACACCACGATCGGACTGTGGGGCCCGCGCGCCCGGGACATCCTCGGCGAGCTGACCCGCGACGACATCAGCCACCAGGGCTTCGGGTTCGGCACCTGCCGCGACATCGAGACCGACTCGATGCAGGTGCTGGCCTCGCGGATCTCCTACGTCGGCGAGCTCGGCTGGGAGCTGCACGTGCCGATCGAGCAGGGCAACAAGCTCTGGTCGATGCTGCACGAGGCCGGCTCGTCCTACGGCGCGGTGCCGGTCGGCATCGGGGTCTACGGCACCACCGGCCGGATCGAGAAGGGCTACCGCGCCTTCGGCTTCGAGCTCGACTCCGAGCGCACCATCGTCGAGGCCGGCATGCAGCGGCCCAAGGTCAAGGCGGCCGATTTCGTGGGCCGCGAGGCGTACCTCAAGCAGCGGGTCGAGGACCCCAAGACGATGCTGTGCACGCTCACCGTCGAGGACCACACCTCGAAGAGCGGCATGAAGCGCTACATGCTGGGCGGCGAGCCGATCCTGTCGGCGTCCGGCGGCGAGCTGCTCGACGACCACGGCCACCGGCCCTACGTCACCACCGCGGGCTCGGCGCCGTCGCTCGGCAAGCACGTGCTGCTGGCGTACCTGCCGCCGCAGGAGGCCCGCCTCGGCAACGAGCTCACCGTGTCCTACATGGAGGAGCTCTACCCGGTGACCGTCGGCTCCGCCGACGCCACCTCCCTGTTCGACCCGAGCAACGAGAGGATCCGGGCCTGATGACGAACGTCCTGGTCTGCATCAAGCGGGTCCCCGACCTCGGCGGCGAGATCTCGCTGACCGCCGACGGCAGGTCCGTCGACGACTCCGGGCTCGGGCACACGATCAGCGCGCACGAGGAGGCCGCGGTCGAGCTCGCGATCACCGTCGCGAAGGACACCGGCGGCGAGGCGACCGTGCTCACGCTGGGCTCCGACGACGCCGTCGAGCAGCTGCGCAACGCGCTCGCGCTCGGCTGCACCGCGGCGATCCGCATCGACGCCGACGCGTCCGCGCAGGGGCCCGCCGACGTGGCCCGCGCGATCGCTGACGTGGTCCGCGAGCGCGAGGCCGGCGGCACGACGTACGACCTGGTGCTGCTGGGCAGCGACGCCTCCGACACCGGGGACTTCCAGGTCGGCATCCGGCTCGCCTACGCGCTGGACCGCCCGGTGGTGACCGCGGTGTCCACGGTGTCCGTCCAGGACGGCACCGTGGTGGCGCGGGGTGCCGCGCCGGACGGCGGGTCGGAGGTCTACGAGCTGCCGATGCCGGCGGTGGTGACCGTGATGGAGGGCGGCGTCGAGCCGCGCTACCCCTCGATCCCCGGCCGGATGAAGGCCAAGAAGGTGGCGATCGAGGAGGCCGCCCCGGGCTTCGGGGCCGCGGGCAGCGGCCGGCTCCGGCTGCGGCTGCCCGAGCCGGCGCCGAGCCAGGTGACCATCCTCGGCGAGGGCCCGCAGGCCGCGGCCGCCGTCGTCGACCTCTTCGAGAAGCTGGGGGTGACCCGATGACCACGCTGGTGCTGGTGGAGACCGACGAGAGCGGTGCCGTCGAGGTGTCCCGCGAGACCCTGACGTTCGCGCGCGGGCTCGGTGACGAGGTGCACGCGATCGTGGTCGGCGACGGCCCGGCGGGGCTGGTCGAGCAGCTCGGGGCGTACGGCGCCACCGTCGTCCTGCACGCCGACGGCGACGCGTTCACGGCGTACTCCGCCGCCGCCTGGGCCGCGGCCGTGGTGTCCGCGGCCGGCGACCACTCCGTGGTGATGGCGGCCGGCACGCCGCGCGGCATGGAGGTGGTCGCGCACGTGGCCTGCCGGCTCGACGCGACGATGGCCGCCAACGTGGTCTCCGCGGAGCGCGACGGCGACGGCCTGCTGGTCGCCCGCCAGGTGCTCGGCGGCTCGGCGATGGAGGACATGCGGCTCGACGGGTCGGTGGCGCTGCTGACCGTCGCCGGCCACGCCGTGGAGGCGAAGCCGGCCGACGCGGCCGCCACCCCCGAGGTGCGCCCGCTCGACGTCGCGGTGAGCGACGCCGACCTGCGCACCCGGGTGGTCCGCACCGAGGCCGGAGAGCCCGACGAGTCCGGCCAGCTGACCTCGGCCCGCGTGGTCGTGGGCGCCGGTCGCGGTGCCGGCAGCGCCGACGGGTTCAAGGACCTGCTCGAGCTCACCGACCTGCTCGACAACGCCTCCCTCGGCGTGTCCCGGGTGGTCACCAGCCTCGGCTGGCGGCCGCACCACGAGCAGGTCGGCCAGACCGGCAGCCGGGTCTCGCCCGACCTGTACGTCGCCTGCGGCATCAGCGGCGCGATCCAGCACTGGACCGGCATGTCGAGCTCGAAGACGATCCTCGCGATCAACACCGACCCCGACGCGCCGATGGTGACCAAGGCGCACTACGCGGTGATCGGCGACCTGCACGAGATCGTGCCCGCGATCAACGAGGAGCTGCGCCGCCGGGCGAACGGCTGACCCCCGGCGGCGCGAGCCGCTACTCGCCCTCGACGACCGGGTGGATCTCGTCGGCGACGAGACCGTGCGCCTCCTTGTGCACCCGGTTCGCGGCCTCGGGGTCCGGGGCGTCGACGAGGCAGAAGATCTTGCCCGCCTCCTCGTCGACCCAGTAGCGCAGGTAGTGCACCCCGTGCGGCTCCTGCGCCTCCAGGTCGGCCTGGTGCGCCTTCGCCACGTCGGCCATGCTGACCGGCTCGCCGAGGTGGTGGACATCCATGTACAGCGTCATCTGGCTGCTCCTTCGGTGGTGGTTGCCGAGCACCAGTGAAGGACGGATCGCCGTCCGGGACATCGGGCAAGCTCCCCATGTTGGGCGCGCTCACCCCGGGGCGGGGCGGACGATGCCGCGCCGTACGGCGGCGGCTGCGGCGCGCGACCGGCTCGGCTCGCCCAGCTTGGCCAGCACGGACGAGACGTGGTGGCCCACGGTCTTGGGCGACAGCACCAGCGCCTCCGCGATGCCGGCGTTGGACAGCCCGTCGACGAGCAGGGCGAGCACGTCGAGCTCGCGGGCGGTGAGCCCGGCCTCGTTGACCCGGCTCGACGCGCGGGGGCCGCGGGGTACCGGCAGC
>JABFXA010000284.1 GCA_013361955.1 Nocardioidaceae bacterium
ATCGATGCAGTGACTCATCCGCAAGCGGTGATCTCCTGATACGAGCTGACTGACCCCCGGATCAACGCGATGCGTTCGCTCGTGGAGGGTTCCCTCGTCCACACTGGTCTCGCAGATGGTCTCGATGGGCATCGAAAACTCGACTGGGACATCTGGGTACAACGCGGGGTAGGCCTGGGTGACGAGGTGCCGTTTACCAGTGCTGCGAACCCGCCGGAACATATGCATGCACTGGTTTTCGGGGTGGACCGCTTCGGCTTGATCGCGTCGCCCCGGGGTGGTACGTCAATCTTCTACGGGAGGGCAAACCCCGGCCGCACCATGCACGTAGCGACGGACCTGTCTGATGAAGTCGCGAGGCTCGTACGGCACGAGCTGGTTCCGGCCCTTCAGGCAATGGACAAACGTCCGGTCCTCACGGTTCCAGGCGGCGGCATGTACGGGGGAGATGACAGAGCAGTGCCGGCGACCGCCGTGCAAGAGGGCTGGATGCTGGCTCCGTTCGTGTTCGACGCAGATGGCAACGTAATCGCCGGTGCCTTCAAGAGGTACCGCCAAATTGGCGACCAAGCAGTCGTATGGATACTGCCCCACGATTCCCCGCGACCCGATCTTTGGCTGGCCGCAGCCATGCGGGAGTGGCACGAGTTGACGCCAGACAGAATCCCGTCCCCCGCCGCGTGGCGTAACCGGATGGAATGGCAGACGCCCGAGGAAGCGGATGTTCAGAAGAGACTCAGGCAACTGGAGCGTGAGCGCTCGGAGTGGGAGAAGGAATACGCTCGCCGGCGGCAATCCCTGGAAGCGCAAGCGTTGGCCGCAGGGTCGCGTGCCGACGTCGGCCTCCGTCGCCTCGTCACGTCGAAGGGTGAGCCGTTATTGGGGGGCGTGATCGAAGCGCTAACCGACCTCGGATTTGCAACGGTTGATGAAGATGCGCGGCGGGCGAGCGCAGGACAACCCAGGGCTCACGACCTCACGTTGGAGGATCCCGACCACCCAGGTGAACCGATCTTGGTAGAGGTCAAGGGCGACTCCAAGGGAGGGGGTGGTGCCCTGACGCAAACCCAGCGCCACCTGCTTCGATACGCCAAGGAGCACAAAGGTGACACTCCCGCCCGGTGCTGGCTTGTTCTCAACCACTTCTCGGACCAGGACCCGAGTCAGCGTCCCCCGGTGCTTCAAGGGGCCGACACTGACGTTGCCCTCTTCGCTCAGGACGGCGGCCTAGTAATCGACTCCCGGATGCTTTTCACGCTTGTGCGACGTGTTCGAGAAGGTGGCATCTCGGCAGGTGAGTCGCGTTCGATTCTGTGGCGCGGGCGCGGTCGTTTGACACTCGCGGAGTGATCCGGCCCGAGCCGAGCGCTCTGGATCGGTCACGCGCGGTGGCGTTGATCGTCTACTCTCCGGCCATGTCCAAGGAAGCTTGGGCGCTCGCGGGGGTCATCGTCGGTGCGATTCTCGGGGCGCTCGCCCAGATCATCAACGAGTGGTTGAAGGCCCAGCGCGAGCGGCGAGGGTCTCTGCGCGCCGAGCGACGCGACGCCTACGTGGCCTATCTTGGAACCGGCGCTGCGATCGTGGGGGCATGGCGATACGTCGAGGAAACAGACAGCGGCGTCCTCGCGATCAATGAAGCCCACCGCGGGCTGCTGCGTGCGATGGAAGCGCATGCGAGTGCTCGGGCAGCGCTACTCCTAGTTGCCCCGAAAGACACACGAGTCGCGGCGCGAGCGTTCACGGATGCCGTGACGCTATCCCCGAGCAGATTGGCCGCAGCCGAAAAAAGGCTGGTCACAGAGTCATCCCGCAAGCGCGCGCGAAGTTCGTCCGATTAGCGCAGCGCGACTTGCGTCCTCCTCCTCCATGGACGGTGCGAGTAAGACGCACAGCGGCCCGGGTATATCAGGAGCAATGGGTGTTGCCGTGGCGGCGAGTTTTCGGGCGTGAACTTTGACGGTTCGCCACGCCTCGTTCCCTTCGATGCGGTGACGCTGGTCAGGACACGATGCTCGTTGAGGGGCACCGGTCGCGTCCACGCGGCTACCTAGCGGCTCCGAAAGGGGTCGTCTGGAGGGAACGGCGGTCCCGGGGGCGGTTCGGCGTTGGGCTGCCCCGGGCAAATCGCTTCGTGGGGAAGTCCAGATGACAGCGCCGGACACATGCCTGGTGCTCTCCGTGCGGATCAGCCGAAGGTGACTGGAGAAAGTGCACTCGGGCGACGCGCACTCATTGGGCGGATAGGCGGCGACCGTGCGTCTTAGTGGGCGGGAGGACTCATTGGTTTCTCGGTGGATCCGCAAGTTCCGGCAGGCTGCCGCAAGCAGTGGGCCGGGCTCACGTTCACGCCGGCATGAACCAGCGCGACGTGACCTAAGCCTCGGCTGCGGGTTTGCGTGGCCGCTCCGCTTGCCATCGCTGAATCGTCTTCGGCCGCCAGAGTTGCATCCGTCCCATTCGTCGATCCGGATCTGGCATCTGCTTGCGAGCGAGGTATGCCCGAACGGTTGAAGGCGTGACAGACAGGTACTTGGCGACGTCGTTGGTCGTCCACCAGTCGCTTGGGAGCGCGTCCTGATCGGTCACGCCCTCAGGCTACCGGCGGAGACGGTCAGGGCTGCTCGGCGGCTTGACGCAGGTCAGCCTTGAAGGCGCGGGTGTGCGGGTCCTTGTCGCCGGCAACATCGGTCACGACCTGGGCGAGCTCGCTGCTGACCATCAGGAGCGAGGGCATGGATCGGCGCGGCCCGGAGAGAGCCTTGTGCCCGTACTCCACGGCTCCGTTCAGGTCACCTGCCCGCGCTGCCGCGACACCCAGGGTGACCTGGGCCTCCGCGATTCGCATCGGGCTGCGCTGTTGTCCGTTCGCGGCCGTGCCGAGTCGAAGGACCTCGTCTGCGTAGGTGGTCGCGATCGCGTCCTCGCCGACGTTGCGATAGGCGTCCATGGCGTAGAAGTGCCATTTGGCCGGGTCGATCTGGAAGTGATGATCTGGATTGCTAGGACGGGGCAGCGACTCCAGCAGGGTCCGGCCCTCGTCGAGGGCGATCTCGACCTGGCGGCGGTTGTGGAGGCGCGCCCATGCCTTCACGCGCTGGGCGATCAGTTGCACGCTGACGTCGCGGTCGCCGGCGACCGCTGTGCCGTGGTCGCTGGCGGCGATGACGCGGTGGTAGTCCCCGGACGTGAGCGCGAACCATGCAGTCATCTCGTGCGCCCAGCCCATGACATCGCGGTTGTCGATTTCTGCGCCCAAGTCCTCGGCAAACCGTCGAGTTGCCTCTGCTGCGACGTGGTCTCCGGCGTCGTACTCGACGCAACCCACCAGCAGCGCGAGGGTGCCGGCGAGGGCGAGGACTTCGCGGTGCTGCTCGTAGGTCATCCGCTCGTCGAGCAGCCGGGTGATCTGCCGAAGCCAGTTCTGGCCCTCGATGCGGAGTTCACTCGTCGGACGGAACCGGTACTCCGTGCAGAGACGGTCAATCGTCACTGCAACAGCGTTGAGCGTGGCGTCGTCCACGCTTGATCCGCGCAGTCGCCCGATCAGCTCTGCCGTATCCATGCCGGTGGCGGACACCAGGTGCTGACCAGGCTCAGGGTCGACCGGAAAGAGGTCGTCCTCCACGGTGCCGAAGGTCGCCGCGACGTACTTCGCCCAGTGCGTCGGCCGCACACGCCCCGTCTCCCAGTCCCGCCACTGCCGGAGCAGGCTTTCGTGACTTCCACCCTGCTTGTCGCGGTTCATGGAGGCATAGGTGAGCCGCAGGTTGGCCACCGCCTGGTGCTTGGACCACCCGCGCGCCTCTCGCTCCCTGGTGATCCGCGCGGCCCAGAACGGCCTGTCGCCCGAGTCCATGCCTTCCATAGTGCCCGACCCGTCGGACAGCCGAACCTCGGACCAGTTGCGGAGACGCCCGGAGCCGGTGTTCTCCGCCCTTCGCCTCTTTTGCCACACGCGTCACGCGGTCAGTCTCGTGAACACGAACTGAACAGCTCATCGTTGATACAGCGATACCGCTGTAATACCGTGCAGCGATGACGCTGTATAACGCAGAGCGACATCGAAACAGAAGGGATCAGCAACATGGCGATGCAGAAGCGGATCAAGGTGGCACACGGGGACGTGTTCCCGATGGGTGCGTACCTGAAGAAGGGTGAGAACGGGCCGGTGGAGCCGGTGGCGGACTTCAACGCGGAACCCCGGTCCGATGGGTCGCGGCCGCAGTCGCTGGATCGGGAGACGGGGCTGCCGGTGTGGCAGGTGACGGTGATCGACGCGGACGAGGAGGCGAGCAAGAAGGACACAGCCGTGAGCGTGAAGTTCCTGGCCAAGCACCAGCCGGTGCCGCCGGAGAACACCACGCCGTTCCCGATGACGCCGGTGGAGTTCACCGGGCTGACGGCGCTGGCGTGGATCGACGACAACGGCCCGCGGCCGCGGATCGCCTGGTCCTACCGGGCCGAGGAGATGGTCGCCCCCGGCGTCGGCAGCAGCGGGAGCGCCAGCGCCTCGTCCTCGTCGACGGCCTCGCCGGGTTCCGGCAAGTCGACCGGTTCTAGCTCGACGTCGAAGGGGGCCGCCTGATGTACACGACGACGAGCGATGCGCTGGACACGGCATCGGTGCACCTGGGTGCGGTCCTTGAGGACGCCAAGGCCGCCGGCAACGCCCTGGACGGGATCTCGGACCGGCTGGTCGATGAGGTGGCCGAGGTGTCCCGGAGGGCCGACGACGTGCGGGCGAAGGTGAACCGGGCCCGCGACGCCCTCGAGCAGATCGGGGCGTGAACCGGTCATGCATCTCGGGAACACATCCCTCGGAGCCGTCTTGGCCCACCGCGGTCCCTGGCTGACCCGGTGGGCCTGGCGACACCGCGGCTGGTGCACCACCTGGCTGATCCTCGGCTCGCTCACCTGGCTGACCAGCGACGCATGGAGTGGCCTCCTGCTGTTCGCGCTGGCGCTGCTGCCCGGGCTGATCGCCTGGGCGTGGAGTCGGAAGTACCCGATCTCGTTCGAGGTCGCCGTCGCGCGTCCGGACCGCCGGATGCGGTGGTGGTGGCACGCCCGGATCCGGTGGAAGCGGCTGGCGCGGGTGTGCGGCCTATCGGACCGCCAGGCGGTTCACACCCGTCGCGGCACGGCTGATCGGTACGGCCGGCACGGTGAGCAGCTGCGGTGGGTGGCGCCGATCCTGTGGCGGGTCAAGACCCGCTCGCACACGGTCGAGCTGCTGATCCGCACCCGGCCCGGGCAGACGCTGGAGGAGCTGGAGCGCGGGAGCGAGCGGATCGCCACCACCCTCGGCGCGGTCGCGCATCGGGTGCAGCCCATCTCCGGCGCGACGTTGAAGGTGCACCTGGTGATGACCGAGGCCCTCGCCACCCCCGCGCAGGCGAAGCCTCCTGTGCCGGTGCAGTACGACGCGGTGAGGTTGGGTCGCACGCAGACCGGTGGGGACTGGTGGCTGCCGATCCGGGGCCGACACACCCTGGTCGCGGGCTGCTCCGGATCCGGGAAGGGGTCGGTGCTGTGGGGCATCTGCGGCGCCCTCGCCCCCGCCGCCAACCACGATCTGGTCCGGCTGTGGGGGATCGATCTGAAACGCGGCGTCGAGCTGGCAATGGGCGAGGACCTGTTCTGCTGCCGCGCCTACCGGCCCGACGACGCCGTCGACGTCCTCAAAGCCTTGATGGGCGTGATCGACAAGCGCGGCGCCGCGATGGCCGGCACCACCCGGCTGCACCAGCCGTCGCCGGGGGACCCGCTGCACGTGCTGGTGATCGACGAGCTCGCGGCCCTGACCGCGTATGCGGACCTGGACATCCGGCGGGAGGCGAACCGGCTGCTCGCGGAGATCCTGACCCAGGGCCGCGCCCTCGGCGTCGTCGTCCTGGCATGTGTGCAGGACCCCCGCAAGGACGTCGTGGCGATGCGCGGGCTGTTCACCCAGACGATCGCCCTGCGGCTCCGGTCGACGGAGGAGACAGTGATGGTGCTCGGCGACGGCATGTCCCAACGCGCACCCGCACACCGGGTCAACCCCACCCGACCCGGCACGGGCTGGGTCATCGACGACGAGGGCGCCGCCGACCGAGTCCGGGCCGACTTCTGGTCCGATGCCCAGATCCGCGCCGCCGCCAAGAGGTACGGGCCGGTCGCCCAAGTGCTGATCCCGGACCCCACGGGCACCGGCGACGTCGCACCCACCGACCTCCCGCGTACCGCGCCCGCACCCGAGCCCGAGGCAGTGCCGGATGCGGGGCAGGACGTGCCGGAGCGTGCACCTCGTCCGCGTCGCAAGCCCCGTTCGCCGCGCGCGTCGACACGGGCACGTCAGGAAGGTCAGACCATCGCCAAGCAGTCCGTAACGGGGGGCGCGGCGTGAGCGTTGACCCGTCGGTGCGTTCGGACGCACACAGTGACGCACCCTCGGCTGTCTCGGGGTTCCCGGGCTACGGGGAGGGTGCGCCGCTGGAGTTGTCCGACATCCACCCGCTCGCGGAGCGGTCCCTGGTCGACCGGCTCCGCGACGGCACGTTCGATGCGTTCGCCGAGACGGCGGCCGCGGTGCACAACTGCGCCCGCCCGGTTCGTCTGGTTGGCTCCTCGACCACCGTCGACGCGACCACGGGGGAGATCCTGGGCGGGTTCTCCTCGGCGCAGACCCCGATGGGTGTCCTGTATCGAGCGTGCGGCAACCGCCGAGCGGACGTGTGCCCCTCGTGCTCGCGGGTCTATGCGCGGGACGTGTTCGCGATGATCCGGTCCGGGATCGCCGGCGGGAAGACCATCCCCGAGTCGGTGGCGGACAACCCGCTGCTGTTCATCACCTTCACGCCGCCCTCGTTCGGGCCAGTGCACGGACCGCGACCCAAGAACGGTCAGCGGACCGGTGGCCGGTGCCGTCCCCGCGACAAAGCCCGCGTGTGCGAGCACGGCCGGAAGACCTCCTGCATGGCGATCCACGGGGAGGACGACCCGAGGAATGGCTCCCCGCTCTGTCCCGATTGCTACGACTGGGAGTCCGCCGTCATCTGGCAGTGGTGGGCCCCCGAGCTCTGGCGGCGCACCACGATCGCGCTGCGGCGGGCGCTCGCCCGCGAGCTGGGAGTCCCGGAGAAGCGACTCAAGGTCGTCGCGTCGCTGCAGTACGCCAAGGTCGGTGAGTACCAGGCCCGCGGGCTGATCCACTTCCACGCCCTCGTGCGTGTCGACGGCCCCGACGGCCCCGGCTCACCCGCACCCCTCGATGGCACCCAGGTCGCTGAGATCCTGACCAATGCGGCCCGGTCGGTGTCGTTCACCTCCCCGCCCGTCGACGACGAGGACCAGGCCAGGACGCTGGGTTGGGGGCGGCAGCTGGACGTCCGCGTCGTCCGCGACGGCCACCGAACCGACGACCCCGTCGGACTGATCACCCCCGGCCAGGTGGCCGGCTACCTGGCGAAGTACGCCACCAAGGACGCCAACAGCCTCCGCTCCCCCCACGACCCCCGACCCCACCTGATCCGAATGGGGCAGGTGTGCCGTGACCTCGCCGCCCGCGCCCAGGTCGCGGATGCCGACAGGACCGCTGACGCGGAGAGGTCGCCGTACCTGCTGATGGCCAAGTGGGCGCACATGCTCGGCTTCCGCGGCCACTTCGCCACCAAGTCCCGCCGGTACTCGATCACCCTCGGCGCCCTCCGACGGGCCCGCCGCCGCTTCCAAACCATGGCCGCCGAATCCCGACGCGCAGGAGAGCCGCTGGACACCACGGACCTCGCGGCCCGGCTTCTGGCCGACGAGGAGGAGACCACCCTCGTCATCGGCTCCTGGACCTACCAAGGCACCGGCTGGACCCGCCCCGGCGACGAAGCACTCGCCCTCGCCGCCGCCGCGCGTGCCCGCGAACACGACCAGTGGAAGGCCGACCAGAAGCACCACAACGCGTGACTCGGAGAGAGGACAAGGTGATGGATGCAGGCGTGCTGTTCCCGCAGCTGCTGACGGTCCCGGACGTGGCGGAGATCCTGTGCGTTCCGGTGTCGACGGTGCACCACTGGGCGGCTCGGGGTGATGGGCCTCCGTCGTTCAAGGTCGGGAAGCATCGTCGGTTCGACGCGGCGGAGGTCCGACAGTGGCTGGACGAGACGAAGCGGCGGGCTGCGGCGTGATTGAGCGCAGGGTGTTGCCGTCGGGTCGGGTTACCTGGCGGGTGCGCTACTACGGCCCGGACCTTCGCGAGCGGTCTAAGTCGTTCAGGCTGCGTCGCGATGCCGAGGCGTACGACGCGAAGACGCGCACCGAGCGACACCGTGGCGACTGGGTCGACCCTCGACGGGGTCGCGCGACGCTGGCGGATGTCTGGGCCGACTACGAGCGGGTCGGGATGGGTCACCTGCGGGAGACCACCAAGTCGTCGTACCGGAACTCGTGGCGGCACGTCGCCGAGACGTTCGGCCAGTGGCCGGTGGCGAAGATCGAGCACGCCGATGTGGCCGACTGGGTGACCTCGTTGAGTGCACGGTCCGGGCCGGACCTCGTGCGGTACGCGCACCGGGTGCTGTGCCTCGTGCTCGATCACGCGATGAAGTCGAGGCGGGTGCCGATCAACGTTGCACGCGGTGTTCGCCTGCCTCGCCGGCCCCCTGGCCGGGACCGGTTCCTGACCGCACCGCAGGTGCAGCTGCTGGCGGACAAGCTCGGACGAGACGGCGACCTGGTGCTCGCGATGGCGTACCTGGGTTTGCGTTGGTCGGAATTGGCGGCGCTGAAAGTGGCCGACGTCGACCTGGCCCGGCGACGGGTCCACGTCGTTGAGCGAGCAACGGAGGTCGGTGGCCGCATCGATGTGTCCGCCCCGAAGAGCCATGCGTCGAACCGGCACATCGCGATTCCCGGTCTCCTCGTCGACCTGCTGCAGGCGCGGACCGAGGGCCGGCCGCTCGACGCTTTGGTCTTCCCGGCGCCCGGTGGTGGCTACCTGCGCAACCGGAACTGGCGCGTGCGGTCCGGGTTCAACGAAGCGTCGAAGGCGCTGGGTATCGAGATCACGCCGCACGACCTGCGCCGTACGTTCGGCAGCCTGGCCCGCGCCGCCGGCGCTGATCTGCGGTGGGTGCAGAAGGCGATGGGCCACGAGTCGATCACCACCACGGCGCGGATTTATGCACATCTGTACGACGACGAGCTCGACTCGGTCGCGGCCGCGCTGGACCGGATAGGGCGGGGGCATTGAGGGGCATGGCCACACACATATACGGCCAAAATGCGGCCACGAAGCGGGTTCCGGGCATGAACAAAGCCCAAGCACTTGCCGTGACTGTGGCTGTGACCTGGGCTTTTGCGGTGAGCCGCCTGTCGGAATCGAACCGACGACCTATTCATTACGAGTGAATCGCTCTACCGACTGAGCTAAGGCGGCGCGGTGCCCGACCAGCCGGTCGAGCACGCCGGATGAGTATACGGACGCCGCGCCGCCGGGCCGAATCCGAGGCGTCAGGCGGCGGGGACCAGGTCGTCGCGGGCGGGGGCGGCCGCGCCGGTGAGCCAGGTCTGCTCGGAGCCGCACCAGCAGGTGTAGGTCTCGAGGATGCCGCGCTCGGAGTTGTCGAGGCTGCGCACCTGGCTGGGGAAGATGAGCTGGCGACGGTGGCAGGACGTGCAGACGCTGTCGAACATGGGAGCGACCTCCTCCGGGTCTGGTTGGCGTTGTACAGACAGTCTCCGACGCCGTCGCCTCATAGGGCTAGCCTTTCTTTCCTGGATGATCCCTAGGAGAGACCTATGCTCTCGCTGCATCAGCTGCGGTGCTTCCTGTCCGCCTACGAGCACGGGTCGCTGACCGCGGCCGCCGAGCAGCTCGGGTACGCCCAGCCGTCGGTCTCCGAGCAGATCCGCACGCTGGAGCGCTCGCTCGGCACCGACCTGTTCACCCGGGTCGGGCGCGGGGTGGTGCCGACGGCGACGGCCGAGGAGCTGCGCCCGTACGCCGAGCGCGCGCTCGCGGCGGTCGACGATGCGCGGCGGGCCGCGCAGAGCGTGACGGCGCTGGAGACCGGGACGATCCGGTTCGGGATGTTCGGCACCGCACGCCTGTACGCCGGGGCGGGGCTGGTCGCCGACGTGCTGGCCAGGCACCCGGGGGTGCGCGTCGAGCTGGTCGGGCAGAACTCCTCGGACGTGCAGGAGGACCTGCGCCGGGGCCGCATCGAGGCCGCGATGATCGCCGTCCCCCAGGTCAGCAGCCAGGGCCTCGATGTCACGCCGGTGGCCCGCGACGAGCTGGTCTACCTCAGCGCCGACCCGGAGGCGCTGCGCTCGCCGGTCACCGCGCACCGGCTCGCGCAGGCGTCCCTCGTGATGCCCGAGGCGACCTGGCGGGCGGAGGACTCCACCCGGATCATCCTGCGGCGGATGCTGCACGAGAGCAGCCTCAGCCCGCAGACCCGGATCGAGGTGGAGGACGTCGAGACGGCCGTCGAGCTGGTCGGCATGGGCCTGGCCGACTCGGTCATCCCGCGCGGCGCGGCCGAGCAGCTGCTGCCCCGGCTGGCGCCCGAGGCGGGGTGGGTGTCGCTGCGGCCGCGGCAGTACGACAGCTTCGCGATCGTGCACCGGACCGGCGCGACGCTCTCCCCTGCGGCCCGGCTGATGACCGAGCTGGCGTCGGCACGGATCCGGGCGATCGCGGAACCGCTGGGGCGCTGAGGGTCAGTGCACCCAGCGGATCGCGTCGGCCACCTCCTCGGCGGAGGCGCCGTCGAAGCGCTCCAGCTCCGACTCGCGTACGGCGACGATCGAGTCGACGAGCGGCTGACCGAACGCGTCGACCAGCACCGGGCAGGCGGTGAACGCGTCGAGCGAGTCCCGCAGCGAGGTCGGCAGCCGCTCGATGCCGCGCTCCGCCAGCACCTGGTCGCCGAGGGCCGCCGGGTCGACGTCGACCGGAGGGGGAAGGGTCCCGCCGGCGGCGCCGGCGGCGAGCAGGCCGGCGAGCACGAGGTACGGGTTGGCCTGCAGGTCGAAGCACTTCACCTCGAGGTTCGCCGCGGTGGCGACCTGGCCGGTGGAGCCGGTGACGAACCGCAGCGCCGCCTCGCGGTTCTCCAGCCCCCAACAGCGGAAGGCGCCCGCCCAGTGCTGCGGCACCAGCCGGAGGTACGACGCGACGCCCGGCGCACCGATGGCCAGCAGCGCCGGCAGGTGCTCGAGGATCCCGGCCGCGAACGACGCGGCCTCATCAGTCATCCCGGAGGGCCCGTCGCCGCCGGCCATCAGGTTCGTGCCGTCGCGCCACAGGCTCAGGTGCACGTGCCCGCCGTTGCCGACGCCGGCGGTGTCCACCTTCGGGGAGAACGACGTGCGCAGCCCGTAGTCCTCGCCGACCGCGCGGATCGTGGTGCGCACCAGCACCGAGGTGTCGGCCGCCTCGACCGGGGACTCGGGCGCGACCGAGAGCTCGAGCTGACCCGCGGCGTACTCGGGGTGCAGCTGCTCGACGACCACGCCCTGCTCGGCCAGCGCGACCATCACGTCGCGGCAGTAGTCGGAGACCTCGACGAGCCGGTTCATGCCGTAGCCGGAGCCGCGGGTTGCCGGCGAGAACTCGTCGCCGTCGCCCTCGGAGACCACCCACTCGATCTCGAAGGCGGCCTTCACCGTCACGCCCCGGTCGGCGAGCGCGGCGACCTGGCGACGCAGCAGCAGCCGGCTGCACTTGTCGTGCTCGTCGCCCTGCTGCGAGTAGCGCTCACCCGGTGCCCAGGCCCAGCCGGGCTGCGCCGCCAGCACCACCACCCGGTCGAGGTCGGGGATGATCCGCTGGTCGCCGACCGGCCCTTCGCCGCTCGCCTGCGCGGCCACCCAGTCGTCGAAGCGGAAGTAGTCGAACGCCGTCGAGAACCCGACGCCCCAGGCGGCGAGCTGCGGCAGCCGGGCCAGCGGCACCGTCTTGACCCGGGCCACCCCGGAGTTGTCGACGAACGTGGTCGCGAACGCGGTCACGCCCTGTGCGGTCAGTCCCGCGACCGCCGCCTCCGCACGCGTGCTGCGCGCCTTCCGCTCCTCGAGGTCCACCGGTCCGCACCTCCTGCTGGACAACTCGTTCGGGTGATCGCGAGTATGGCGGAACGTGGGGGATGCATCCATCCGGAGGTCTCGGGTCCAGTCGTCAGGAGGCGCCATGGCAGCACCGAGCACCACCCCGGACCGCAGCCGGCGAGGGCTGCGGCCCAGCCTCTCGGTCTGGCAGGCGGTCGGCATCTCCGTGGCGCTGATGGCGCCGAGCATGGCCGCGAACATCAACCCGCAGGGCACCGCCGGCCTGGTCGGCCAGGCGACCCCGCTGGCGTTCTTCCTCGCCGCGGTCGCGGTGCTGCTGATCGCGTACGTGTTCGTGCGGCTGTGCCAGTACTACCGGCACGCCGGGTCGGTCTACGTGTTCGCCGGCGCGACCCTCGGCCCCCGGGCCGGTGCGGTGGCCGGCCTCGGGCTGATGGGCACCTACGTCTTCTACGGCCTGGTCACCGCCTCGGCCGCGGGGATCTTCGGCGCCGCGTTCCTGGACTCCATCGGGGTCTGGAACGACCAGCCCTGGTGGGCGGGCTTCCTGGTCGGGGCCGTGGCGCTGGCGCTCGCGTTGTGGCTGACGATCGTCCCGGCCCGCCGAGCCACCTCGATCCTGCTGTCCGCCGAGGGCATCACCGTGCTGCTGATCGTGGTCATCGCGGTGGTGGTGCTCGTCAGGCTGCTGGCGGGTACCGCGCCCGACGGATCGTCGTTCACGATGGACGTGTTCAAGGTGCCGGCGGGGGTCGACTCGTCGACGCTGTTCCTCGGGATCATCTTCGGGCTGCTGTCGTTCGCGGGCTTCGAGGCGGCCGCGACGCTCGGCGAGGAGGCGCACAACCCGCGTCGTGACATCCCGCGCGCGATCCTCGGCACCGCGATCTTCGGCGGCGTCTACTTCACGTTCGTGACCGCGGTGGAGACGATGGCGTTCAGCACCGGCAAGGGCATGGATGCGTTCGTCAGCTCGCCGGCGCTGATGGGCGACCTCGGCTCGTCGTACATCGGGGCCTGGGTCGGCGACCTGATCACGCTCGGGGCCAGCGTCAGCGCGTTCGCGTGCTGCCTGGCCTGCGTGGTCGGTGCGTCGCGGCTGCTGTTCGCCCTGGTCCGCGACCTGTCACCCGGGCACTCGGTGGCCAGCACCGGCCGCAACGACACCCCGGCCGCGGCCGCCCTGGTGATCACCGGGCTGGTCGCCCTGATCGCGCTGGTCAGCGCGACGGCGTTCTCCGCGAAACCGTTCGACACGTTCCTGTGGAGCGGCACCATCGGCACGCTGATCCTGCTGGTGGCCTACGTGCTCGCCACCATCGGCTGCATCAAGCTGATCTGGGTGGACAAGAAGATGCCGGTGCCGACCTGGCAGGTGGTGATCCCGGCGCTCGGTCTGGTGATGCTGGGCTACACGCTCTACCGCAACGTGTTCCCCTACCCGACCTCCGGACCCGCGCAGTGGTTCCCCGTGGTCGCGTTCGGCTGGCTGGCGCTGGTGACGATCGTGATGCTGCTGTCCCCCGGTCTGGCCCGCCGGCTGGCCGCGGGGATGGCCGACCTCGACGACCGGGCGAAGGAGGACGTGCAGACGGTGGACGGCACCGGATGACGGGGGTGGTCGAGCTCGGGCCGCTGGTCGACCACCACTGCCACGGGGTGGTGCCCGGCGACCTGGACCGGGCGGGCCTCGAGGCGCTGATGAACGAGGCGGAGCGGCCGTCGCCGCTCGGCACCACGCTCTTCGACTCGATGCTCGGGCTGGCGATCCGCCGCTGGTGCGCGCCGCTTCTCGACCTGGAGCCGCACGCACCCGCCGACGCGTACGTCACCCGCCGGCGCCGGCTCGGCGCCGACGAGGTGAACCGGCGGCTGCTCGGGGCGACCGGCATCGACACGTTCCTGGTCGACACCGGGCTCAATCCCGGGCTGCTCACCGACCCCGTCGAGCTCGCCGAGCTGGCCAAGGCGCCCAGCCACCACGAGGTGGTCCGGCTGGAGGCAGTGGCGGAGCAGGTGCTCGCCGAGGGCACCGACGACTTCGCGGGAGCGGTCACCGAGCGGCTGCGGACTTCCGACGGCGTCGGGTTCAAGAGCATCGCGGCGTACCGGGTCGGGCTCGGGCTGCCGGACGCGAAGCCGACCGCCGACGCGCTCGCCGCCGCGCTCACCGAGGTGCTGCCGAGCCGGGTCGCGCACCCGGTCGTGAACGGCTGGCTCGCCTGGACCGCCGTCGAGCTCGGCCGGCCGCTCCAGCTCCACGTCGGGTACGGCGACAACGACGTCGACCTCGCCGACTGCGACCCGCTGCGGCTGACCGCGTTCCTGCGGGCCACCGAGGAGCGCGGCGTGCCGGTGCTGCTGCTGCACAACTACCCGTTCCACCGCAACGCCGCCTACCTCGCCCAGGTCTTCGAGCACGTCTTCATGGACGTCGGCCTGGCCACCCACAACGCCGGCGCGCTGAGCGCGGGGCTGCTGCGTGAGTCGCTGGAGCTGGCGCCGTTCGGGAAGCTGCTGTTCTCCTCCGACGCCTACGGCCTCGCCGAGCTGTACCACCTCGCCACGCTGCTCTTCCGCCGCAACCTCGGCGGGCTGCTCGCCGAGCTGGTCGACGCCGACGAGATGACCGCCGAGGACGCGGCGTACGTCGCCGGGCTGGTC
>JABFXA010000403.1 GCA_013361955.1 Nocardioidaceae bacterium
TGCGGCGACGGCGTGCGCAGCAGGTCGAGGCGGTGCACCAGGATCCGCGACGCGGGCGCGAGGTCGAGCCCGCGCCGGCGCCACGCCTCGACCACGAGCGGGGCGTCGCGACCGTCGACGCCGACGGGCACACGCCGGGGCAGCGCGTCGACCAGCGCCGTGACCGCCGGCGGCGGCACCCGGGACAGCAGCACCGGGTGCTGCGGTGCCTGCACGAAGGCGCCGCCCACCGCACCCGACCCGTCGCGCCACCAGCCGAAGTGCTGGTCGGTGGTGGCGACGGACCGGGCGCGGAGGTAGGCGGTCTCCGTGAGCAGCGCGGTGTGCTCGACCGGACGCTCGGACAGGAAGGCCAGCGCCGCCTCGGCGAACGCCTCCACGTCGGACGTCGTCGACCAGGCCATCGCCGCATCATCGCGGACGAACCGGTGCTAGTACCTTCGCAGGGGTCGCGTAGCGGGCCCGCCGAACGTACCTTGGTTGAGGGCGCAACGGTCGGCGCCCCCCAGCCGCCGCGGCGCGGCGCACCGCGCCCGGCGCCTGCGTGGTCCCGCTCGGCAAACCCCCCAGGGCTGGGCGGGGCCCGCTCTGTGCACCGGGCGGGTGCGGGTCAGCGCAGCCCGATACGGCGCGAGCAGGCCGGCCACGCGCGCCAGCCCTGGCCGCGCTTGATGCGCTCGCCGACCCGGATCTGCTCGAGCTTGGTGGCGCGGTGCGGCAGCCGGGCGAACCGCTTGCCGCCGTAGGCGCGCCAGGTCCCGGCGCTGATCTGCAGGCCGCCGTAGTAGCCGTTGCCGGTGTTGATGTGCCACCGGCCACCGGACTCGCACTGGGCCAGCCGGTTCCAGGTGCTGATCAGGGCGGCGTCCGCGGGAGCGGCGGTGACCACGAGCGGAGTGGCGGCCGCGGCCGTCACGAGGGCAGACGAGATGAGCGTGCGCAGGCGCATGCGGTTTCCTCCACGCGCCTGCGGAGTTAGCTGTCGGGTTCAGGCGAGAAGGTGCCTGGCCATGAGACATGGCTCCACCCCAGGGCCGCATGCGCGACCCGTGAAGCTTCGGGTCCCCCGCTCCTGTCCGACGGGTAAGAGGCACCTCCGCACGGACAGGACTCGGCGTGGGCGGAGGCGGGCCCCGGTCGTCCAGGGCCCTTCCACGGTAAGCGGACCTCGCCGCGGTCCGGGAATCCTCCGGGGTCTTCGTGACCCGTCTCACCCGCACCTGTTCAGACCACGCGGCCTGCTCTCAGGGGCTTCTCAGCGGGCACTCGGAAGAGCACCGCGGCGACCGCGAGCAGCCACGCGCACCACACCACGTAGCCGGCGAAGTTGGTCAGGCTCGCGGCGTCGACGAGCGGGATCACGACCCCGGTGGCGATCAGCGCGGCCGCGACGTAGCCGGTCAGGACCAGCCAGCGCGGGAGCACCCGGTCGCGCAGCGCGAGGGCGACGAGCACCGTGAAGGTGGCGGTCAGCGCGTAGCCCAGGGTCTCGCCGACGACCTTGCCGAGGACCAGGTGCCACCGCTCGAACGCGTCCTCCGCGGACGCGCCGCGGGTGGGGTCGAGCGCGTCGCGGGCCAGGCCGGGCACGATCGTCACCCAGCGCTGCAGGCCGGCGACCTGCACGACCGCCGCGGCGACCCCGGTGACCGCGATCCAGCGTCCGAGCCGGCCGCTCGCGAGCCGGCCGAGCCAGACGCCGGCGGGTGCCATCAGCGCGGCGCTGAGCGCCAGCACCAGGAACCAGGTGCGCACCGCACCCTGGTGCGCGCGGTAGAGCGCGAGGATGTCGGCGGTCGGCTCGTCGAGGACCTGCGGGTACTCGAACACCGAGCCGAGCACCGTGAACCCGGCGATGGCGAGGACGGAGGCCAGGGCCAGCGCGAGGGCGGCGCGGCGGGCGGTGGCGCGGTCGTTCATGGGAGGGCTCCTTCGGGTCGTGGGTCAGCGGGTCGCGACGGCCGCGCGGTCGGCGTACCAGTCGACGGTGGCGGCGAGGGCGTCGTCGAGCGGGGTGGACAGGTCGCCGAAGGCGGCCCGGAAGCGGCCGTCGTCGACGACCCAGGGGTCGGTGAACTGGTAGAGCGTGTGCAGGTACTCCCGCATCTGCGGCCTGACCAGGCCGAGGGCGCGCAGCGTGGTGCGACCGGCGGCGAGCACCCGCGGCCGGTGCCCGGTGAGCGCGTAGACCCGCTCGACGACCTGGCGGGTGGTGCGGGTCTCGGCGACCGGGAGGTGCCAGACCTGACCGGGTGCCGCGGCACCGGTCCCCAGCGCGGCCAGACCGGCGGCGACGTCCGGCGTGTACGAGTAGCTGTGCGGCTGGTCGGGGTCGCCCATCACCTGCGCGGCCCGGCCGGCGAGCGCCGTACCGAACACCGTCTCGCCGAGGGCCGAGCGGGTGGCGCCGGGTCCGAAGTAGTCGGAGGCGCGGCCGATCGCGACCTGGACCCGGCCGGCCCGGTGCGCGTCGAGCAGCTCCTCGGTCATCGCGGCACGGGTCGCCGCCTTCGCCGAGGTGGGGTGCGCGGCCAGGGTCTCGACGAGCGGGCCGGCCACCGGGCCGTAGGCGTAGAGGTTGTCGAGCACGACGAGCCTCGCGCCGGCGGCCTCGGCCCCCGCGAGCACGCCGTGCTGGAGCGGCGGGAACTCCTCGGTCCAGCGCTGGTAGCCCATCGCGTTCAGGCAGAAGTAGACGGCGTCCGCGCCGGCGCAGACCCGCCGGGTGAACCCCGGGTCGGTGGCGTCGCCGCCGACGACGGTGGCCCCGGGGACGTCGCCGCGGCCGTCGCGGTTGACCGCGACCACGTCGTGCCCGTGCGCGACGAGCAGCGTGACGAGCGGGTGGCCGACCTGGCCGGTGCCGAAGACGACGTGACGGGACATGGTTCTCTCCTCGGGAGGTGGTGTCAGCGGGGCGGACGGGGGTGGTGGATCCGCAGCGGCAGCACCGCGGTGAGCAGGGTGACGGTGACCGCGCCCGACGAGCCGAAGACGGTGAACCGCTCGTCGACCTCGACGCCGACGGTCGTGGTGACCAGCCAGCCGAGCGCCCACACCGCGGACAGGTACGCCGGCCAGGTCCACGCCACCGCGCCGATCCGTGGCAGCAGCAGCACCGTCTGGGCGGCGCCGACCGCCAGCCCGCAGACCGCGCCCTGGACGACGAGGTCCGCGAGCGTGGTCCCGAAGCCGACGGCGCCTGAACCGACCGCGAGGCCTGCGGACAGCCCGAGGGCGGTGGCCACCGTCCAGCCGGCCGTGAGCCGGCGGTCGGCGCGCATCGCCCAGGCCTGCGCCAGGCCGATCACGGCCCCGGAGACGAGGCCGCTGACCAGCGCCGGGGCCACGCCGTCCACCGCACCGGCGACGAGCATCGCGGCGACGGCGCCGAGCGGGAAGCCGACGAACGAGACCAGCCAGCGGGCCACGGTCCGCCAGGTCGTCGGGGCGGCGGTCAGGGTGGTGTCGGTGGTCATCGGGTCCTCCTCGGGTCGGTGGGCCGGCCGGCCACCCAGGCGGCCAGCAGGTGGTCGGGGTGCTCGACGAGGTGGTCGCGCACCAGTGCGTCGAACAGCGAGGCGTCGCCGCGCAGCCGGGCCGCGACCAGCGCCACGAGCTGCCGCTCGCGGGCCGTGGTCGCGACGGCGGTGGCGTGCGCGAGCAGGTCCGGGTCGTGC
>JABFXA010000172.1 GCA_013361955.1 Nocardioidaceae bacterium
GCGCGGTGCTCGACCTCGACACCGGCCTCGTCGGCGGCCTTGCGCAGCGCGTCGTGCAGCGTAGTACGACGGACGCCGAGGCCCGCGGACCGGAAGTCGGCCACCGCGGACCGGTCGCCCGCGAGGTAGCGGATCCCGGCCAGCGGGTGCCCGCTCGGGTGTACGTCGAGGTCGGCCAGCGCGGCGACCGCGCCGGGCATCAGCCCCTCGCCGCAGGCCTTGTCGATGGTGCCGACCCGCGGCTCGCGCACCACCACGTCGAGGCCGGCGCGCGCGGCGTGCACCGCCGCGGCCAGCCCCACCGGCCCGCCGCCGGCGACGACCAGGTCGCGCATCAGGCCGGCTCCTCGAGCAGCGTCAGCGCCTGGTTCTCGGCGCGCAGCCGGACGGCGAGCAGACCGGCGTTCAGCACCGTGAACACCAGCGCGGTCACCCACGCGGCGTGCACCAGCGGCAGCGCGAACCCCTCGACCACGACGGCCACGTAGTTCGGGTGCGGCAGGACGCGGTACGGGCCGCGGCGTACCCGCTCCCCGCCCGGTACCACGATCACCCGGGTGTTCCACGCCGGACCCAGCGTCGCGATGCACCACCAGCGCAGCGCCTGCGCGGCGAGCACCAGCAGCAGCATCGACCAGGCCAGCGCGGCGGGGACGTCCGGACGCACCGTCCACGCCTCGACGAGCGCGCCGACGAGCAGGCCGGTGTGCAGCACCACCATGAACGGGTAGTGCCCCCGCCCGGTCTCCCGGCCGCCGTTCGCGAGCGCGCGGGCGGCGTTGCGCTGCGAGACCACCAGCTCGGCGATCCGCTCGGCCCCGACCAGCAGGACGAGCACGGTGAAGGCGGCCAGGCTGGTCATCGCCGCAGCAGCACCAGCTCGGAGCAGAACCCGGGTCCCATGGCGAGCAGCACGCCGTACGACCCCGGCTCCGGCGGCCGGTCGCGGAAGGTGTCCGCGAGCACGTGCAGCACCGACGCGCTGGACAGGTTCCCGATCTCGGCCAGCGACCGCCAGGTCAGCCCGACCGCCTCACGGGGCACGTCGAGCGCGTCCTCGATCGCCTCCAGCACCTTCGGGCCGCCGGGGTGGCACACCCACCAGCCGATGTCCGCGCGGGTCAGCCCGTGGTCCGCGAGGAAGCCGTCGACGTCGTCGCCGAGGTACTGCCGCACCAGGTCCGGCACGTTCGCGTCGAGCACGATCTGCAGCCCGCCGGCGGTGACGTCCCAGCCCATGGTGCGCTCGGAGTCCGGGTACAGCCGGCTGCGCGACCCGAGCACCCGCGCCTCGCCCTCGCCGTCGCTGCCGCGGGCCACCACCGCCGCGGCGCCGTCGCCGAACAGCCCGCTCGCCACCAGGTTCGGCACCGACACGTCCTGCCGCTGCACGGTCAGCGAGCACAGCTCCGCGGACACCAGCACCGCCACCTCGCCGGGGTGCCCGACCAGGTAGTCGTGCAGCCGCGCGACGCCCGCCGCCCCAGCCACGCAGCCGAGGCCGACCAGCGGCACCCGCTTCACGTCCGGCCGCAGCCCGAGCGTCGCCGCGATCCGCGCGTCGAGCGACGGTACGGCGAGCCCGGTGACCGTCGCGGTGACGATCAGGTCGACGTCGCCGGGGGTGACGTCGGCGGCCTTGAGCGCGTCGCCGAGCGCCTGCGACCCGAGCTCGACGGCGCCGGCGATGAACCGGTCGTTCGCCTGGCCGAAGTCGTCCAGCCCGCCGTACTCCTCCAGCGGCATGACCAGGTTTCGGTGCTCGACGCCCGCGTTGGCGTGCAGCCGGCGCATCAGCCGCTCGTCCATCGCACCGCGCGAGATGACCGCGGCGAACGCGTCGGTGATCTCCTCCTGGGCGTAGCGGTGCTGCGGCAGTGCGCCCCGCACCGAGAGGATGTCCATGCCTCGTTCCTACTCCCCGGACCTGAACGGGCGCAGTCCACCGGCCAGTCCGCGGACGAGACCACCGGCCAGCGCCGGGGTGATCCGTCCTCGGCCGAGCCCGATCTCCACCAGGTCGTCGAAGATCCCCGGGTCGGCGGCGGCGGCCCGGATCCCGGCGTCGACGACGGCGCCGACGGACGCCAGCCGGGACGCGACGGTGGTGTGCCGGAGGTGTCCGTCGAGCACCGTTCTGACCGCTTCGCGGTGGCGCCGCCCCGCGTGCCCCGGTGGGCCGGAGACCGCGGCCCGGCCGGCGGAGAGGCCGGTGGCGACCGCGTAGAAGATGCCCTCGCCGGACATCGGGTTCACCAGACCCGCCGCGTCGCCGGCCAGCAGCACCCGCCCGTCCGGCTGCGCCCAGCGCCACCCGGACAGCGGCAGGTGGTGCGCCCGCCAGGCCCGTCCGTGCGACACCGACCCGGGCAGCAGGTCCGCGAGCTCGCCGAGCAGCACGTCGCGCGACACCGGCCGGGCGTCGTCGACGATCTCGCCGTACCCGACGTTGGTGAGTCCGTCGCCCCGGTCGAACGCCCAGGCGTACGACGGCTGCCGGCGCTCGCCGTACACGATCAGCTGCCGGCCGGCCCACTCCGGACGGGTCGGCGTGTAGCCCCGGATCGCCAGCGCCCGTCGACCCTTCGGGCGCGGCCGCACCACCGAGTGCGCCCCGTCGGCGCCGACGACGACCGCGGCGGCGTACCCGTCCACCTCGACCCGGTCGGACCGCACCGCCACCTCGCGGACCTTGTGCCGGAGCAGGGTCGCCCCGGCCGCGACCGCCCGCTCGACCAGCCGGGCGTCGAACACCTCCCGCGGCACGACGTACGCCGGCCGCCGCATGTCGCGGTCCACCACCGCGCCGCCGCGCCGGAGGCTGAGCCGGTGGACCGGTGCCCAGCCGGCGACCACGTCGGCGGCGCCCACCGGCGCGAGCGCGTCGAGCACGTGCGGTGCGATGCCGTCGCCGCAGGACTTGTCCCGGGGGAAGTCCGCCCGGTCCAGCAGCAGCACCCGCGCCCGGGGACGGGCCGCGAGGGTGCCCAGCGCCGCGCTCGCACCGGCCGGCCCGGCGCCGACGACCAGCACGTCCCAGGTGTCCCGCACCCCTCGACTGTGGCACCCCTCGGCCGCTTCGCACCACGTGGTGGAATTGAGCCATGGCCGCCACCCAGGGACCTCCGCGCCCTCGGCAGGTCACGTTCGCCGGGATCGTGTCCGCGGCCGGGTGTGCCCTGCTGGTGCTGGTGCTGTTCGACCAGATGGCCCGGGCGCGGTCGATCGAGACCCGGGAGGCGCTGAGCGACGCGCTGTCGCGGCCGCCGTGGCAGGGCTCCGGGATCGGCGTCGCCGAGGCGCTCGACGTGCTGCACGGGATCATGCTGGTCAGCGGCGCGTTGGCCGCGGCCGGTTGCATCCTCGGCATCTACGCCCTGCAGCGGCACCGCGGGGCCCGCGTCGGGCTGACCGTGGTCGCGGTGCTGATGATGTTCTCCGCGGTGTTCGTCGCCGACGTGCTCCCGGTCGTCGTCGCGGTCGCCGCGGGGATGCTCTGGACCCGCGAGGCGCGGGCCTGGTTCGACGGCCGGGTCCTGGAGCAGGAGCCGGGGCCGACCCCGCCCGCCGGCGACCCGCCCCCGTCGCGGACCGAGATGGACTCCTGGGCGCCGCCGTCGCCGGAGGCGCGCGACACCCCCGCGACCCCTCCGCCGCCCACGCCGGTCTGGCCGGCCC
>JABFXA010000036.1 GCA_013361955.1 Nocardioidaceae bacterium
GGGCGGACCCGGCGCAGCGAGGCTTCGGCGGCGTCGCGGTGCCGGCCGGAGCCGGTGAGCGCGGCGTAGCCGACGAGCGCGTGCACCAGCGCGGAGTGGCCGGAGGGGCTGGCGTTGTCGGTGGGGTCCTGCGGGCGGGCCACCAGCGACTCCGCGTCGGCGGCGGTGTCGTACCAGCCGCCGTCGCCGGCGTCGAAGGCGTCGAGGGCCCGGTCGAGCAGCACCCGCGCCCGGTCGAGCCAGGACGGGTCGCCGGTGGCGGAGAGCAGGGCGAGGAACCCGCCGGCCACCGCGGCGTAGTCCTCCAGCACCCCGGCGTGCCGGCCGGCGACGCCGTCGCGGGAGACGCGCAGCAGCCGCTCCCCGTCGAGGTGTACGTCGACGAGCAGGCGGGCCGCACGGACGGCGGCGTCGACGTACGCGGGTTCGTGCAGGAGGACCCCGGCCTCGGCGAGGGAGGAGACCGCCAGCCCGTTCCAGGCCGCGACCACCTTGTCGTCGCGGGCCGGGCGCACCCGCATCGCGCGGGCGTCGAGGAGCCGGGCCCGGACGGCGGCCCAGCGCGAGGGGTCGTCGGGATCGGTGCGCAGCTGCAGCGTGGAGGCGCCGTGCTCGAACGTGCCCGCCTCGGTGACGTCGAGCAGCGCGGCGGCCCAGCGGCCGTCGTCCTCGCCCAGCACCTCCACGAGCTGGGCGGGGGTCCACACGTAGAACCGGCCCTCCTCCCCCTCGCTGTCGGCGTCGAGGGCGGAGGCGAAACCGCCCTCGGCGGTGCCGAGCTCGCCGATCAGGAAGTCGGCGGTCTCGCGGGCCACCCGCTCGCCGAGCGGGTCGCCGGACTGCCGCCACCAGCGGGTGTAGACGCCGAGCAGCTGGGCGTTGTCGTAGAGCATCTTCTCGAAGTGCGGCACCACCCAGCCGCGGTCGACGGAGTATCGCGCGAAGCCGCCGCCGAGCTGGTCGTAGAGGCCGCCACGGGCCATCGCGTGCAGGGTGGCGCCGGACATGTTCGCGGCCTGCGGGGAGCCGGTGCGCGCGGCGTGCCGGAGCAGGAACTCCAGCACCATCGAGGGCGGGAACTTCGGTGCGCCGCCGAAGCCCCCGGCCTGCCCGTCGTACTCACCGGCGAGGGCGCCGACGGCACCGGCGAGCAGGTCCTCGTCGAGGGGCGCCTCGCCCGCCGGCAGGCCGGTCGTCTGCAGGTGGCCGGCGACCTCGCCGGCGACCTTGGTGACCTCGTCGCGCCGGGCGCGCCAGGCGTCGGAGAGCGCCTCGAGCACCTGGCGGAACGCCGGCTGCCCGTGCCGCGGCTGGTCCGGGAAGTAGGTGCCGGCGAAGAACGGCGCGCCGTCGGGGGTGAGCAGCAGCGTCATCGGCCAGCCGCCCTGCCCGGTCATCGCGGTCGTGGCCTGCATGTAGACCGCGTCCACGTCGGGCCGCTCCTCGCGGTCGACCTTGACGTTCACGAAGTGCTCGTTCATGTACGCCGCGGTGCCGGCGTCCTCGAACGACTCGTGCGCCATCACGTGGCACCAGTGGCAGGCGGCGTACCCGACCGACAGCAGCACCGGGAGGTCGCGCCGGCGGGCGTCGTCGAACGCCTCCGGCGACCACTCCCACCAGTCGACGGGGTTGTCCGCGTGCTGCAGCAGGTACGGCGAGGTGGCGTCGGCGAGGCGGTTGGCCATGGGGTCGAGCCTTGCACGCCGACCCGAACGACGTCAGTGCAGCGGGATGTCGTGCTCCGGTCCGCGCTCGTCGTCGGGACGCGGGCCGTGGATGCGGCGCTCCGACTCCTCGATGCGTACGTCGTTGATGCTCGCCTCGCGCCGGCGCATCAGGCCGTCGTCGTCGAACTCCCACAGCTCGTTGCCGTAGCTGCGGAACCACTGCCCGCCCGCGTCGTGGCACTCGTACTGGAAGCGAACCGCGATCCGGTTGCCACCGAAGGTCCACAGGCTCTTGCGCAGCGCGTAGTCGAGCTCGCGCTCCCACTTCCCGGTCAGGAACGCCACGATCTCCTCGCGCCCGGTGAGGAAGGCGTCGCGGTTCCGCCAGACGGAGTCCTCGGTGTAGGCGAGGCTGACCCGGTGCGGGTCGCGGGTGTTCCAGGCGTCCTCGGCGGCCTGCACCTTCTGGCGGGCGGTGCCCTCGTCGAACGGCGGGAAGGGCGGGCGCGGCTCGGACATGCGGGTCAGAGTCCCAGATCGAGCGCGTGCGCGCCATGCCGCGCCTTGGCGGCGAGGTAGCGGCCGTTGGCGGAGGACATGTGCACGCCGGTCGGCACCTGCTCGGCCACCGTGACCCCGAGCCCGTCGAGCTGGTCGGCCTTGTCGGGGTTGTTGCTGAGCAGCCGCACTCGCGGCTCCCCCAGCGCCTGCAGCATCTGCGCGCCGACGGTGTAGTCGCGGGCGTCCTCCTCGAAGCCGAGCGCGACGTTCGCCTCGTAGGTGTTCAGCCCGGCGTCCTGCAGCGTGTACGCGTCGATCTTGGCGTACAGGCCGATGCCGCGACCCTCCTGCCGCAGGTACAGCAGGTAGCCGCCCTCGTCGGCGATCCGCTCGACCGCCTCGCGCAGCTGCGGGCCGCAGTCGCAGCGCTGGCTGCCGAGCACGTCGCCGGTGAGGCACTCGCTGTGCATCCGCACCAGAGGTGGGTGGTCGGTGTCGCTGTCGCGTGCGGAGACCCGGTCGCCGAGGCCGAGCGCGATGTGCTCGCCGCCGTCGTCGAGCCCGGTGAAGGTGAACAGCCGGGCGGTCGTGGCGAAGCCGTCGGGGAAGCTCAACGGGATCGTCAGCTGGGTGCGGATGGTGGCGGTTTGCTTCATGGCTCCTCCGGGCTGAAGCGGTCGGACAGGGCGTACCTGAGCAGCACCACGTCGCCGATCGGGCGTACGTCGGCGAGGGTGGCGCGACGCCCCGCGTGCCAGGGGAACCGCGCGTCGTCCACGAATCGCCGCGCCCGAGAGTCGCCGACGAAGAACGGGGCCACCACGAGCTGCAGCTCGTCGGCCAGGTCCGCGGACAGGAACTGGGTGTGCACCGTGCCGCCGCCCTCGACCATGAGCCGCCGCACGCCCCGGTCGTGCAGGTCCTCGCTCACGCGGGCCAGGTCGACGGGGTTGCCGCCGTCGAGCACGGTGGCCACGCCGCCGAGCCGCGCGCAGGTGCGCGGGACCGCGGGGCTGGCGCAGTAGACGACCTTCTCGCCGTCGCCGGTGCCGAAGAAGCTGGCGCACGGGTCGAGGTCGCCGCGTCCGGTGACCGTCACCTTCATCGGCGACGGCTTCAGCCCGCGGGAGACGCGTTCCTCGACGCGCGAGCGGCTGCGCACCAGCAGCCGGGGGTTGTCGTTGCGGACGGTGGCGGCGCCGACCATGATCGCGTCGCAGCCGGCCCGGACCGCGTCGACGCGGTCGAAGTCGTCGTCGTTGGAGAACAGCACGCGTTCCTCGCCGGGCCCGTCGAGGTAGCCGTCGATCGACATGCCGCAGGACAGCAGCGTGTACGGGCGCTCAGCCATGCGCGTCCACCCCCGCCAGCACCCGGGCGAGCTCGCGGGTGGTGTCCGCCCAGCCCGGCAGCGTCGTACGGCGAACCGCGGCCGCGTCCCGCAGCGAGGCGCGCAGGCCGTCGTCGGTGAGCCAGCGGCGCAGCGCGTCGGCCAGGGCCGGC
>JABFXA010000338.1 GCA_013361955.1 Nocardioidaceae bacterium
GACGGGGTGCTGGTCGACGCCCGGGCGCCGGAGCGGTTCCGCGGTGAGACCGAGCCGCTCGACCCGGTCGCGGGTCACGTCCCCGGAGCGGTCAACGTGCCCGCGACGACGCACCTGGTCGACGGCAGGTTCCGCCCGCTCGACGGGCTCGCCGGGCTGTACGCGGGCACGGACGGCGCCGCGGACGTGGCGGCGTACTGCGGCTCCGGCGTGACCGCGACCCACGTGGTGTTCGTGCTGCACCTGCTGGGTCGCGACGCGGCGCTCTACGCGGGCTCGTGGAGCGGCTGGACCAGCGACCCGTCGCGGCCGGTGGCCACCGGTCCGGCTACCAGTGCACGCCCTTGAGCAGCTTGGCCATCAGCAGCTGACGCGGTGACGCCTCGGGCTCGTCGTCGGGACCGCCCTTCGCGGCCGCCGAGTCCGGGAACACCTGGTAGGCGAGGTGCAGGACGCGGAAGGTCGCCTTCGGCGCCATCGTGTGCGCGACCGCGCCGAGGTTGCCGAGCGCGGTGTTCACCTCGTGCGGCCGGTCGGCCAGCGCCTCGAGCACGATGTCGGCGGCCTGGGCGGGGGAGATGGTCGGGAAGTTCCGGTAGATCTTGGTCGGGGCGATCATCGGGGTGCGCACCAGCGGCATGTGGATCGTGGAGAAGCTCACCCCGTCCCCGACCAGCTCGGAGGCGACCACGTTCGACCAGGCGTCGAGTGCCGCCTTGGACGCGACGTACGCGCTGAACCGCGGCGGGTTGGTCTGCACCCCGATCGAGCTGACGTTGACGACGTGACCGTGGCCCTGCTCGCGCATCGCCGGCAGCAGCCCCATCACCAGCCGGATCGCACCGAAGTAGTTGAGCTGCATGGTGCGCTCGAAGTCGTGGAAGCGGTCCTCGGACAGCCGCAGCGACCGCCGGATCGACCGCCCGGCGTTGTTGACCACGAAGTCGATCGTGTCGTGCTCGCTGACCAGCTGCTCGCACAGCGCGTCGATGGCCTCGAGGTCGGACAGGTCGCAGCCGTGCACGTGGGCGCGACCGCCGCGGGACTCGATCTCCGCCTTGGTCTCCTCGAGCTTGTCCTTGCCGCGGGCCACCAGGATGGGTACGCCGCCGGCCTGCGCGACCTTGAGCGCCACCACCTTGCCGATGCCCGAGGAGGCGCCGGTGATCACCACCCGCCTGTCGCGGAGCTTCTCGACGAGGCGCTTGTCCCGCGCGGTGGTCCGGTCGAGGTGCTCCTCCCAGTAGCTCCACAGCATCGCGGCATACCCCTCGAGGTCGGGGCAGGAGATGCCCGACCCGGCGAGCGCGCGCTCGGTGCGCCGGGCGGCGTAGACGGTCGGGAAGGAGACGTGCCCGAGCACCTCGGGCGGTACTCCGAGCCGGCCGATGGTCTCGCGGAGGGCGAGCTGCGCGGGTGCGCTGCGTAGCAGGTTCTGCACCAGTCCGCCCGGCCGCAGCACCCGGGGGAGCCCGGCGCCGGACAGCACGCCGGTGACCCGCCGGTCGACCGGCACCGCGAACCGTGGCGCCTTCGCGGCCGCCGCGAAGGTGTTCACCACGTCGACGGTCGGCTGCGGCTCCGGGTTGACCAGGTGGAACGCCTGGCCGTCGAGGCCCGGCTGGTGCGCGAGGTGGTCCATCGCCTTGGCCACGTAGTCGACCGGGACCACGTTGGTGTCGCCGAGGTCGACGCCGACCAGCGGCACCCACGCCGGCAGCGTGTCGCGCAGCCGCTTGAGCATCGGGAAGAAGTAGTACGGCCCGTCGACCTTGTCCATCGCGCCGGTCTCGGAGTGACCGACGACGACCGCCGGCCGGTAGACCCGCCACGGCACCGGGCACTCCTCGCGGACGATCCGCTCGGACTCGAACTTGGTGCGGTGGTACGACGACGGCAGCCCCTGCCCCACGTCGAACATCGTCTCGTCGAAGGTGCCGTGGTAGTCGCCCGACGCGGCCACCGACGAGACCTGGTGGAAGGACCCGGCCCGGAGCCGGCCGGCCAGCTCGGTCGCGGCGCGGGTGCCGCCGACGTTGAGCTGCTCGTTGAGCTCGTCGGAGGCGGTCATGTCGTAGAGCGCGGCGACGTGGAAGAAGTGGTCGATGGAGCCGGCGTGCTCGCGCACCCACGCGGCCGGCACCCCGAGGCTCGGCTTGCCGAGGTCGCCGACCACCGTGCTCACCCGGGCCGGGTTGCCCCACGAGCGCAGCAGGTGGTCCATCCGTCCGCGCGACCCCTTGCGGACCAGCACGAACACCTCGCCCTCCCGGTTGTCGAGGAGCTCCTGGACCAGGTGCCGGCCGATGAAGCCGGTCGCGCCGGTGACGAAGTAGGCCATGCGAACCATCCGGGGTAGTCGGGACGGGGTCGGGTACCCCGGCTGACATTACTCAGCGGTAACTATGTGTGTCCAGGTGATCCGGGCTACGTAGAGGTACGGATACCGCCGACGGTTGCGGCGCCGCAAAGGTGCTGCTGTCGCCGCGGTGCTGCGGGGCAGGTACGGGGGCCAGCGAAAGCCGGACCATCCGCGGGTCGTGTTCAGGGGCACGGGCCGCACCTCGTTGGCCGCCCGCAGCGCCGCGGTGTCGGGTCCCGGGGCCCGTCGAGTGCCGAAATTCGCTGCCGGGACCGGCGCATCCGCCTATCGTCGGAGGCGTCCGGTCGTTTCCCGGGGGGTCGACATGGCTGCTGCTCGTTCGCAGACGCGACTCGCGTCGTGGGTCGACCTGGTCGGCGACCTGCTGCAGCAGCCGCGCGCCGACCTCCCGCTCCGCGAGGTCGTCGATGCGCTGGGCGACACCTTCGGTGCCCTGGGCACGTGGCACTGGCGCGATCCCGACGGCAGCTTCGGGTTCGGCTCGCCCGAGGTGATCGAGCGGTTCCCGGTGCACGAGATGGAGTACTGGGGCCGCGAGGGACTGGTGAGGCACCCGCTGGTGCGCTGGTTCGCGGTCTCCGGTGACCTGTCCGCCACCACCGTGGGGCGGGTGCCGGAGACGGTCTCGCCGGCGGCGGACCGGCAGCTGCTGCGCGAGCAGCTGCGGCCGATCGGTCACGACGAGCAGCTGGCGCTGCCGTACCGGATGAACGGCTACGTGTACCGCGGGTTCGTGGTCAGCCGCACCGGCGACGACTTCGACGACGACGACGTCGAGCTGGCCCGGCGGGTCCAGGTGCTGCTCACCCTGCTGGCGCGGCAGGTCACGGTCGTCGCCGACCACGACCGGCTGCCGTCGGCGCGGGAGGCCGGCCTGACCGGCCGTGAGCACGCGGTGCTGCAGCTGCTGGCGCAGGGCCTGACCTCCACGGCGATGGCTCGGCGGCTCGGGATCTCGGCCCGCACCGTCGAGGCGCACCTGGCGCACCTGTACCGCAAGCTCGGCGTGAACGACCGGCTCGTCGCGGTCGAGGTGGGCCGTCAGGCGGGGCTGCTGGGCGCGGTCCCGCCGTCCCTGCCGCCCGGGCACGGCTTCGCCCAGGCGCTGGAGTGGCGCCCCGAGGCGAGCAACTGAGGCTCAGTCGCGGCCGCCGCCGCCCCCGCCGAACATGATCTCGTCCCAGCTCGGCACCGAGGCCCGGCGGCCCTTGCGGGCGGCCCGGCGCGGCTGCTCCGCGGGCTTCTCGGGCTCGGGCTCGGGGGTCGCCTCCGCGGCC
>JABFXA010000287.1 GCA_013361955.1 Nocardioidaceae bacterium
CAGGTGGCCGGGCCACACCCATGCCCGTGGCCGGACAGAGGGTGCGCAGGGGGTGCGGCGGAGCGCGTCAAGCGGCTTGGCCGCGGCGCGGACCACCGGACGCGAAACCCGAGGGACCCAGCAAACGGGACCCGGTGGCTCGCGACGCGCCGCCGCAGCGCCCGGCGTACCCCCGGAGCACCCCCCAGCAAGCAGCCACACCCACCAGAAAGCGCCCCGTCACCAAAACCGTCCCCCACCCCGCAGCCACAGTCCCCTGGCTTCGAGGCTCGCCCCAGGGGGCTCGCACCTCAACCAGCGGGAACCGTCACCTCAACCGGCGAGGACTAAGCAGACGCCCGCTGAGGCGCCGCCACCAGCAGCTCCTTGAGCGGTACGTCGGCGTCGCCGGCGCGCGCGGGGTCGACGGTCGACCCGTCGGTCAGCGCCTTCCGCACCACGAGGTAGTCGCGAGGAGCGTTCACGGCGTCGACGGACAGCAGCTGGTGGCCGCGGTAGTACAGCACCGCGAACGACTCGGTCGACGGCTCACCCCGCACCACGGTCCGGTCGTAGCCGGTGTTCAGCCCGGCGATCTGCAGCTTGAGGTCGCCCTGGTCGGACCAGAACCACGGCACCGTCCGGAGCGGGTCCGGCTTGCCGGCCAGCGTGGCGGCGGCGACCCGGGCCTGCGCGACGGCGTTCTGCACCGACTCGAGCCGGACCCGGCCGACGCCGGTCATCGGGTGCGGCAGCACCGTGCAGTCACCGGCGGCGACGACCGTCGGGACGCTGGTGCGCGCGTGCTCGTCGACGACGATGCCGGTCTCGATCTTCAGGCCCATCGACTCGGCGAGCCGGATCCGCGGCAGCATCCCGATGCCGACCAGCACCAGGTCGGCGGGCAGCTCCGCGCCGTCGTGCAGCCGTACGGCGGTCACCCGGCCGGCCTCGCCGAGGATCTCGGTGACCGTGGTGTCGAGCCGGACGTCGACCCCGCGCCGCCGGTGCGCGTCGAGGTAGAACTCCGAGACCACCGGCGCCACCGCGCGCCCGATCAGCCGGTCGGCAGCCTCCACGACGGTGACCCGCTTGTCCTGCGCGCGCGCCGCGGCCGCCGCCTCGAGGCCGATGAACCCGCCGCCGAGCACCACGATGCTGCGCGCCTCGGGCATCAGCGTGCGCAGCCGGATCGCGTCGTCCATGTCGCGCAGGTAGCTGACCCCGTCGAGGTCCTTGCCCGGGATCTCCAGCCGCCGCGGCCGGCCGCCGACCGCGAGCGCCAGCTGGTCGAAGGCGAACTCCCGCCCCGACTCCGCCCGCGCGACGCCGCCGTGCTCCGCGCCGGCCTCGTCGAAGCGCACGCCGGTGACCAGCTCGCCGCGGACCAGCTCGATCGCGTGGTCGGCGTAGTAGGTGGGGGAGCGGAAGGCCAGCCCGTCGGCCTCGACGTCCCCGGCCAGGAACCCCTTGGAGAGCGGCGGCCGCTGGTACGGCGGGTGCATCTCGCTGCCGACGAGCGTGATCGGCTCGGCGTACCCGAGCTCCCGCAGGGACGACGCGATCTGCAGGCCGGCCTGGCTGGCGCCGACGATGAGGGTGCCGAGCTGCACCATGCCTGCCTCCCTAATGGATCATTGGTCATACCTTAGGGCCGCGTCTCGCGGGTGTCGAGAGGTGAGCCAGCATGGACACCGAGCGACCGTCTGAATATGCTAATGGACATACCATTCATGACGCAGGCGGAGAGCAGGGAGAAGACGTATGGCGAAGAAGGGACGTGTGTTCGTCCGGGGGCTGACCTCGGAGACCTACGGGCTCGGTGACTTCCGCGACCAGCAGCTCGCCCACGAGCGGGTCCGCGACGACTCGGTCGTCGTCGACGACGCGAAGCTGGCGCACTCCGGCGACAGCGAGCAGTCGCGCACGTGGTGGCGGATCGGCCCGGGCGACGAGGACTTCCTCACCCAGACCATCCAGGTGCACTTCGTCGAGCTCCCTCCTGAGTCGTCCAACCACGGCCACGGCCACCAGAACGAGGCCGCGTTCTACATCCTCGAGGGCAAGGGCTACGAGATCCACGACGACCAGCGCTACGACTGGGCGAAGGACGACCTGGTCTACGTGCACACCGACTCGGTGCACCGGCACTTCAACCCGTACGACGAGAAGGCCCTCGCCCTGGTCGTGAAGGCCAAGTGCACGTGGATGTTCATGGGCCTGATCCAGCAGGGTCGCAGCGGGCCGGTGAGGAACGAGGAGCGGTTCGGCCCGCGCGAGGACTGGTCGCGGATCTGGACCCCGGGGGTGCTCGAGCGCAAGAAGGTGATCAGCCCCGCCGACACCACCTGGGAGGACACCCCGCTCGGCCGGGTCCGGGTGATGGCCTCGCCGGAGAAGACCGACGGCCGGATCTTCAGCATCGACGCGTTCGAGCTGGACATCCCCGCCGGCAGCCGGTCCGGCAAGTACTGGAAGATGGCCGACGAGGTCTGGTACGTCCTCGAGGGCGGCGGCTACGCCCTGCAGTGGGAGGTCGAGGCCGAGATCGCGGAGAAGTACTACGCCCGCGTGGCCCTGGAGCCGAAGCGCTACGAGATCAAGCAGGGCGACACCCTGTACGTCCCGCAGAACCACGTCTGCCAGCTGTTCGCCGCCGACGGCACCCCGCTGCGGCTGTTCAACGCGCAGAACCGGGTCTTCAAGCACCTCGGCTACGACACCGTGCACTACGTCGAGCCGGCGCCGGAGTACTCCGGCTCCGAGCAGGAGCTCGCCGGCAGCCACGCCTGACCGTGAGTCGCGAACGGGGGCCCCGGCTGTGGTGGCCGGGGCGCCCCTCGCGCGACCTCGCCGCTGCCGCGGCCGGCGGCTTCGTCTTCTCGGTCGCCCTCGGCCTGGCCTCGGTGGTGCTGCCGCTGCTCGCGGTCCGCAGCGGGTACTCGGGGGTGGCGATCGGCCTGCTCACCGCGCTGTCGGCGGTGACCCAGATGGCCTCGCGGATGGTGCTCGGACCGGTGATGCGGGTCTTCCCCGACTGGACGCTGGTCCTGGGGGCCTGCGTCACGCTGGCGCTGTCCAGCGCGGCGGTGGCGGTGTCCACGGCGCTGGTGCCGTTCGCGCTGGCGCAGGCGCTGCAAGGGGTCAGCCGGGCCTGCTTCTGGACCGGCAGCCAGACCCACGTGGTGCGCGGCGACGGCCCCTCGGTCGGCGCGCTGGCCGCGGTGAACCTGGTGTCCGGGGTGGGGTTGCTGCTCGGCCCCGTCGCCGGCGGCGTGATCGGTGAGCACTCCCTGCGGCTCGCCCTCGTCGTCGGCGCCGGGGCCGCCCTGCTCGGCGTCGTCCCGGCGGCGCTGCTGGACCGGTTGCCCGCGTTCCGGCCGCCGGCCGACCGGGTGCCGGGACGGCTGTGGCGGCGTCCCGGCGTCAGCTCGGGCTGCTGGGCGGGGATGACGGCGGGTGCCTGGCGCGGGCTGCTCGGCTCCTACGTACCGGTCGCGCTGAGCGCGGCGCGGCTGTCCTCGACCACGATCGGCACCCTCGTCGCGGTCGCCAACGCCGCGTCGCTGGTCGGGTCGGCGGTCGTCGGCCGGCTGCGCGACACCGCGCTGCCGAGGGCGTTCCTGGTCGGCACCCTGGCGGCCGGGCTGGCCACCGCGGGCATCGCTGTCGCGGC
>JABFXA010000267.1 GCA_013361955.1 Nocardioidaceae bacterium
GGGCGCTGCGCGAGTCGCTGGCCGGCTACCTGGCCCGCACCCGCGGCGTGCTCGCCGACCCCGACGACGTCGTGGTCACCGCGGGCTACGTGCAGGCGCTGTCGCTCGCCGCGACGGTGCTCGGCGGCGGTCCGGTGGCGATGGAGGACCCGGGCCTGCCGTTCCACCGCAGCGTGGTGTCCCGCGCGGGCCGGACCGTCGTCCCTCTCCCCGTCGACGCGGACGGCGCCCGCCCGGCCGACCTCGTGGCGACCCGGGCCGACCTCGCGGTGGTGACGCCGGCGCACCAGTACCCGACCGGCGTCCCGCTGGCCCCCGCGCGCCGCCGCGAGCTGCTGGCCTGGGCCGACGACCGGCACGTCGTGCTCGAGGACGACTACGACGGCGAGTTCCGCTACGACCGGCAGCCGGTGGGTGCGCTGCAGGGCGGCGCCCCGGACCGGGTGGTCTACGTGGGCTCGGCGGCGAAGACGCTGGCCCCGGGCCTCCGGCTGGCCTGGATGGTGCTCCCGCGGCGGCTGCGCGACGACGTGGTGGACGCCAAGCTGCACAGCACGCACGCGACCGAGGCACTCGGCCAGCTCTCCCTCGCCGAGCTGATCGACTCGCACGCCTACGACCGGCACGTGCGCGCCACCCGGCTGCGTTACCGCCGGCGCAGCGACCAGCTCGCCGCGCTGCTCGAGCGCCGGGCCGGCCGCAACGCACGGGCCCGCGCCCCGCGGAGCATCCCGGCCGGGCTGCAGGTGGTGGTGCGGGTCCCCGACGAGGACGAGGTGCTCGCCCGCGCGGAGCGGGCCGGGGTGGGCCTGACCGGGCTGCGCCAGCACCACCACGGCCCCGGTGGCCGCGGCGCCGAGCACGGCGTCGTGGTCGGCTTCGCGCGGCCGCGGGACGCCGCCTACCCGCGTGCGCTGGCGGCACTGGGCCGGGTGCTGCCCTGATCAGCCGGACTCTGCGGGGTCGGCCGTGCGGACCACGCTGACCGCGAACGTCAGGTAGACGAGCGCCACGTTGGCGACCACGGCCAGCACCGCCACCGGCGTGGTGAGGGCGTCGACCCCGCCGCCCAGGATCAGCACCGGCCCGGCCGCGAGCCCGACGAACAGCCAGCGCAGCAGCTCCAGCCAGCGGGCCCGCGAGGAGCCCCGGTCGGTCCCGGTCGCGCGGGCCACCCCGGCCAGCGGACCGCACAGCGCGATGCAGAAGCCGAGCTGGGGCAGGCTGACCGCCCACTCCCCGCTCGGGCTGAGTCCGTCGGACACCACGGGGAGGTACGTCGCCGCGGAGACCACGCACGCGACGGCCGCCAGCCAGAGCAGCACGTCGGTGCCGGGCAGGCTGCCGCGCAGCCGCCAGAGCGCGCCGAGCACCAGGGCCCAGCCCAGCGGGTCGGCGAGCGCGTCGTACCCGCCGAAGTCCGCGCGCAGGAACACCACGACCAGACCCATCGCTACGTATCGGAGCGGGACCACCGGGAGAGCCTAGGGGGCCCGGGGCGATGGCGGGGTCCCGACATCGGTCGGCGCAAACGTGTGCCCCTGTTGCCGGGCCGCACGCGCCGATGGTTGCATGCTCCCTTGCCGTGAGTTCGGGGTCGTTCTGTGCTCGGGCACCAGAACTGTGATGGGGGTCCCCTTCGTGAAGCTCATGTCCCGTGTGCTGGTCGCTGTCGCGAGCGTGCTGGCGCTGTCCCTCGCCGTGCCGCAGGGCCCGGTCCTGGCCGTCGGCCGGGCGAGCGCCGCGGCGCCGACCCCGCAGCAGTTCTTCTCGCGGCTGAAGTACTACCCGCACCACTACGTGCCCGCGAGCGGCCCGAAGTTCAACAACCCGTACGGCGGCGCGGGCGAGCGGCGACGGATCCTGCACCACGTCATCGAGACCATCAACAGCACCCCCGGCTACCGGCTCCGCAACGCCAACGGCAAGCGGATCATCAGCCCGATCACGCACCGGCCGGTGGTCTGCCCGTCGAACCCGCGGCTGTTCCCGGCGCAGATCAAGATCGCGCTCTACTCGATCGCCGACAAGGCGTTCACCGACGCGCTGATCCGCGCGCACCGCCGCTGCGTGAGCGTGAAGATCCTGATGAACTCGCACCTCAACGCGGACACCTCGCCGTCCTGGCGCCGGCTGATCAACGCGCTCGGCACCCGCCCGGCGCCGAGCAAGTACGAGTCCCGCCGCAGCTTCGCCTACCGGTGCAGCCACGGCTGCCTCGGCAGCGCGGTGCTGCACACCAAGATGTACGTGTTCTCGAACACCTACCGCTCGCAGCGAGTGGTGATGACCGGCTCGTCGAACATGACGTCCAACGCGGTCAAGGTGCAGTGGAACGACCTGTACACGGTCCGCAACAACGCCCGGCTGTACGGCGACTACCGCGGCCAGTTCATGCGGATGGTCCGCGACCGCACCGGCGGCCGGCCGCGGGTGTTCCGCGAGGGCGGCTACACCTCGACGTTCTACCCGTTCTTCGGGGCCACCCGCTCCTCCGACCTGACCATGCGGGCGCTGAACAGCATCCGCTGCACCGGCGCGCGCGGCGCGGGCATCAACGGCCACTCGGTGGTCTACATCGCGATGCACTCCTGGCACGGCACCCGCGGCAAGTACCTCGCGCAGCGGGTCCGGCAGATGTACTCCCGCGGCTGCTACGTGCGGATCCTCTACAGCTTCATGGGGCACGGCACGTTCACCCTGCTGACCCGGAACACCGGGTCGCGGATGGTCGCGCGTCGGGTGCTGTTCCCCGGCCCGCGCGGCCTGGTGGCGGCGAAGTACTCGCACATGAAGATGTTCGCCGCGGCCGGCAACGTCGCCGGCAACCCGGGGAGCCACGTGGTGTGGACCGGGTCGAACAACTGGGCGGACCGCAGCATCCGGTGCGACGAGGTGACGCTGCGGATCGCCTCCGCGTCGGCGTACCGGCGCTACGTCGACCACTGGACGTTCATGCGCAACCGGCGGTCCTCGGCGAAGTGGGCGATCTACCCCGAGCCCAGCGGCGGCGGCCGCGCCCCCGCGGACGCCGAAGGGTAGGCCCTCTAGCCGCCCACGCGCAGCCAGGCGTCGCCGCGCTCGCGGTGCACCAGCACCACGGCGCGGCCGCCCATGAACGCGACGCCGAACGCCACCCACAGCCACACCAGCGACCCGGTGCCGACGGCCAGCCAGGCCAGCGGCGCGAACACCGCGAGCACGACCAGCCCGCCGGCGGCGAGGTAGCGACCGTCGCCGGCGCCGATCAGCACGCCGTCGAGGACGAACACCACCCCGGCGACCGGCTGGAACACCGCGGCCACCAGCAGCACCGGCACCAGCAGGTCGCGCACCGCCGGATCGGGCGTGAACGGCACGCCGAGCACCGGAGCGACCGCGGCCAGGCCGATCCCGGTGACCACGCCCGCGCCGACGCCCCAGCGCAGCATCTTCGTGGTGGCGGCGCGGGTGCCGGCCACGTCGCCGGCGCCGAGGGACCGGCCGGTGATCGCCTGCGCGGCGATCGCGAGGGCGTCCAGCACGAAGGCCAGGAACGTCCACACGGTCATCGCCAGCTGGTGGGTCGCGGTCGCGGTCGCGCCGAGGGCGGCCGACCCGGCGGTCGCGACCAGCAGCGCCGCGCGCAGGGTGAGGGTGCGCACCACCAGGG
>JABFXA010000182.1 GCA_013361955.1 Nocardioidaceae bacterium
GAACTCGACGCCGGGGCGGCGCCTCCGTCCGAGGAACGTCCAGCCGCCGAGCCCTGTGGCGACGACGCCGAGAACGATCAGCACCCAACTCGTCGTCGACAGCCCTGCGAGGAATCCGAGGGCTCCGAGTGTGGCCAGGACCGGGAGGCCGCAGCAAACACCGAAGATGGCGGCGGCCGCAGCGAGCAGACCCGTTCCCGGGGTGCGCTCACGCATGCCCGAGCACGGCCCGCAGTTGGTCGACCGTGGGTGCGCCGGCCAGACCGTCTGGTGTGCGATAGACCCGACACGAGAGGCCCACGGCCGCATCAGCATCGGCGAACGCGTCCTCGCCGTCCACGAGGATGCTGGGCGACCCGTGAAACCCCAGCCGCTCCGCCTCTTCGATGGTCTCCACCGAACGGTGAGTCACCGTGACATCGGACCGCTCGGCGGCGACGGTGGCGAGCCGCTCGTCGGCGACCTTCCAATTCGGGCAACCCTCGAAGTACAGCAACGTGATGTCCATGGCCGCGACCGTAAACCTTGATCCCCACTACAAGGTCAAGGGCTACGCTAGGAACATGCTGATCGGACAGCTGGCAGACGCCACGGGCCTGGCCACCCAGACGATCAGGTTCTACGAGCGTGAGGGCCTCCTGCCGACGCCCACTCGTGGACCCAACGGCTACCGCCGCTACGACGACGCCACCATGAACCGGCTCACCTTCATCCGGACGGCGCAGGCGGCGGGCCTGACCCTCGGCGAGATCCGAAGCATCGTCGACCTGCGAGACGACGGCGACTCACCCTGTGCCCACGTGACGAGCCTGCTGTCCGCGAAGCTGGCCGACGTCCGCGCCCGACGACGCGAGCTCGACGCCTTGGCCGCCGAGCTGGAGCATCTCCTGACCCGCAGCAAGCGGCTCGACCCGGGTGACTGCAGCGACGCCGACGTCTGCCACATCCTCACCGGGGCGATTTGATCAGGGTGCCGTCACCGCGGCGAGCGCGACAGCGTCGATGATCTGCACCTTGCCGTAGCTGACCTGGACCATTCCGGCGCGAGCGAATCGCTTGAGTACCCGGTTGATCGACGGCCGGCGGACGCCCAGCAGCGCTGCCACAGTCGTCTGGGTCAGGTTGACCACGTCGTCGACCTGCTCCTCGAGGAGGAGCTGGGCGACCTGGACCTCCAGCGGCTGCCCGAGCAGGTTGGTCAGCCGGGAGTGCGACCGAGCCAGCCGCTGCGACACACTGGTCAACCACCGTCGCGACAGCTGCGGATGGGTCGCGAGCAGCTGCTCGAACGCCGCCCGCTCGATCAACAGGCAGGTGGTGTCGGTGTTGGCGCGGGTCTCGTAGGGCATCGGCTTGCCCAGCAGCATCTGGATGTCACCGTCGATGTCGCCGGGTCGTAGCGTCTGGATCACCTGCCGTCCGGCGGCGCTGTGCACCGCGAGCTCCAGACAGCCGTCCCGGACGATGCACACCGACGTCGGCTCCTCCCCCGCCCGGACGAGCGGCTCGCCGGCCACCAGAGTGCGCACCTGGATCAGGCTCGCCAGCCCCTCGACGTCCGCGGGCCGCAGCGGAGTGGTCTCGGCGTGACCCACGCACCGCGACACCCACAGGGCCTCACGGAGCTCGGCCGACTGCTGCTCACGTCTGCGCATCCCGATCCTCTCGCCGTACCTGCCTGCCTGACCTCGCGCCAAGATTGTCATCGAGGTGACAGTCAAGGATGCCGCCGGGCCTGCGCGTCGTTGAACCGGCGTAGGAAACATCCAACTCACCACAGGAGGACCCCCATGCCCCGCATCCCCGTCCACACCCTCGACAGCGCCCCCGAGAACAGCCGGGACCAGTTGAAGGCCTTGGAGGAGAAGTTCGGCAAGGTCCTGAACATCCACGGCGAGATGGCCCACTCCCCGGTCGTGCTCCAGTCCTACGTCGCGCTGCAGTCGGTCATCGCCGACTACAGCTCCTACGACCCCCGCACCCGTGAGGCCATCGCGCTCGCGGTCGGCAACGTCGACGACTGCTCCTACTGCCAGGCCGCCCACACCGGCGGCGGCAAGGCAGCCGGGCTGTCCGACGACGAGATGATCGACATCCGCCGCGACGCCGTGGAGTTCGACCCGAAGCTCGCCGCACTGCTCTCGCTCGCCCGCGAGTACACCCGGGACGTGGGCAACGTCTCCGACGCCACCTGGCAGGCCGCGCTCGACGCCGGCTGGACCGACGAGCAGCTCACCGAGCTGTCCGTCCACGTCACGCTGAACCTGTTGACCAACTACTTCAACCACTTCGTGCAGACCGACCTCGACATCCCCGCCGCCCCGGAGATCTGAGCCTCTCGGGTCTGCCGCGCGCATACCGTGAGGGCGCGGCAGACCCGGCCTCGACCCGAGAGCTCGGAGGGTCAGCCGGCGAGCTCGTCGGCCAGCTCGGTTAGCGACCCGACCTGGAGGTCGGGAGCCCGGAAGTAGTCCGGGTAGGGGCCACCGGGGCGGTTGATCCAGGCCGTGGCCAGACCCGCGCGGGCGGCGCCGTCGATGTCCCAGGGATGGACGGCGACGAGCATCGCATCCATCGGATCGACATCGCACCGCTCGAGGGCGTAGGCGTAGGCGGCCGCGGCGGGCTTCCAGAGAGCGGCGTCGCCGACCGAGAGGAGTGCTTCAAAGTGATCGCGGATTCCGGCACGGTCGAACAGCGCCTCGGCAACCGAGGCGGACCCGTTGCTCAGCGTCACCAAGCGGATCCCGAGATCTCGCAGGGAGCCGATCCCCTCGGCGACATCGGGATGCACCGGGAGGCCGGCGAAGCCGTCCATGATGTGCTGGACCGCCTCTTCGGTGCTGCGGTCCAGCGGCTGTCCGTCGAGGGCGACGCGCAGTGCCTCGGCCGCGATGGTGGCGAACGACTCGTTCACGCCGACCGCGGTCAAGGCGAAACCGTCGCGGAGCAGTCCCGCGAACCAGGTCTTCGCCAGGTGGACCGGCGCTCTGACGTCCTCGAACCGACGGCCCATCGGGGACATGTCCGAGAGCGTCTCGTTGACGTCGAAGATCAGCAGCGCCGGTTGTCTTGGCCCGTCGGGGCTCACCGGGTGATCCGCGCTGGTTAGCTCTTGGTCGGCGCGCTGGTTCGTCATGCTCTCACCGTAACCACGGACTCCCCGTCGTTCACCCGGTGAATGTCCCACTCGGCCGTTGGTGCCGGCCGGTCTCTCGTGCGGCGTGGCGTTGCCAATGGGGGCCCTGAGGTACCCGATGCTCAAGACGAGGTAGGGGATCGCGTAGTTGGCGACGAGCCGCAGAACCGTCGCGGTGTCGGCGTTGCCGGATGCCAGCTCCGCTCCCTGGTTCACCAGGCCCAGGGTCGTGCCGACCACCAGGGCGATGGGGAGCGCGACGCGCCAGGTCGTTCCGCGAAGCACCATTCCGATGGCGTGGCTCCACCAACGCCACCCGCGCGCGCCGCACTCCGGGGGGTACATCGGAAGGCTGTGCATGGTCATCGGTGGAGGGTAGTGCCGGGCTGGAACGCCACCCACGCGAACCAGAACGTGTCGAGGTGGGTGACCGGCTCGAGGCGACGGCCGCGCAGGGGCCCGGCGACCGCCTCGCCGAGCACGTTCCAACGTGACCCGGACTCGATGT
>JABFXA010000162.1 GCA_013361955.1 Nocardioidaceae bacterium
ACCAGCGCCGCGTCGTACAGCCGGTCGACGGGCAGCCGGCGCCCGGGGGGCGCGGCCCGCCACAGGTCGCGGCCGCGGCTGCGCCACCGCAGCAGCACGACCGCCCCGGAAGCGACCACGACCAGGGTCATCAGCACCGCGGTGGACCAGTGGAAGAGGTCGCCGGCCTCGGACCGGGGAGCGAACAGGCCGCCCGGGTTGCCGAGCATCGATGGGAAGAACAACGCCACCCCGCCGAGCGCGGTGGGGACGGCGAGCACGATCAACGGCACCCGCATGGTGGCCGGCGGCTCGTGGGCCGAGGCGGGGCCGGTGCCGAAGAAGACCAGGAGCCAGGCGCGCAGGGAGTACGCCACCGTGAGCGCCGCGGTGAGCACCATCGACACCAGCAGCAACCAGGCGACCGACGGCCACAGCAGCCGGCCGTCGCGGGCCTCGTCGAGGACGCCGTGCACGATCGCGTCCTTCGAGAAGAAGCCGGCCAGCGGCGCCACCCCGGCCAGCGCCCCGAAGCCGAGCGTCATGGTCACGAACGTGGTGCGGACCTTGTCGCGCAGCCCGCCCATCGCCTCCATCGAGGTGGCGCCGCCGATCGCGTGCACCACCGACCCGGCGCCCAGGAAGAGCAGCGCCTTGAACGCGCCGTGCGCCAGCAGGTGCAGCACCGCGGCGGTCCACGCGCCGGCCGCGAGCCCGCCGAACATGTACGCGAGCTGGCTGACCGTCGACCAGGCGAGCACCCGCTTGAGGTCGTTGCTGACCGAGGCGTAGAGCGCCGAGACCAGCATCGTCACCGCGGCCACGAACCCGAGCAGGGTCAGCGCCGACGGCGCGGTCAGGAAGAGCGGGTACATCCGCGCGACCAGGTACACGCCCGCGGCAACCATGGTGGCGGCGTGGATCAGCGCGGAGATCGGCGTCGGGCCGGGCATCGCGTCGGGGAGCCAGGTGTGGAACGGCACCTGGGCGGACTTGCCGAGCACCGCGACCACGAGCAGCATCGCCGGCAGCCACATCTGGTCGCGGGTCAGCGCCACCTCCGAGACGGTGCGCAGGATGGTGCTGATCCGGTACGTGCCGAAGCGATCGCCGAGCAGCAGGATCGCGAACAGCAGGCCGAGGTCGGCGGTGCGGGTCATCAGGAACGCCTTCACCGCACCGGCCCGGGCCTCGGGGAGCTCCCAGTGGTGCGCGATCAGGAAGTACGAGCAGGCGCCCATCAGCTCCCAGCCGACCAGCAGCATCCACAGGTCGTCGGCGAGCACCACGCCGACCATCGCGCCGGTGAACAGCGACACCAGCGACGTGTACGACGGGTAGCGCGGGTCGTCGGCGAGGTACCCGAGCGAGTACACCTGCACCAGGAACGCCACCGTGGTCGCGAGAGCCAGCATCACGGCGGCCAGCGGGTCGACGTACACCGCGAGCTCGATGCGCTGCCCGATCGCGGTGGTGTCGGCGTACGACCAGCCCAGTGGCGCCGCGTCGCCGAGGTGCGGCAGCGCGAGCGCCCAGCCGAGCAGCAGGCCGAGCCCAGACCCGCCGACCGCGATGCCCTTCACCGCGCGGTCGGAGCGATGCCCGACCGCGAGCGTGGTCAGCGCGGTCACGAACGGCACCAGGAGCACCGCCAGCGCGAGCCCGCTCACCTCGCGGCCTCCGACCGCTCGGCGGGCTCAGCGGCCTCACCGAGCTCGCGCAGCTCGTCGACCTCGATGTGCCCGTGGGTGCGGAACACCAGCAGCACGATCGCCAGCGCCAGCCCGATCTCCGCCGCGGCGATCACGATCACGAACAGCGCGAAGGTCTGGCCGCCGTGCACGGCGCTGCGCAGGTGCGCGTCGAACGCGACGAAGTTGACGTTGACCGCGTTGAGCATCAGCTCGACGCCCATCAGCACCAGCACCGCGTTGCGGCGGGCCAGCACGCCGTACACGCCGATGGAGAACAGCAGGCTGCCCAGCAGCAGCGGCCACCACAGCGGCATCAGTCCTCACCGGCCTCGGCGGGCTCGTCGGCACGCAGCTTGCTGAGCACGATCGCGCCGACGAGGGCGGCGAGCAGCAGCACGCTGAGCACCTCGAACGGCAGCACCCACAGCCGGAACACCGTCCCGCCGGTGACGCTCGCGGAGCCGACGACTGCCCGCTCCAGGTCCAGCTGTACGTCGTGGAAGCCGGCGACCACGGTGCTGACGAGCACCGCGCCCACGAGGACCGCGACGATCGCCGCGGGGACGACCCGGCCGACGTTGAGGTCGTCCTGCCGACCGGTCGGGGCCCGGGTCAGCATCAGCGCGAAGAGCAGGAGGACGACCACCGCGCCGACGTAGATCAGCACCTGCACCCAGGCCACGAACTCGGCGGCCAGCAGCAGGAAGACTCCGGCGATCGAGCCCAGCGTGACCACCAGCCACAGCGCGGCGTGGACGAGGTTGCTGGTGGTGACCACGAGCAGCGCCGACGCCACGGCGACCAGGGACAGCAGCACGAACAGCACCTGCACCCAGCTCACGGCGCCTCCTCCGCCGAGTTGTCAGGTGGTGGCGGCGCCGGAGCACCCTCAGCGGCTGACAAGTCGGCGGCTCGGGCCTTGTCGGCGGCCTTCTCGGCGGCGCCGAGCTCCTTGGCCGGCTCGGCGTGCGGGTCGAGGGCGGATGGTGCGGGGACGGTCCACATCCACTCGCGCAGCCGGTCCTTCTCGTGGGTGAGCTCACGGATGTCGAGCTCGGCGTACTCGAACTCCGGGCTCCAGTGCAGCGCGTCGAAGGGGCAGACCTCGATGCAGATGGAGCAGTACATGCACAGCGAGAAGTCGATCGCGAACCGGTCGAGCACGTTGCGGCTCTTGTCGCGGCCACCCTCGGTGGTCGCCGGGACGACGTCCTTGTGAGAGTCGATGTAGATGCACCAGGACGGGCACTCGCGGGCGCAGAGCATGCAGGAGGTGCAGTTCTCCTCGATCAGCGCGATCACGCCGCGCGACCGGGGCGGGAGGTCGGGCAGCGCGTCGGGGTAGTGCGCGGTGACCGAGCGGCGGGTCATCTGCCGCATCGTGACCGCGAGCCCCTTCGCGAGGCCGGTGCCGGGGAACCTCATGCCGTCGCCACCACTCCCACCGCCGTGAGCGCGAGCTGGAGCAGCGCGAGCGGCACCAGCCCCTGCCAGGCCAGCCGCTGCAGCTGGTCCTCGCGCATCCGCGGGTACGCGACGCGCACCCAGATGACCACGAACGCCACCAGGAACGTCTTGACCAGGGTCCACAGCCAGCCGAGCGAGTCCTCGAACGGGCCGCGCCAGCCGCCGAGGAACAGCACGGCGGTGAGCGCGCTGAGCACCACGATGCCGGCGTACTCCGCGAGGATGAACAGCGCGAACCGGAGGCCGCCGTACTCCGTGTAGGGGCCGAACACGATCTCCGCGTCGGCCACCGGCATGTCGAACGGCGGTCGCTGCAGCTCGGCCAGCCCGGCGACGAAGAACACCACCAGTCCGATGCCCTGCCACAGCAGCCACCATGGCTGCCACTCCTCGACGATGCCGGTCAGGGACAGCGTTCCCGCGGCCATCGCCACGGACGCGCCGACGAGCACGAACGGCAGCTCGTAGGCCATCAGCTGGGCGGCGACCCGGATGCCGCCGAGCAGCGAGAACTTGTTGGCGCTGGACCAGCCGCCCATCAGCGTGCCGATCACGCCGATGCCCATCACCGCGAGCACGAAGAACAGCCCGACGTCGAGGTCCTGGCCGACCAGCCCGGGCCCGAGCGGGATCACCAGCATCACCACGAAGTACGGCAGCAGCGCGACCGCGGGCGCGATCCGGAAGACCGCGGGATCGGCGTCGCGCGGGACGACGTCCTCCTTCTGCACGAACTTCACGCCGTCGGCGACGAGCTGCGCCCAGCCGTGGAACATGCCGGCGTACATCGGCCCGACCCGGCTCTGCATGTGCGCCATCGCCTTGTGCTCGGCCTGGCCGACCAACAGCGGCAGCAGCAGGAACGCGACCAGCACCACCAGCACCCGCAGCAGCGCCTCGAGGAGATCACTCATCGGCGTCCTCGAGACCGCGCGGCCCCCACTCGTCGGGGGTCGGTACGCCGGGCGGGCGGGTGCGCCGCCGCGACGGGGAGGTGGGCGTGTGCTCGGACTCTCCCGGCTCCTTCGCGCCCGGCCAGGGCTTGGCGACCCGGGACGCGAGCACGAACTCCTTGCGCAGCGGGTGTCCCTCGAACTCGTCGGGGAGCAGCAGCTTGTCCAGCGCGAGCACCTCGCCGTCGGCGGTGAACTCCACGCCGAACATCTCGTGGGTCTCCCGCTCGTGCCAGCCGGCGCCCGCGTAGACCGGCACCGCCGACGCCAGCGACGCGGCCTCGCGCGGCACCAGCGTGCGCACGGCCAGGTGCTCGACGCTGCCGCCGCGGTGCCCCGCCACGTGGCACACCAGCCGGAACCCCTCGTCGAGCTCGTCGACCGCGGTCAGCCAGTCGAAGAACGCACACCCCAGCACGTCGCGCGCGACGCCGAGAGACTCGACCCAGCGGCCCGGCGGGACCTCGACGGTGGCCAGGCCGAACGTGGACTCCACGTCGAGGACGGCCTCGTCGCCGAGCGCCCCGTCGTACGCCGCGCGGACCCGGTCGAGCCACGGCTGCTCCGACGTCACAGCACCAGCCCCGTCGTCGGATCCACCTCGGGCTGCTGGTCGGGCAGCACCAGCCCGCGGCGTACGGACGCCGCGTCGGTGGCGCGGTACCGCTCCGGCAGCACCTCGCCGTCGATCTTCTCCTGCAGCTTGAGGATCCCCTGCAGCAGCGCCTCGGGCCGCGGCGGGCAGCCGGGCACGTAGACGTCGACCGGGATGATCTGGTCGACGCCCTTGGTGACGCAGTAGGAGTCCCAGTACGGCCCACCGGAGTTGGAGCACGACCCGAACGAGATGACGTACTTCGGCTCCGGCATCTGCTCGTAGAGCCGGCGGATCGCGGGCGCCATCTTGTCGGTGACGGTGCCGGACACGACCATCAGGTCGGCCTGGCGCGGGCCGGGGGCGAACGGGATCACGCCGAGCCGGATGAAGTCGTGGCGGGCCATCGACGTGGCGATGAACTCGATCGCGCAGCAGGCCAGCCCGAAGTTGAACACCCACAGGGAGTACTTGCGGCCCCAGTTCAGCAGGTAGCGCGCCGGCTTCGGGGCCACCTTCTGCAGCGGCCCGAGCGAGGGCATGCCGAGGTCGGTCGTCGGCCGCCGGACCGGTACGTCGGTCCGGGTCGTCGGGTCCGTGGTGACCACCTCCTCGGCGCCTAGGTCCACGTCAGCACACCCTTGCGCCAGGCATACAGCAGGCCGACCGCGATGAAGCCGATGAACACGGCCATCTCGCCGACGCTCACCCAGCCGAGCCCGGCGAACACGGTCGCCCAGGGGAACAGGAACACCGCGTCGACGGCGAACACGACGTACAGGTAGGCGTAGACGTAGTAGCGCACGTGGGTCTGCGCCCAGCCCTCGCCGACCGGGTCAACGCCGCACTCGTAGGGCAGCAGCTTCTCGTGGGTCGCGTGCGCGGGACGCAGCATCCGGTTGCCCGCGAACATGGCGACGACGAGCAGCACGCCGACCGCGAGGATCACGGCCAGCGGCAGGTATCCCGCGAGGTAGCCGTCGGACACGCCCCTCACTCTAGGGGGTGCGCGTCCTGGCGCGGATCAGCCCACGAGGCGCCCGAGCGGGTCCGGCACCGCGGCGTACGACGGACGCAGCACCTCGGCGAGCCGACGCGCCTGGCGACGGATGTCCGGCACCGCGGCGACCTCCCACTCGACGCCGCGACGGGCCGCCCCGACGGCGTACAGCCCGCGCGCCGCCACGCCGTGCTCGTCGACCAGCGCACCGGTCGTGTCGACGTCGACGCCGAGCCCGAACGGTCCGGGCCAGAGCATCCCGGTGACCGCGAGCTGGTCCACCAGCGGGTTCCAGCCGGTCGAGCTGACCGGGGCCGGCCCGGTGCAGTTCACCACCAGGTCGTACGCCGCCGGGTCGACGTCGCGCGACGTCGTGACGGTCAGCCGGCCGCTGGCGGTGAGGTCGTCGACGACCCGCGCCATCGGCGGCGCGATCCGGTGCCGGGCGACCTCCCAGTAGCGGGCCACGTGGTTCACGAAGCGCTCCCGGTCGCGCGGGGACAGGCCGGCCCAGATGTCGTTGCCCACCGCCTTCACCGACTCCACCACGCAGCGGAAGTCCTCGCCGCCGGCCAGGTGGCGGCGGGCCTCGCCCAGCACACCGGCGAGCCGCCGTGAGTCGGCGTCGAGCCCGGCGACGGGCCCCGGCGCCTCCTCCAGATGCCGCAGCGGTAGCAGGCCGTGCCGTGAGGCCGCGGTCAGCCGGATCTCCGGGCGCGCGCCGGCCACCTGAGCGGCGACGTCGACGGTGGTGAGGCCGGTGCCGACCAGCAGCACCGAGCCGCGGTCGGGCACCCGGTCGAGCAGCCCCGCGTCCCACGGGTTCTCCACGAACCGCTCCTCGTCGACCACCAGCCCGCGTGGCCGGCGCGGCGGCGGGTTGCCGAGCGCGAGCACCACGACGTCGGCGGCCAGCGAGGCGCCGCGGGCGGTGCGGGCGACGTACGCACGGCCGGTGTCGCGCACCTCCACCACCTCGTCTCGGAGCCGGCTGACCCGCGAGCCGGGCGGCACCGGATGCGCGTCGAGCAGGCCGGCGAGGTAGCGGCCGTAGGTCTCCCGGGACACGAAGGTGTCCCCGGTGACGTCGAGCCCGGCCTGGCCGCACCACCGCACGAAGTGCCGCGGGTCGTGGTCGAGGGCGCTCATCCGGCCGGCGTAGTTGTTCAGCAGGTGCTGCGGGTGGGTGGTCGTGTACGCCAGCCCGGGCCCGACCACCGGCGAGCGCTCGATGATCGTGACCGCGACCGGCTCGGCGTCGGCGCTGCTCGCCACCCGCTCCAGCAGGTGCGCGGTCGCGATCACTCCCCCGGCGCCGCCACCGACGACCAGGACCCGGTCGGGACCGTGCGCACCCACGAACGCCACCTACTTCCATAAGGCTAGTGAATTAGTACGATAAGGACCCGGAGCGGTCGGGTCAAAACGGCTCGCCGCTCAACATCCGCCGGATGGCGGCAACCCGCCGCTAACGTCGGATCTGCCGTGCAACCTCTCCGGGGGCCGCTGCGTCAACCTGCTCGGGAGGCGCAACCGGCGCCGCCGTCCTCACCGGGGGAGCTGGTCTCCATGCGAAGCAGTCACAAGGTCCTGGTCGTCGGCACCGTCACGGCCGCCGCCGCGCTCGTCGCTGCCGGCGCGTCCGTCGGCGTGTTCGCCCTGACCGCCACCACCGACACCGCGATGCGCGACCGAGACGCGCCCTGGCCGGTGGCCCGGCACTCGCCGGCGCCCACGGTGGCCGGCACCGAGCAGACCGAGGACCCCGAGCCGAGCACCGCGCCGACCCCGACCGCGTCGCCCCGCCCCGAGCCGGCGCCGGTCGTCGACCGCGGCGACCACGGGCGCCGGGTGCGCGAGCTGCAGGGCCGGCTGAGCCAGCTCGCCTGGTTCACCCCGCCGATGACCGGGCGGTACGACGCGGAGACCGTGGCCGCGGTGCGCGGGTTCCAGGGCAAGCGCGGCCTCGAGCGCTCCGGCACCGTCGACGAGCGCACCTGGCGCCGGCTGGTCCGGATGACCCGGACGCCCTCGGCCGACGAGATGTTCAACCGGGCCGGTCCGGCGCTGTTCGAGCGCGGCGACGACGGCCACGACGTACGCGTGATCCAAGCGCGGCTACGGCAGATCGCCTGGTTCTTCGGCAACGTGTCCGACCACTACGGCGACCAGACCGTCTCCGCCGTCCGCGGGTTCCAGGCCAAGCGACAGGTCCCGGTGACCGGGAAGGTCGACCGGCGCACGCTCGACCTCCTCGTCGGGATGACCACGACGCCGACCGCCGACGAGCTCGCCAACCGGGCGCCCGACCCGGCCGACGGAGCCCCCCTCGACGCTCGCTGTCGCACCGGACGCGCACTGTGCATCGACAAGACCTCGAACAGCCTGCGCTGGGTCGTCGACGGGAAGACCCAGATGAGCCTCGACGTGCGGTTCGGCGCGTCGTACAGCCCCACCCGGGAGGGTCTCTTCCACGTGTACTGGAAGGACCGCGACCACGTGTCGCGGATGTACGGGTCCGCGATGCCGTTCTCGATGTTCTTCAGCCGTGGCCAGGCGGTGCACTTCTCCAGCGACTTCGCGGCACGCGGCTACTACGGCGCCTCGCACGGCTGCGTGAACGTCCGCGACTACTCCAAGCTCGCCAGCCTCTTCGACCAGGTCGGTGTCGGCGACAAGGTGGTCGTGTACTGGAGCTGAGGTTTCCGCTCGTCGCGAACGGCCGGTGACGCGCCAGCGCGACGCGCCTAGCCTCGGAGCATGGGTGACCTGGTGCCGTTCCCGCGAGACCGTACGCCGGAGCCGTTGTGGCGCGAGGCGGTCGGCCACGAGCTGCGGCAGGAGCGGCAGCGCACCGGGCGCACCCTGGCCGACGTGGCGGGCCGGGCCGGGGTCTCGGTGCAGCACCTGTCCGAGGTCGAGCGCGGCGTCAAGGAGGCCAGCTCGGAGGTGCTCGGCGCGGTCGCCGGCGCGCTCGGGCTGCGCCTGGTCGACCTCACCACCCGGGTCTCGCACTCGCTGCGCAGCACCCGCCCGCGCGGCCCGCTGGCCCTCGCGGCCTGAGCATCACGCGGCCTTGCGGGTGTTCACCACCGTGTCGGCGAGGCCGTAGTCGACCGCCTCCTGCGCGGACAGGATCAGGTCGCGGTCGGTGTCCTGGCGCAGCCGCTCGACCCGCTGGCCCGTGTGCCGGGCCAGGATGTGCTCCATCTCCGACCGCAGTCGGACGATCTCCTTGGCCTGCACCGCGAGGTCCGGCAGCGCTCCCTGCCCGCCTCCGGACGGCTGGTGCAGCACCACCCGCGCGTGCGGCAGCACCATCCGGTGGCCAGGCGCACCGGCCGCGAGCAGCACCGCGGCCGACGACGCGGCCTGGCCGACACAGGCGGTGTGCACGGCAGGGCGGATGTACTGCAACGTGTCGTAGACCGCGAGCATCGCCGTGACCGAGCCGCCGGGTGAGTTCACGTAGAAGTCGATCGGCACGTCCGGCGCCTCCGACTCCAGGTGGATCAGCTGGGCGATCACGACGTTCGCGACCCCGTCGTCGATCTCGGTGCCGAGGTACACCACCCGGTCGCTGAGCAGTCGGCTGTAGATGTCGACGGCCCGCTCACCGTGCAGCGTCTTCTCGACCACGCTGGGGATCGTGTACTGGCTCATCCCGCTCACCTGAGCCCGAAGCTGCCGCCGGACCGCGCCGGTGTCACGTCCGCGACGTCGGTGAGGATCTGGTCGACGAACCCGTACGCCAGCGCCTCCTCGGCGGTGAACCAGCGGTCCCGCCGCGAGTCCGCCTCCACCTTCTCGACCGGTTGCCCGGTGTGCTCGGCGATCAGTCCGAGCAGCACGTTCTTGGTGTGCTCGAGGTTCTCGGCCTGGATCTCGATGTCCACCGCCGTCCCCCCGATGCCGGCGGAGCCCTGGTGCATCAGCACCCGCGAGTGCGGCAGGGCGTACCGCTTGCCCGGCGTACCCGCCGAGAGCAGGAACTGCCCCATGCTCAGGGCGGTCCCGAGCGCCAGCGTGCTGACGTCGTTCGGGATCAGCCGCATGGTGTCGTAGATCGCCAGCCCCGCGGACACCGAGCCGCCGGGTGAGTTGATGTACAGGCTGATGTCGCGCCGCGGGTCCTCCGCGGACAGCAGCAACAGCTCCGCGCACAGCCGGTTGGCGACCACGTCGTCCACCTCCTGCCCCAGCACGATGATCCGTTGGTGCAACAGCCGCGCGGTCAGCTGGTCGTCCAGCGACCCGCTGGGTACCGGCTCGGCAAGGGAGTGCGTTCGCATGCCTCCGAGCATCCGCCGCCGACCGTGGGTGTCAGAAGCGTTTCCGCCCTGGGCGGATCCGCCCTGAGCAGAACGTGGTTGCGTCGAAAGGCGCAGCAACGGGAGGTGTGGGGCGGGTGGTTGCGTCCGGCGCCCGGCGTTGGTTGAGGTGCGAGCGGGCTACCGCGAGCCTCGAAACCAACCCGGGTGCGCCGGATTCCGTCCACAGGTCATGGAGGGGAATCGCTTTCCACAGCTGGGGATTCGGCGCAGAAACTGTCGGTGCCCCCTGCTTGGATGGACCCATGTCCGACACCGCAACCCTCCTCGACCTCGACGCGACGACCGCGCTCGAGTCGGTCGTGCGTGAGCAGCGGGTTGCGGCCCGAGCGGAGGCGAACCGGCTGGCCGCGGTCGTGGCGTTCAGCGACTGCCACCCGGTCGTCGACGACCGCGACGTCGCAGCGGCGTGGCCGGCCGACGCCAGCCTGGACGGCGACGTGGTCGCCCCGCCGCTGGCCGGAGAGGGGTGCCCGCAGGTCACCGAGGACGCGGTCCACGAGCTCTCCGCCGCGCTGGGCATCAGCCACCACGCCGCGCTGGGTCTGGTCGGCCAGACCCTGGAGCTCCGGTTCCGCCTCCCACGCCTGTGGCGGCTGGTGCAGGACCTCACCCTCCCGGCCTGGCAGGCGCTGAGGGCCGCCGAGCACACCATCCCCCTCTCCCCGGAGGCGGCGGCGTTCGTGGACCGCCACCTCGCGGTCGCCGGGAAGCGCGGTCGGCTCACCGGCCAGACCATCACCTCCACCGTCGGGCTGGCCGAAGCACGTTTCGAACCCGAGAAGGCCCGCACCCGCGAGCAGGACGCCCTGGCCGCACGCGGCGTCTGGTTCGACATCAGCCCCGACACCCCGGCCACCACCGACGTCTACGCCCGCCTGGACACCCTGGACGCCCAGGGCCTCGACGAGACGATCAGCGACCTCGCCACGACGCTCGGCCGGCTCGGGGACCAGTCACCCCTGGACACCCGGCGGGCCACCGCGCTCGGGATGCTCGCCGACCCCCAGCACGTCCTCCACCTCGACGTCCCGACCCCGGCCCGACCGGTCGGGACGCCGGCCCTGTACCTGCACGTGGACGCCGACGACCTCGACAAGGGGACTCCCGGCAGCATCGAGCAGCTCGGCCCCGCCACCCTCACCCTGATCGCCACCTGGCTCCACCGCGTCGGCAAGGTCCGCATCCAACCCGTGCTCGACATGGCCAGCACCGAGGCAGTGGACCGGCACGACCCACCCGAGTGGATGCACACCCAGGTGATGCTCCGGGATCGGCACTGCGTGTTCCCCGGCTGCCGCACCGACGCCCGGTCCTGCGACCTCGACCACATCGCCCCCTACGACGAGCACGGCCCGCCCGGCCAGACCTCAGCTCAGAATCTCGCGCCACTCTGCCGGCGCCACCACAACCAGAAGACCCACCACGGCTGGCACTACACCCGAGAACCCGACGGGTATCGATGGACCACCCCTTTGGGCCGAGAACACCTCGTCCCGCACCTCAACTGAGCAACGTGCACGCGTGCGACCCGACCACCCCTCCAGGTGGCCGGGCCACACCCATGCCCGTGGCCGAGTCAGGGGTGCGCAGGGGGTGCGGCGGAGCGCGTCAAGCGGCTTGGCCGCGGCGCGGACCACCGGACGCCCGGGCCGCACCCAACAGACGAACGAGACCCGGTGGTTCGCGACGCGCCGCCGCAGCGCCCGGCGGACCCCCGGAGCACCCCCGTTGGGAACACGAGTCACCCCAAGACGCCCGGTCACCACAACCATTCCCCACCCCCAGACACAGTCCCCCTGGTAGCGACGCTCGCCCCAGCGGGCTCGCACCTCAACCAGCAGCCGCAGCCCGGGACATCGCCGGGACCCGGTTGGCACCCCGGTTCGGGGCCAGCCAGACAGTGCTGCCGACGTCGACACCGAGGGCGCGGGCGTGGGAGCGGGTGAGGACGACGGACACCTCGTCGTGGGTGTCGGCGGGCTGGACGGTGAGGCGTACCTCGAAGCCGACGCGGAGCAGCCGCACGACCTCACCGCGTACGGCGCCGAGCACACCCTCCTCCGTGGACACGTCGATGTCGTGCGGTCGGATCAGCTCGCCCTGCAACGTGGTGACCGGGCCGAGGAATCCCATCACGAAGTCGTTGGCCGGGGCGTCGTACAGCTCGTCGGGCGAGCCGATCTGCTCGATCCGCCCGTCGTTGATGACCACGATCTCGTCGGCGACCTCGAGGGCCTCCTCCTGGTCGTGGGTGACGAACACCGTCGTCACGTGCACCTCGTCGTGCAGCCGGCGCAGCCAGTCCCGCAGCTCCTTGCGCACCTTGGCGTCGAGGGCGCCGAACGGCTCGTCGAGCAGCAGCACGGTCGGCTCCACCGCGAGCGCGCGGGCCAGCGCCATCCGCTGCCGCTGCCCGCCGGAGAGCTGCGCGGGCAGCCGGTGCGAGAACTGGGTGAGGTGCACCAGCTCGAGCAGCTCCTGCACCCGCCGCTTCACCTCGGCCTTGGGCCGCTTGCGGATCTCTAGGCCGAAGGCGACGTTCTTCGCGACCGTCATGTGCTTGAAGGCCGCGTAGTGCTGGAACACGAAACCCACGTTGCGCTTCTGCGGCGGCAGGTGGGTCGCCTCGTCACCCTCGATGAGCACGCTGCCGGTGTCCGCGGTCTCCAGTCCGGCGATGATCCGCAGCAGCGTCGACTTGCCGCCGCCGGACGGGCCGAGCAGCGCGGTCAGCTGCCCGGTGGGGATGGTGAGGTCGACGTCCTGCAGGGCGACGAAGTCGCCGAAGTTCTTGTTGACGCCCTTGATCTCGATACTCATGAAAAGCTGCACCCTTTCGCTGCGGCGGAGCCGCAGGTGTCACGAAGTCTCTTTCGGTCGGAGCAGGCTGACCACGACGATGCAGAGCACCGAGGCCAGCGCCAGCAGGAAGGCGGTGGAGTACGCCGTGGCCTGGTCGAAGCCCTGGTACTTCGACTCCACGACGAGCGTCGCGGTCTGGGTCTGCCCGACGACGTTGCCGGAGACCACCTTCACCGCGCCGAACTCGCCGAGCGACCGGGCCAGGCTGAGCACCACGCCGTACACCACCGCCCACTTGATGCTCGGCAGCGTGATCCGGCGGAAGGTCTGCACGGCGTTCGCACCGAGGCTGCGCGACGCCTGCTCCTGCTCGTCGCCGATCTCGTTCAGCACCGGCACCACCTCGCGGATCACCAGCGGCAGCGCCACGAAGACGGTGGCCAGGATCATCCCGGGGGTGGCGAAGATGACGTCGAAACCCGCCGAGGCGAGGCCGGGCCCGAAGAGGCCGGTGCGCGGGTTGTAGGCGAGCACCAGGGCCAGGCCGACCACCACCGGCGAGACCGAGAGCGGTACGTCGATCAGCGCCGAGAGCACCCGCTTGCCGGGGAACTCGTAGCGCACCAGCAGCAGCGAGATGCCCACCCCGAACAGCAGGTTGATCACCACCGCGCTGATCGCCACCACGAGGGTCAGCTGCAGCGCGTGGGTCACGTCGGAGTCGGCGAAGGTCTCCTGGAGCGCGGTGAAGCCGTCCTCGAATGTGTACTTCGCGACCAGCGACACCGGCCACAGCACCAGCAGGAACACATAGCCGATGCCGAGCAGGCGCAGGCCCCAGCGGACCGGCACCGGCTCGCGCACGCGGCCGGCTCGGGTCTCAGCCACGGCGGGCCACCCGCCTCTGGATCACGTCGAGCACCACGATGACGAACAGGGCGACGATCAGCATCAGCGTCGCGACCGCGGCCGCCGACGTGCTGTCGCCGTTCTCGATGTAGGTCAGCACCCGCACCGATGCCACCTCCGTCCGGTTGGGCAGGTTCCCGGAGAGCAGGACCAGCGACCCGTACTCGCTGATCCCCCGGGCGAACGACAGCGCTGCTCCGGCCGCGATGGCCGGGACCAGGCTGGGCAGGATGATCCGCCGGAACGTCGTGAGCCGGCCGGCGCCGAGGGAGGCAGCGGCCTCCTCGACGTCCCCCTCCAGCTCCTCGAGGACCGGCTGGACCGTGCGGACCACGAACGGCAGCGTCACGAAGGCGAGCGCCAGCCAGACCGCGATCCGGGTGTTCGCGACGTCCACGCCGAGGGGGCTCTGCGGCCCGTACAGCGACAGCAGCACCAGGCCGGCCACGATCGTGGGCAGCGCGAACGGGATGTCGATGACGACATCGAGCACCCGCTTGCCCCAGAACCGGTCGCGGACCAGCAGCCAGGCGATCACGGTGCCCATCACGACGTTCACCATCGTGACGAGCGCCGACTCGACCACGGTGAGCTTCACCGCGGCCAGCGTCTGCGAGTTGGTGATGGGGTCCCAGCCGCCGGCGACCCCCTCGGAGAACGCGGTCGCGCCGCCCATCGCCAGGGGGATCAGCACGAGCAGGCTGAACCACATCATCGCCACCCCGAGGCCGAGGCCCGAGGCGCGGGTCAGAGAGCCGGGCCGGGCCACGCGACGTCGCGTCGCGCGGCCCGGCGCGGCTGCCGGGAGAGCGGTCAAGGGTTACTCCTTGCCCGTTTCCTTCTGGATCTTCGTGACCAGGCCGTCGTTCTCGTCGAA
>JABFXA010000181.1 GCA_013361955.1 Nocardioidaceae bacterium
GCGTTGCTCGCGTTGAGCAGGTCGGCGACCTCGTCGGCGGTGTCCAGGTCGAGGTCGCGGGCGTCGAGGCGCTCGGTGGTCGCGGGCATGGGCGCTAGCCAACCGCACCGCGGCCGCGCCGGTTCACCAGGTACACGCCGAGGATCACCAGCGCCGCGCCGACCAGCAGCGAGAGGCCGAGCGACTCGTGCAGCAGCAGCCCGCCGATCACCAGCGACACCAGCGGCACGAAGAAGATGTACGACGCGGCGCGGCCCGCCTCGCCCGCACCGACCAGCCCGAACCACAGCGACCAGGACATCGCGGTGCCCACAATCGACGCGTACACGAACGCCGCCACGAACCTGCCGGACCAGTCGATCGAGGTGCCCTCCACGGCGCCGCCGCCGACGCACAGCACGATCCCACCGACCAGGAACGGGACCGCCACCGCCCACCAGGCGTCGACCTGTCCGGCGTACCGCTTGAACGCGATGGTGCCCAGCGCCCACACCAGCGCCCCGACCACGGCGTAGCCGACGCCGAGCACCGAGACGTGGCCCTGCAGCGCGCCGGCGCTGACCACGACGATGCCGGCGAAGCCGAGGAGCAGGCCGAGGAGCTTCAGCCGGGTCATCGACTCGCCGAGGAGCGGGACCGCGAGCACCCCGGTCAGCACCGGCTGCAGGTAGATCAGCACCGCGGCGAGCCCGGACGGCAGCTCGAGGATCGCGAGCGTCTGCAGGGTGAAGAACAGCACCACGTTGAGCAGGGTGAGCACGACGTACGCCGGCCAGGTCTCGCGCAGCCGCGGCGGACCGGAGCGCCACAGCGCCAGCAGGGTCATCAGCCCGCCGCCGAGCACCGACCGCATGCCGCCGAACAGCACCGGGGGAGCGCCGTCCAGGCCGATCTTGACCGCCGCGAACGTGGACCCCCAGGCGAGCACCAGCAGCACGATCGCGGCCACCCGGGTCCGGTTCGCCCCGCGGGCCACGGTCTCGTCGTGGGTGCTCGGCGCCGTGGTCACCCGTCCCATGAAACCAGTCGCCCCCGCACGCACTGCCCTCGCTGCGGCGTGCGCCTGGCCCGCGCGGCCCCCTGACCAGCGGGGATCCCCGGACGAGCCCTCCCCACGGGCCGGGCGCTGACCTATGCTCACGAACCAGCACCCCGCGCCTGCTCGGAGGCCCGGTCCTGACACGAGGGGGCCCAGTGAGCAGACCGACGATCCTGTCCGTCGACGACGACCCGCAGGTCGCGCAGGCCATCGGCCGCGACCTCGCGGACCGGTACGGCGCGGCGTACCGCGTCCTCGGCGCCACGTCGGGGCAGGAGGCGCTCGACCTGCTCGCCCGGCTGGCGCTGCGCGACGAGCCGGTGGCACTCGTGGTCGCCGACCAGCGGATGCCGGGGATGACCGGGATCGAGGTGCTCGCGCAGGTACGCACCCACGCGCCAGGCGCCCGGCTGCTGCTGCTCACCGCGTACGCCGACACCGACGTCGCGATCCGGGCCATCAACGACATCGGCCTCGACTACTACCTGCTCAAGCCGTGGGACCCGCCGGCCGAGCGGCTGTACCCGGTCGTCGACGAGCTGCTCGACGACTGGCGGGCCGAGCACCGCGAGGACGAGGCCGACGTGCGCGTGGTCGGCGACCGGTGGTCCGACCGCGCGCACGAGCTGAAGGTGTTCCTGGCCCGCAACCACGTCCCGTACCGCGCGTACGACGTCGAGCGCGACGACGAGGCGGTCCGGCTCCGCGACCTCGCGGGCGCCGGTCCCGACGACCTGCCGCTGGTGCTGGTCACCGGGCGCGAGCCGTTGCGCGCGCCGACCACCCGCGACCTGGCCTCGGCGCTCGGCCTGCACACCGACGCCGAGCACCCGCTGTACGACGTGTGCATCGTCGGCGGCGGGCCCGCGGGACTCGCGGCGGCGGTGTACGCCGCGTCCGAGGGGCTGAGCACGGTGGTGGTCGAGCGGGAGGCGCCGGGCGGCCAGGCCGGGCAGAGCGCCGCCATCGAGAACTACCTCGGCTTCCCCAAGGGGCTCAGCGGCTCCGACCTGGCCCGGCGGGCGATCGCGCAGGCGTCCCGGTTCGGCGCGGAGATGGTGCTCACCCGCGAGGTGGCCGGGTTCGAGTCCCGCGGCCCGGTCCGCGTCGCCCGGCTCGCCGACGGCGGCGTGATCGAGGCGCGCTCGATGATCGTGGCCACCGGCGTCTCCTACCGTCGTCTCGACGCGTCCGGGCTCGAGGACCTCACCGGACGCGGCGTCTACTACGGCGCCAACGCCGGCGAGGCCGGCCAGACCCAGGGCGACGTCGTGTACGTCGTCGGGGCGGCCAACTCGGCGGGGCAGGCCGCGCTCAACCTGTCCCACCACGCCTCGCGGGTGGTGATGGTGGTGCGCGGCGCGAACCTGCACGACTCGATGTCGCTCTACCTCGCCGAGCGGGTGCTGGCCGCCCCGGACATCGAGGTCCGCTACCGGTGCGAGGTGCAGTCGGTGCACGGCGCCGGGCACCTCGAGGGGCTCACCCTGGTCGACCGGGACACCGGCGTGAAGGCCGAGGTCGAGGCGAGCTGGATGTTCGTGTTCATCGGCGCGGTCCCGCACACCGACTGGCTCGGCGACGACGTGTCCCGCGACGACAAGGGCTTCGTGCTCACCGGCGCCGAGATGGTGGCCGGCGAGGGCGGCCGGCGCTGGCCGCTGACCCGTTCGCCGTACGCCCTGGAGACGAGCGTGCCCGGCGTGTTCGCCGCCGGCGACGTCCGGCTCGACTCGATGAAGCGGGTGGCGTCCGCGGTCGGCGAGGGCGCGATGTCGGTGTACCTGGTGCACCGCTACCTGGCGACGATGTGATGGACGCCGACGACCTGCGCGGCGTCCCGCTGCTGGAGGGGCTCGACGAGTCCCAGCTCGCGGAGCTCGCCGCGCGCGGGACCGAGGTCGCGGTGCAGCCGGGGACGGTGGTGTTCCGCGAGGGCGAGCACGCCGAGCACTGGTGGCTGCTGCTCGACGGCGCCATCGAGCTGTGCCGGCGGGTGGGCAACGAGGACGTGCAGGTCGCCAAGATGGACGTCGCGGGCCGCTGGGCCGGCGGGTTCCGGGCCTGGGACGAGCAGGGCGTCTACCTCGCCACCGGACGCGGCGCCGTCCCGAGCCGGTTGCTCAGCGTGCCGGCCGTGGAGCTGCGGGCGCTGCTGGACGAGTGGTTCCCGTTCGGCGGCCACCTGGTCCGCGGGCTGTACCACACCGCCCGCACCATCGAGTCGACCGCGCGGCAGCGGTCCGCGCTGGTCACCCTCGGCACGCTCGCGGCCGGGCTGGCCCACGAGCTCAACAACCCGGCCTCCGCGGCGACCCGGGCCGTCGACGTGCTGTCCGACGCGTGCACCGCGATGTTCTCCTCGCTCGGCCGGCTCGCCGACGTCGACGTCAGCGGCGAGCGGCTGGCCGCCCTCGACGCCCTGCGTCGCGAGCTGGACCCGAAGCGCGCCGACCCCGACCCGCTCGCACGGGCGGACGCGGAGGAGACGGTGGCCGCGTGGCTCGCCGGTCACCGGATCTCCGCGGAGTGGGTGCTGGCGCGGGCCCTCGTCGGGGCGGGCGCCGACGCCGCGTGGTGCGAACGGGTGGCCGCCGCGCTGCCC
>JABFXA010000123.1 GCA_013361955.1 Nocardioidaceae bacterium
GCGGCGGGCGCGGTCGGTGGGTTCGCGGTCCAGCTCGCGACCGCGCGAGGGTTGCGCGTCGTCGGGGTCGCGGCCGCTCAAGACGAGCAACTTGTACGCGATCAAGGCGCGGTCTGGTTCGTCGACCGGTCGGAGCCGCTCGCGGCCGGGATTCGCGCGCTGATCGGCGACGGCGTCGACGGGCTCTACGATCCCGCGTTGGCCGGAGCCGCAGCGCTTGCCGCAGTACGCGACGGCGGCGTCTACGTGAACGGATACCCGGTCGCTCCCGAGCCGGAGCGTGGCATCCGCACCGAAGGCGTCCAGGTCGCGGCGGACGGCGTACGCCTGACCGAGTTGGTCGGGCTCGTCGAGCAGAACCGGTTGCGACTGCGGCTTGCGGAGACCTACCCGCTCGCGGAGGCGGCGACGGCATACAAGCGGCTGGCCGCCGGCGGCGTACGCGGTGGCATCGTTCTGGTGCCGTAAGCAGACACGTGCCGTGAGCAGATCGGAGGGCCGGAGTCGTCTCCGGCCCTCCGAGCCTGTTTCGGTGCCGATCAAGCCGGGTAGCTGCACCGGGACTGCCGACGAGGGAGGTCAAGATGCGACCGGACGCGGTCCCACCAGACGACGAGTTCGCCGAGCAGACGCCGGAGGAGTTCGCCGAGGAGCCCGAGCGCCCCTTCGAACGCAAGCTACGCGAAGATCACGAACGCGAGCAGGCCGAGGACCTGGGCCACTCGGGTTCCGGCGGCCCGGCAACCGAGCCGCCGGACTAGGCCGCCAGGCCATTGAGGGTCAGTTCGGCGCCGTCGGCAGGCGCAGGATGCACCGGCCGAGATCGAAGGTGAGTACCGAGGCCGTCGCGGCCGTGGTGGTCCAGGAGCTGTCCGTCGAGCTGATCACCAGACCCAGCTGATGGCCGGCCTTGACGATCTGGTCGGTGGCGGCCAGCCGCAGCGTGACGGTCTGCCAGGTCAACGCGGGCATGCCGGTCGGGCTCGAGAGCGAGCCGCGATGGGCCAGATCGAGCCAGCCCCGGCTCAGCACGGAGACGCCCGTGTTCACCACGTTCTTGGTGGTCTTCTTGTAACAGGCGTCGTCGGCCGCCGTCGCTGCGCCCCAGCAGTCTTCGGTGTTCCCCGTCGTGATGCCCTGGCCGGATTCCCAGCTGACCCGGGTCTGGTTGCCGTAGTCCACCAGCCGGGCGGTCAAGGTGGCGGTGGGCAGCGTCGACTGCATCCGGACGGTGACCGTCGCGCTGCCGGCCAGATGGACGTCCTGCGCTAACGCCGGCGTGAGGAAGACCCAGCGGCCGAGCTTGGCGAGCTGCGGGCCGGTCGTCGCGGTGGACTCCGTCAGGGCCAGGTCGGTGATCGCCATGGAGCCGCCGTTCGGCCCGGCGGTCGACAACTCGCCGGTGATGCCGTTGCCGGGACGCAGGTAGTACACCGGGCTCGTGGTGCCGGCCGGAGGCCACTCGGGCAGGTCCACCCAAGTGTCGGCCGCCCGCTCGACGGTCGCCTGCGGCTCGTTCATGATGCCGGTGTCGAGCCCTTGCAGCCACTGGTCGAACCAGCGATGCAGGGTGTCGACCCAGAGCGCCCGCCGGAAGTCGAACGGGTCGACGTGCTGTTCCTGCGACAGCCACAGCTTGCGCGGTACGCCGGCCGCAGCGAGCTGATCCCACAGCCGCCCGAAGTTCGAGCTCTTGACGTTCAGGTCGTTCATGCCGTGCACGACGAAGACGCTGGCCTTGATGTTCGCGGCGGTCGCGACGTAGTCCCGCTCGACCCAGAACGGCGAATAGTCCAGCCCGTTGTTGGCGACCAGCGAAGCCCGGGTGGCGGAGCAGGAAGCCGGCGGCCTCGACGTGTACGTGTCGTGCAGGCCCACCGTCGAGCTGACGTTCGACCGCACCGCCCCGTTGAGCCGCTCGTAGTCGTACCAACTGGTCACCGCGCTGATCGGCACCACCGTCGCCAACCCCGGTACGCCGGTCGCCGCGACTCCGGTGACCATCGCGCCGTCCCAGGACTTGCCGATCATCCCGGCCTTGCCACTGAACCAGGTCGCGAAGACTTGCTGGCCCATGGCGTTGTGGGCCACTGCGGCACCGGTCAGCCAGTCGATCACCGCCTTCGCGCCGAGGACTTCGGCCTTCCCGCCGACGTCGAGGCAGCCCGTCGAATGGGTGCTGCCGGACAGGTCGACGCCGAGGAAGGCGTACCCGCGGGGCACGAAGTAGTTGTCGTAGTAGAGCGGCATCTTGACGACCGGGCTGGTCGGGTCGTTGGGATTGAGGTAGAGCTTCTTCTCCAGCTCGTTGCCGCGCCCGAGGAGCGTGTAGTAGGGCGAGGCCTCCACGATGGCGGGCACTTGCAGGCCCGGGTTGTCGGGATCGACCGGCCGGACGATGTCGACTGCGATCCGGTCGGGCCCGGGCTCGGAGTCGCTGTCGACGCTGCTCTCCACCCAGACCACCTCACGGATCGCGGAGGCGTAGTCGTAGACGGGGATCGTCTGGTTCCCCTGGATGTGCTTGGGCGGGAGCGCGTACGCGGTAAGGGCGCCGACAGGCAGGGTAGCCAGGGCCAGCACCACGGCGAGGACGGTTCGTCGCATCATGGCGGGCACCGTATCGAATAGCACGAGGCATTTAGATGTATCTGTCGGAAGGGCGTCGCTTGAAGGAACCTCCGGTGATGCTCACGTCCCGGAAGACCCCGGACGCCGGGGCGTTTCGGCACCTGCCGACGCAGGCCGGGCGTACCTTCAGGACATGGCCGACGACGATGTCAAGATCACCCCGATGGGCCTGGAGCACCTGCGCCAGGTACGCGACCTCGGCCGCCAGGTGTACGACGTCACCGTCAAGCCCTACACCTCGTGGTCGCTGACCTCCATCGCCGAGCACCTCGACACCGCCGAGGGAGCGTGCTGGGTGGCTCTCGTGGACGACCGCGTCGTCGGCTTCGTCCTCGGGTCGATGACCTTCGAGTTGCGCGACGACTGGGCGTACCTGGAATGGATCGCGGTCGCGCCGGATCAGCAGGGCCGTGGCATCGCCCGGCGGCTGGTGGAGATCTGCTGCAACGCGCTGTTCGCCGCAGGGGCCAACCGGGTCGTGACCGACGTGGAGGACTCCAACCACGCCTCGGCCGCACTCATGGAGAGCAGCGGATTCGCCCCGGCCACCTCGGTGACCCTCTATACCCGGGCGAACCCCGAGACCGCCGGTATGCCCACCGGCACCGCGCCGCCCGCCGGCAGCCGCCGGGCGCTGATCCGCTCGGGCCGCCTCGTCGGCGACAGGCGCACGTCTAGCGCCTGATCGGGTCGTCGCGCAGCCGCGAGTGCACGTGCATGTCGTGCCACCCGTCCGCGTGGCGGCCCGCTCCCCGCAGTACGCCTTCGGCCGGGAACCCGAGTTTCGCCGCCACCCGGCAGGATGCCTCGTTGCGTACCGAATGCGTGAGCTGCAACCGATGCAGGCCCAGCTCGCCGAGACTCCAGTCGACCATCGCTTCGGTCGCTGCGACCGCCGCACCTCGACCGCGCGCTTCCGGCCGGACCCAGTACGACACGTGGGCGTGCCCCTCGAAGAGGTCCACCTGCCGCAGCCC
>JABFXA010000375.1 GCA_013361955.1 Nocardioidaceae bacterium
CTCACCTCCAAGGAGTTCGACGTGCTGGCCCTGCTCGCGGAGCAGCGCGGCGCCGTGGTCACCCGCGAGCGGCTGATGGACGACGTCTGGGACGAGAACTGGTTCGGCTCCACCAAGACCCTCGACGTCACCGTGGGCCGGCTCCGGCAGAAGCTCGAGGAGCACGCGGCGCCCGCGCGCGTGGTGACCGTCCGCGGCGTGGGCTTCCGGCTCGAGGACGAGCCGTCCGATGCGTGAGCGGCTGGTCGTCGCCTTCCTCGCCGCCACGCTGGTCACCGTCCTGGTGCTCTGCAGTCTGGTCCTCCTCGAGGCGAGCGCCCTCGCGGTCGCGCTCGGCGGCGTGCTGCTGGTGGCCCTCTCGGCGGTGGCCGGGCTGCTCGTCGCGCGCTGGCTCGGCGGCCCGTTCCACGCGCTCGCCGCCGAGGCACGGTCGCTGGGCCGCGGCCGGATGGACCTCGACCTGCCGACGTACGCGGTGCCGGAGGCGGAGGCGATCGCTCGCTCGCTGGAGCGCGCCGGCCGGCAGGTGCAGGAGATCCTGACCCGGCACCGGGCGTTCCTGCTCGACGCGTCGCACGAGCTGCGCACGCCCATCACCGCGATGCGCCTGGAGCTGGAGGACCTGTCGTTCGCCGGTGACCTCAGCGAGGGGGCCGCCGAGCAGCTGCGGCGGTCGATGCACGAGCTGGACCGGCTGAACGCCTCCGTCGACGCGATGCTCGCCGCCACCCGGGAGCGCCGGGTCGGCGACGTCGACCTGACCGAGGTGGCCCGCGCCACCGTGGAGCGCTGGCAGCCGAACCTGGCCCAGGTCGGTCGCCGGGTCTCGTTCGTGGGGGAGTCGCCCGCGCCGGTCCGGCTCGCCTCCGGGGCGGTCGAGCAGGTGCTCGACGGGCTGCTCGGCAACGCCCTCGACAACGGCGGCGGCACCGTCACCCTGTCGGTGGTCGACGCGGGCGACCACGTGCTGGTCCAGGTGGTCGACGAGGCCCCCTGCCCGGACGCGCCGCCGTCCGCCCTCGAGCCCACCCGGGAGACCGCCGCGGCGTTCGGCGGGCACCTGGCGCTGGACCGCGGTCCCGCCACGTCGTACACGCTCCGGCTGCCGCGCGCGTAGCCGGGTTTCCGGTCGCTTGTCATCCTGGGACGAGTGACCGAGCAGCAGGCCGAACGGAAGATCGACGTCAGCTGGCCCCAGGTGGTGGCCAGCGCCCTCGCGGCTGTCTCCTCGGCGGTGCTGCTGTCCACGGTCGGCGTGGTCGGCACCCTGATCGGGGCCGCGGTCGGCAGCGTGGTGGCCACGGTCGGCACCGCGATCTACCGGTACTTCCTCGAGGCCAGCCGGACCCGCGTCGCCGCCGCCCAGTCGGCCGCACTCGCCCGGGTGGCGAGGGCCAAGGCGCACGCGAACGTGGCCCGGCACGAGGACCGCCACGACACCGTCTCGAAGCGCCGCCTGGAGAACGCCGAGAACGAGCTCGAGGACGCCGAGAACGAGCTGCAGTCAGCAGGAACCGACGAGACCCGGCCGTCGTGGCGCGAGGCGCTGGCGGCGCTGCCGTGGAAGTGGGTCGCGCTGGTCGCCGGCGGGGTGTTCCTGATCGCGATGTTGGTGATCCTCGGCTTCGAGCTGGCGACCGGCCGGGCGGTCTCGACGTACACCGGCGGCACCGACGGCTCCGAGCGCACCACGTTCTCCGGGCTCGCCGGCGGGGGAGGCGGGGGTACGTCGGACCAGCAGGCGCCCAGCGGCGGGCAGCCGGGCTCCGGGGCGTCCGACCAGCCCTCCGGTCAGCCCGCCCAGCAGGGCACCGGCGGCGCCGCGGAGCCGTCGGCCGAACCCAGCGGGCAGCCCTCCGCGGACACCAGCGAGGAACCCTCGGGCGGCCCGACCCCGACGCCCACCGAGACCGCACCGACCAGTGGGGCACCCGGCCCGGTCACCCAGGCCCCGGAGGTCACCCCCAGCCCCTGACACCTGTGGCCCCTGTGACGGCTGTGACGAGCGTCCCGGGGCTCCGAACACCCCTCCCGACACGCCGGAAGCACCGCTCCGACACGCCGGTCCGAGCCGGTCGAACGCCCTCTGACCTGCGGTTTAACCCACCCTTGAAAACTCGTCGCGGCATTTACCCGATTCCGCTTGCGTCCCTCGGGGAGCGGTCCTAGGGTTACCACTACATCTAGTAGTTACACCGCTGTAGTTCTCCACAGTTAGTGGTCAGTTCTCAACAGCGGACCTCCTGGTTGTCAACACGTTACCCACAGCCTCAGCCACATCCGGGGCCGCCGCGCGGCCCCGAGATCGGGACGGATCTGTCGGTCCTCGGTGTTGACATGGGAGACGCGAGAACCGGTCTGGAGCCGGGGAGAGGAGTGGCGAGATGCACTGTCCGTACTGCCGCCACACCGACACCCGTGTGCTCGACAGCCGGGTCGCCGACGACGGCGGCGCGATCCGCCGGCGGCGCTCGTGCAACGAGTGCGGCAAGCGGTTCAGCACCGTCGAGCAGATGCAGCTCGTGGTGGTGAAGCGGTCCGGAGCGACCGAGCCGTTCACACGCGAGAAGGCGGTCGCCGGGGTCCGCAAGGCCTGCAAGGGGCGACCCGTCACCGAGGACGACCTGGCCTGCCTCGGGCAGCAGGTCGAGACGGCGCTGCGCGCCGAGGGCTGGGCGGAGGTGCCGGCCCACGAGGTGGGCCTGGCGATCCTCGCCCCGCTCCGCGAGCTCGACGAGGTCGCCTACCTCCGGTTCGCCAGCGTCTACCGCGCCTTCGAGTCGGCCGACGACTTCGAGGCGGAGATCGCGGTGTTGCGCGCCGAGCGCGCCGCGCAGGGCGTCGAGCCCGACGCCGTACCGGCACCTCAGCCCACGGGCTGACCAGAGACTGCCCCGGGGTGGGTTGTGGGGAAGCGGCCCGCCCCGGGGCACACCAACGTTGGCCGTGACGACCACGGCGAGCAGATCGCAGTACCAGCACCCACGAAGAGCACGGCACCACCAACGGGACCGAAGGGGACGAGCATGACGGAGACGGTCAGCGGCGCAGCCAGGGGCACCGCACGCAAGGCCAAGGCAGCAGGGCTGAAGATCGACCGGGTCTTCAGCACGGAGGGCGTGCACCCCTACGACGAGGTGACCTGGGAGCGCCGCGACGTCGTGCAGACGAACTGGAAGACCGGCGAGACGGTCTTCGAGCAGAAGGGTGTGGAGTACCCCGACTTCTGGAGCCTCAACGCGTCCACGATCGTCACCACCAAGTACTTCCGCGGCGCGGTCGGCACCGACGCCCGCGAGTGGAGCCTGAAGCACATCATCGACCGCGTCGTGAAGACCTACCGCGCGTCCGGGGAGGAGCACGGGTACTTCGCCAGCGTCGCCGACGCCGAGGTGTTCGAGCACGAGCTCACCTGGCTGCTGCTGCACCAGTACTTCTCGTTCAACTCCCCGGTCTGGTTCAACGTCGGCACCCAGTCGCCGCAGCAGGTCTCCGCCTGCTTCATCCTGTCCGTCGACGACTCGATGGACTCGATCCTGAACTGGTACAAGGAGGAGGGCTTCATCTTCAAGGGCGGCTCCGGCGCCGGCCTGAAC
>JABFXA010000230.1 GCA_013361955.1 Nocardioidaceae bacterium
GCTGTACGGCGCCCCGCCGAGCAAGGTCACCGACTGACCGTGCGACAGTCCGTCGCGGGCACGTCGGCTCGCGCTGGGGAGGGTGCGGTCTTTCCGCCGCGAGCGAAGGGCCGATGCGCGGTGTCGTTTCGACACTTCGCAATGGCGACAGGGGTGTCATGGCTGGCTGGGCGCTGCCCGGCACGGGATCCACGACCTCGGCCACAGTCTCTCGACTCGGCGCCGGGGTACCTCGGCGCCGAGTCAGGCCGTTTGACCCCACAGGTCGACGTCGTGGTCAGGACGTGCGGGCACGGTGGCCGTCGGGGCGTTCTCCAGGAGCAGGACGGCGAGGTCGTCCTCGAGGTGGCCGCCGGGAACGTGCTGCCGAACGTGGGTCAGCAGCTCGTTCAGGGCGTGTTGCAGCGAGCCGTGCGCCAGGAGCGGCGCCAAGTCGAGCAGCGGCAGGAATCGTCCTCGCGCGTCCCGCGCCTCGCTGAGTCCGTCGGTGTACAGGAGCAGCCGGTCGCCCGGTGACCACGGGACGGTGGCCTCGCCGACCTCGGGCGCGAGCCCCAGTGGGAGTCCAGCGTCGACCTCGAGGAAGGACGCTGACCCGTCGTGCCGGACCAGGAGCGCGGGTGGATGTCCGCAGCTCGCGAGTCGGACGACACCAGGGGCGGACAGGTCCACCAGGAGAGCGGTGACGAAGTCCTCCGGGCCCAGGAGTGGACGGAGATACGCGTGCATGCTGCGGGCGACGTCGCCCAGCCGGCGCAGCGTCGGCGCTGCCTGGCGGAACGAGCAGATCACCCGGGACGCGTGCGAGACGGCGGCGAGCCCCTTGCCGCGTACGTCGCCCACGACGAAGCGGGTGTGGCTCACGAGGCAACAGTCGAACAGGTCACCGCCGACGACCGCGTCCTCGGCCGCCGAGAGGTAGCAGCCAGCGATGGCGACGCCGTCGGCGGTGGGCGGGAGGCTGGGGAGGATGGCCCGCTGGGCCACCTCGGCGATGGTGGTGACGCGCGCCGTGTGCTGCTCGCGACGAACCCGAACTCCGGCGATCACCACGGCGGCCAGGCAGACCAGGACCACGTCGGTCAGGAGGATCCACTGCTGCGTGGTGTCCCAGCTGCCGTTCCACCACCCTGACCAGACAAGCAGGAGAACGGCAGCGACGCCCATTGCAGCCGTGGTTCGAGCCGGAAGGACTGCGCACGCGATCAACGGAGCGAGCGCGAACAGGGTGTCGGGGATGACGGTGGGAGGCACGACGACGTCGACGATGGTGAGGACGAGCAGCCATCCCGCCGCGGTACCGGCCCCGATCAGGGAAGCTTGCTCGCGCCTCATCACGCCTCCTGGGTCCGCCCGTTCGCCGAGATGCGATTCACGTTGACCGCGCTGTCAGCGGGAGAGGGCCGTTGCTTGGCCTTTGCGTCCTCGTGTGCAGGGTCGGCCCCTCACTTGGTGAGTGCGGCTGAGCAGGCGACGTCTTACCAGCCGGCTGGACCACGGCGAGGACCGGTAAGAACTCGTGGTCGCGGTGCACACATCTAGGTACCGGACAGCAACCGGCGCACCAACGGCCCGTCACGAAGGAGACGCACGCGATGCACAGGTCACGAATGTCGATTGCCGCGGCCGCCGGCAGCCTGTCAGTGCTACTGGCGGTGTCTGCGTGCAGCAACGGTCCCGACGCGAGCAGGGCCACCGATCGTGCCGCTTCAGTGGCCGTGATCGCGGGCACGACCTCGCACGACATGACCCACATGTCGACGCTTCCGCGCACCCGCAGCCAGGCCGCGCTCTACCTGCGGATGCGAGAGCTGTGGGCCCAGCACATGGAGTGGACCTACGCCGCGGTCGCCGCGTTCGCGCAGGACTCGCGGGCTCTGGACGCGACCATCGCCCGGCTGCTGCGCAACCAGGTCGACATCGGCAACGCCGTCAAGCCCTTCTACGGCGCCAAGGCTGGAGACCAGCTCACCGCGCTCCTGCAGACCCACATCAAGGACGCTGTGCCGGTGCTCGTCGCAGCCAAGAGCGGTGACACCGCCGGCTTCGACAAGGCCGAGCGGGCCTGGTACGCAAACGCCAAGCAGATCGGCGACTTCCTCGCCGCCGCCAACCCGAACTGGCACAAGCGAGTCATGGAGCAGATGATGCGGACGCACATCACCCAGACGACGACATACGCCGCCGACCAGCTCCAGGGCCGCTACGCGACGTCGATCCGCGACTACGACACCGCCGAGACCCACATGATGACCATGGCCGACCTGCTCAGCGCCGGCCTCGTCAAGCAGTTCCCCGACAGATTCTGACCCCACGTGCACGTCAGCCAGGCTCGCTGACACGTGAGCGGCGCGTGGGCCGAGTCCTGCTGGCACCGGACCGGCCAGCGCAAGGTGGCAGACGCCAAAAGCGGAACTCGCGGGGCCGAGCAGAGCGCGAGCCCGCTGGCCGCGTCCCCGTGCGAGGCGCTGTGGCACCTGCCCGGAAACTGGACCTGCGTCGTGTCGTGGCCGCCCTCGTGTCGTCATCGCGATGATCGTGATCCGCATCTTCGATGCTGATCACCGCCGTGGGCCTGCGTCCCGGCATTCTGCGATGTGGTCCGCGACAGTACGGACAAACCGTCTCACGACGCCCACGAGTTCACTGACGCCGCGTTCACAGGCACACTCGGCCCGACTCGGCCGAACACTGAGCTCGCGGTGCGGCCTCTGCCGCCTCAGTCCACCGCGTCGTGTCACCGGCGGAAGATCGACTGCCCACTGGCCGGCAGGAACCGAGTCGTCGGAGCGGGCACCTGGATCTGCCGCGTCCCCCGTCCCCTCTCCTGCCGATGGTTAGAGGCGACAGCGAAGGGTACGGACCACTGTGGGGGGGTATGGGAGGCCGCGGTGACGACATGGTAGACGTGACGCAGCGCGCGCAGCGCCAGTCCGGCGCCTTAGAGTCCCGGCGGGGCGGCAGGATTCTCATCGCCTCCGGGTCGTGATCGTGTCGCTCCCTCTGATCCGTCCGACCCGCGGCAGCCCCGTGGAGGCATGGTCGGCGTCGTGCCTCATTATTGGCGCGATCTCGTTGGGGTTCGCGGCGATGCTCAGTCCGACCCCGACCGGCGGCGACGCCGCCCCTGTCCTCACTGTGTCCCTGGCCCCAGATGACCGCGCGATCACGATGGCTGTGGCGCTCTGCATCGGCTCCGTCGGGCTGCTCCTGGGCATCCCGACCCTGGCCGCCCCCTTCGCCCAGCAGGCCCGAAGGCTCGGTGGTGTGGCGATCGTCGTGTATTCGATCGGTGTTCTCGGCGGCACGGGTTACGCCTCTGTGCTGGTGATTCTCCGAACGCTCGTCGCGCACGGGGCCCTGGGACCCGACGGACTCGGCCGTGTCATCGACGACGACAGACTGGGGATGGCGTTGGGGGCGTGGGTGGCGTGCTTCTACGTTGGAGCGCTTCTCATGGCCGTCGCGCTGATCCGTGCACGGCGCACTCCACGGTGGGTGCCGGTCCTGCTGTTCGCAATGGTGGGCCTATTGCCGTTCGTGTCCATGGTTGGGCACCTGGGACAACTGATCCAGGTCCTTCTGTTCGTCGTCGCGATGACCGGCATCGCGACGACCGCGGTCCGTCCCGACCCTGCGGTGTAGGCGACGCAACGCGCTCCGCGGCCACGAACGTCCCCAGTCGTCGCGACCCGTCCGTTCCGCAATCTGCGTCATTCCGCCGCGTCAGTTACGTCTGGATCGCGACGGCGTGTTGAAACCCAAGGCCGGCTCGCTCCTCCTCTCGACGGGGCGCGTCGCGGGGTTCACACTTGCGCTGTGGCTGGGCGCACGGTGGCCGCGACCTGTCTGAATGACCTCGCCTCATCAGGAGGACACATGGCTTCCGGATTCCACGGCGGCAGCCGGTCTCTGCAAGACCGCTTCGACACGCGAGCCCTGGCCGACCGTATCGACGGACTGCTCGTCAAGGACACCATCAGCGAGGATGACCGTGCCTTCATCGAAGATCGCGACATGTTCTTCCTGGCGACAGCCGATGCCGAAGGACGACCGACGTGCTCGTACAAGGGCGGTGAACCGGGCTTCGTCCGTGTCCTTGATCCGCACACATTGAGCTTTCCCAACTACGACGGAAACGGCATGTACCTGTCCACCGGGAACGTCCTGCTCAACCCGCACGTGGGCATGCTGTTCATTGACTTCGAGCGAGGTCACCGGATGCGCCTCGAGGGCACGGCGAGCATCGACCTGGACGACCCGTTGCAGGGCGACCACCCAGAGGCTCAGTTCGTCGTCCGGGTTCGCACGCGCGCCGTCTTCCCCAACTGTCCGCGCTATATCCACCGCTACGAGCTCGTACGGCGGTCGCGGTTCGTGCCACGCAGCGATCGTCTGACACCGGTCCCGGAGTGGAAGCGCGCCTACTGGGCGGTCGACGCGCTGCCAGCCAACGACCCGGCCCGCGATCCCGGTGAACGCGAGGTGCTCGGGAGCTGAGCCTGCAGGCTGCCGACGGACGTGCGGACTGACCGATGGTCCGTGCATTCGCGCAGCTGCACCACGATCACCACACCGCATGAGCGGAAACCCTGCGCAGCAGCGGTGACGCTGCCAAGATCGCGGCATGAGCGCGGGGACGCCGAGATCGGACCAGTCTGGTGAAGTGCTGAACGCCGGCGCGCCGGCCCACGTGATCTACGTCTTCGAGGATGGGCACCGGCGCCTCGCCACGCTCACGGTTGCAGAGGCCGCTCACCTTCGCGGTCAGGGGACTGACCGGACCACAACGCTGTCACGCCTGAACGCCTGGATCACATGGCATTCGCTTGCCAAGTGGCTCGCAGCGGCGCTCGTCGGGGCGGTCATCGCGGGCTACATCAGTGATCAGTACTCCGACAAGCAGAGTGAGGTCACACTCGAAGGCACTCTCGTCCAGGACGTCAGTGCTGCGTCAATCGCCCTGTACCAGCAGGCGCAGGAGGCGCGTGCGACCGATACGGCGCATCGACGGGCTGCGCGCGACAAGGCCGCGGACGCCTGGGTGTTGGCCTCGGGAACGTTGACTCCGACCTTCAAGGTCTACTACCCCAAGGGCAGCCGAGTCGTCAGGAACTGGGATGCCTACCAGGGCGCGATGTACAACTGGGCGGTGCTGGGTTGCTGTACAACCTCCACGGGACGACAGAAGCTCGTCGACAGCATCCATACCTACATAGACGCGTACGTCGGACCGCCCACCCGTTCCGCACCAGTGGCCGATCCATGGAAAGCGCTCGCGACCACGGGCCGTCCCCACCATGACCTGTACCAGTGGGTCGGCCTCTACCTGCTCCGCGGACGCGGGTCGATCATGAACGACCTGAGAAGCGCAAGCGCCTCCCTCGACTGACCCTGCCCAGGCCTGACAAGCGGAAGCCAGTTGCGTCATTCCGCCGCCTGTCGCGGTCGCCCCGAGCCGATAGGTGATCCGGAGGGTGTCGCGACCGCATGCACGTCTCCGACACGGCGTCATGCCGCGGATCGCGTCGCTGCGACGGTCCCGTCATGCCGCTGGGTGGTACGCCTGGTCCCAGGACTCAGCGTCTCTGGTGCGTCTCCGGTCCGGTCGCCACGGTGGTGACATGACTACTTCGCAGTCCTCTCTCGGCGACAAGCCCGTCCATCGCATCGGGTTCGGAGCGATGCAGCTGGCAGGGCCGGGCGTGTTCGGACCGCCGGCCGATCCCGACGCCTGCCGCGCCGTGCTGCGGCGGGCCATCGAGCTCGGCGTCGACCACATCGACACCGCGCAGTTCTACGGCCCGGACGTCGTGAACGACCTCATCCGCGAGACGCTGCAGCCCTACCCGGAGGGTCTGCGGCTGGTCACCAAGGTCGGTGCCGTCCGCGATGAGCATGGCGGCTGGAACGCTGCGGCGGAGCCCGAGGACCTCAAGCAGCAGGTCGAGCTCAACTTGCGTCACCTCGGTGTCGAACGCATCGACCTGGTCAACTTGCGCCGCTTCGAGCGCGACAACCCGGGGGCGCAGGAGCCGCCGCTGGCCGATCAGCTCGGCGCTCTCGCCGAGCTGCGCGAGGCTGGGAAGGTCGATCTGATCGGCGTCTCGAACGTCACCGTCGACACCGTCCGGACAGCGATCGAGACGGTCGGCATCGGCGCGGTGCAGAACCCGTTCAGCATCCTCGACCGCAGCGATGCCCCGGTGCTCGACCTGTGCCGTGACCACGAGGTGTCCTACGTGCCCTTCTTCCCGCTCGGCTCGGCGTTCGGTGGTGGTGGGCCGAGCTCGTTGGCCGCCGACCCACACGTCGGCTCGGTGGCGGACAAGCACCAGATCTCGCCGAGCCAGGTGGCGCTCGCCTGGCTGCTGGCCCAGTACGACCGGCTGCTGCTCATCCCCGGGACCAAGTCGGTCGCTCACCTGGAGGAGAACATGGCTGTGCTCGATGTCGACCTGGACGCCGACGACCTGACCGCGCTGGAGCAGGTCGGACCGGTCGCCGTCGGGCACTGATCGGCCCCGGAAGAATCGTGGGCTGGTTGGATGGGCCCATGGCCACCAGCGAGCTCGGCTCTCAGCTGCGGGCGTGGCGCGAGCGCCTGACACCAAGCGCCGCGGGGCTGCCTCAGCAGGCGCGACGACGTACACCGGGGCTGCGACGCGAGGAGGTCGCGCAGCTGGCCGGGATGTCCACCGACTACGTCGTCCGCCTCGAGCAGGGCCGGGCCCGGCACCCCTCAGCGCAGGTGGTGCAGGCGCTCGCCCGGGCCCTGCGGCTGGACGAGGAGGAGCGCGACCGGTTGCACGCGATGGCCGGGCATGCGGCGCCCACTCCGGGGCGGATGGTGCGGCACGTGACGCCGAGCATCCAGCGGATCGTCGACCGGCTGGGCGACATTCCGGTGGCGGTCATCGACGCCGCGTGGGAGACGGTGACCCAGAACCGTGCCGCCGACGCGCTCCTCGGCGACCTCTCCGGTCAGAGCGGCCGGGCCCGCAACCGCGCCTGGCGCACCTTCATGCAGCTGCCACAGCTGGGCGGACTGGAGGAACAGACACGATCCATGGTCGAGACGGACATCGTGGCCGATCTGCACGCCGCGCTGATCCGGCTCCCCGATGATCCCGACCTCGCCTCCCTCGTCGGCGACCTGCGCGCGCAGAGCACACGGTTCGCCGAACTATGGGAAACCACACCGGCCCGTGTGCGCGGCGCCCAACGCAAGACCCTCGACCACCCCGTCGTCGGACGCATGACGTTGGACTGCGACGTGCTGGGCGTGCACGGCAGCGACCTCCAGATCGTGGTGTTCTCGGCCGAGCCCGGCACCCCCGACGCCGACGCCCTGGCAATGGCGGTCGTCGTGGGGCTGCAGGACATGTCGGTCGGGTGAGCCGCGTCGTCCGGAGCGTCGTGCAGTCGGCAGGAACTCCAGCGTGCGCAGGGTGAGGTCGTAGCGAGGTCGTAGCCGGGCCAGAGCAGAGCGATGCGTCCGTCGATCTCCAAGACCTTCAAGGGACCGTGACGTCGGTTGTGCACCGCCTCGCGGAGTCGCCGGTTGGCGGGGTTGAACCGGGAGAACATGTCCACGAACGCCTGCCGGCCGGAACGCTCGTGGGCGGCCACGATGCGTGCCGCGTCGTCGAGGCTGTCCGGGGGAGCTCGACCACGACGTCCTTGTTCGCGTGCAGGGCCCGGATCGCCACGTCGGCGTGTAGCCGGGTGGGCAGACAGATGTCCACCAGGTCCACCGAACCGTCCGTGGTCAGGGTGTCCAGGTCGGTGGTGGTGGCGAACCCGAAGGCGTCCCGGGTCTGGGCCGGCTTCTCCGGCGTCCGTCCGAAGACGACCGCCTCGTCGACGTCCGTGCGTGGTGCGTGTACCGCGGAATGAGCCTGACCGAACCCGGTCCCGAGCAAGGCGATCTTCATGGTCATCGCGTCCGTCCGCGGCTCCCGACCTCGCCACCCGGCCAGGTCGGTGGCCGGAAGTCGTCGATCTGCTGGAACCCGATGTCGCCGTACGTTCCTTCCACGAGCGCCCAGTGCTCGTCGCCCTTCGCGACCCCGCCGGTGATCTCGGTTTAGAACCGCGCGAGTGCGATCGCGTCGGGCGCGTTGACCGTCGTCGCACTGAGCTTGATCAGGTCCGACATCAGCCGATCTCCATCTGTTGGTACGTGGGCGTGAGCTCTTCCCAGCGCTTCTTCCAGCCGGACGCCCCCGCATCGGGGCTCCAGCCCTCCGGATGGACCGGGCCGTCGACCTCCAGCGACCGACCGAGATCCTCGAGGTGGACCCGCCAACCAGAGGCGTGGAACGGGAGATGCGTCATCGGCAGGCCGCGCTCCTCGACCACCAGCCGGGTCTTGGAGCCCTCCTCGGTCAGCCACGCCTCGATCTGGCCCTCGTCGTCGGCGCCCGGCTCCGTCGTCAGCAGCAGGTGGTCGGGCGCATCGCACACGTCGATGCGCGCCGGGCCGGTCCAGCTGCTCGTGAAGACGGTCTGGATCGTGCCGCCGACCCGGAGGTCGCCGTCGATCCGGGCGATCCACCGGGCCAGTCGCCCGGGCGCGGTGCAGGCCTGCCAGAGGTCGCGGATGTCCGTGTCGTAGAGGTCCTCGACCCGGACGGCTCCTCGGGTCTCGTCGAGCGTTCGCATCGTCGCGATCGTGGTCATCGTCGTGCCTTCTTTCCTCGGGCGATCTCGGTATGGAGGGCGTCGAGCCGGTTCTCCCAGAGCCGGCGGTACTCGCCCAGCCACTCGTCGACCTCGACGAGCGGATCGGTGCGGAGTGTGTAGATCCGGCGCTGCGCGTCCCGGCGTACGTCGACCAGCCCCGCCTCCCGCAGCACGCGGAGGTGACGGGACACGCCGGGGCGAGCGATCGGGAGAGCCTCGGCCAGCTCTCCTGCGGTCGCAGGGCGGTCGCGGAGAATCTCGAGAACCGTGCGCCGGCTCTCGTCCGCCAGCGCGTGCCACACGGAGTTCATGACGTCAATGTAACCAGATGGATACGTACCCGCAAGGTTACATTCGAACCTCCGAAGAGGTGTCGTGCGACTCCCGTCGAACGATCGGTCGTGACCGGCTCGACCTGCTCCAGGGGACGGGAGCGGTGTGGTCATCGCGGCACCACGCGCAGGCGCTGCTCGGCCTGCTCCGGGCGGGTCGCGCGGTCCGCCAGGCTTCTCGACACGGTCGATGCGCCGTGCTCAGAGCGCGTCCGGCATCCACCGGTCGGGGTCGCCGGTCATCTCGACCAGACCAGCTTGCCGGGCTGCCCGAAGCCTCTCCGACTGACTCCCCAGCTGCTCGCGAACTCCGCGAGCAGCTGGAGCCCGCACACCGCCCACACGCCGACCGCCACCGTCGGTCCGCCTATCTGCGGCATCTCGGAGCTCTCGTCGTGCACCTCGACCCGCAGGCACCGCGGCTCGGGAACGACGACCAGCAGGATCGGACCGCGACCGTGGTCGACGGCATTGGTCACCAGCTCGGTGACCAGGAGCAGCGCGGCAGCGCGGTCTCGCTCGACCAGCACGCCGCAGGCACCGTCGACCGCGTCGCGCGCAAGCCGGGCGGCCGTCCGGTCGGAGGGGAGCCCCCAAACGCGCTGTGCGTCGTCCACGCCCGGCTCCTCTCCCGTGCCGCCTTCCGGCCGGAAACGAAGGTTGGCAGCCGAGGCCCAGTCGGTCGGGTACCCCCTGCCGACCTCGGCAAACACCGCAAACCGCACAAGACCGCACTGGGCCAGACGTGCTGCCGACGAGGTTCTGGCGAGGGCGGCCGGGGCGGCCGAATCCGGCGTAGCGTTGACGAGCGACCGCAGGAGTAGCAGCAGCTCCGAGGAAGCCGAACACCCGTGAACGCGACCGACCGCGACGCTGGTGCCGGCCTCGACGTCACGACCCTTCGACGATCCGACGCCATCTGGGTCGACGTCACGGGTGAAGCCGACATCAGCAACGTCGACGTGCTCCGCGACGCCCTGGCCGTGGTGGAGCTCGACCGAGCAACCGTCCACCTGGAGCTCTCCCACCTCGACTTCGCCGACGTGGCGTCGATCCGCGCTCTGGGGGCGTTCGCCGACCACGTGCGGGATCGCGGACACCGGCTCGTCGTGCACGGAACACCGCCGGTGGTCGCGAAGGTCGCACGGATCACCGGCCTGGACCCGACCCTCTGGCAGGCCTGAACTGCCCCAACCGGCAGATACCGTGACCAGTCGACGACCGACCGGGGAATGTCCGTCGGCGGTCCCCGCCGATGGCTGGTATCGCGGCACTGTCGCGCGTACGGTCGAGCTACCGAGAGTCTGTCGAGCGTTGTCATCGAGGACGGCGTCGTTCCCGGCGAACCACCATTGCGAAGCGCCCGCAGGTGTACAGGATGCTTCCAGGGAGCCGGGATATCCATGAGCGTTACCGCCAACATCTCCGATGTCCCTCTCGCCGCCGCCGGCCTCACCGTCACCACGCTGCGACGCAGCGGCAGCACCTGGGTCGACATCCAGGGCGAGGCGGACATCGCCACGTTCCACCAACTGCGCGCCGGCCTGGCAACTGCGAACGTCGACGGTGCGAGGCTGGTCCACCTCCACCTCTTCCAGCTCCGCTTCGCCGACCTGGCGTCGGTGCGCGAGCTCGGAGCGTTCACCGACGAGCTGCAGCTGACCGGCCACCGGGTGGTCGTCTGCGGAGCGTCACGGGTCGTGGTCCACGTCGCGTGCTTCCTCGACTTCGACCCCGCCTTGTGGCGGTACTAGCCGACGACACGGTCCTCACCGATCCGGTCAGGAATCGAGAAGCGCCGGCCCTGGGTGCCGATCTAGCGTTTCGGCCATGGACATCAGCATCTACTCGGCCTTCCTGGCCCACAACGACCCGGACGCCGCCCTGGCGTTCTACCGCGACACCCTCGGCTTCGAGGTCCGCGGGGACGTCGGGTACGGCGGCATGCGCTGGATCACCGTCGGACCGGTCGGCCAGCCCGGCATCTCCATCGTGCTGCACCCGCCGGCCGCCGACCCCGGCATCACCGACGAGGAGCGCCGCACGATCGAGGAGATGATGGCGAAGGGGACCTACGGCATCATCACGCTCGCGACCACCGACCTCGACGGCACCTTCGAGAAGCTGCAGGCCAGCGACGCCGCCGAGGTGGTGCAGGAGCCGACCGACCAGCCGTACGGCATCCGCGACTGCGCGTTCCGCGACCCGGCGGGCAACATGGTCCGCATCAACGAGGTGCACTGAGATGGCCGCCATCGAGTCCGTCACGCTCGGCGTGCCCGACCCCGCCGCCGCGGACGCCTTCTACGCCGCCGCCTTCGGCCTCGGCTCCCGCGTCGACGTGCGCGCCTCGGAGGAGCCGACCAGCGGGTTCCGCGGGTTCACGCTCTCGCTCGTCGTGTCGCAGCCGAGCACCGTCGACAGCCTGATCGGCGCCGCCCTCGAGGGCGGCGCCACCACGCTGAAGCCCGCCAAGAAGAGCTTCTGGGGGTACGGCGGAGTGGTGCAGGCCCCGGACGGGACGATCTGGAAGGTCGCCACGTCGTCGAAGAAGGACACCGGCCCGGCCACCCGCGACGTCGACGAGGTGGTGCTGCTGCTCGGCGTCGACGACGTCAAGGCCAGCAAGCAGTTCTACGTCGACCACGGGCTCACCGTCGGCAAGAGCTTCGGCAGCAAGTACGTCGAGTTCTCGGCGCCCGGGTCGTCGGTCAAGCTCGCGCTGTACACGCGGCGCGCCGCGGCCAAGGACGCCGGTGTGCCCCCCGAGGGCAGCGGCTCGCACCGGATCGTGATCGGCAGCGACGCCGGCGCCTTCACCGACCCCGACGGCTTCACCTGGGCACCCGCGTCGGCGTGACGCGTCACCCCGCCCGCATCCCCGGAGAGAATGACGACATGGCCACCACGAAGGGCGCCCACGCCGCCGACAGCCACGACCTGATCCGCGTCCAAGGCGCGCGCGAGAACAACCTCAAGGACGTCAGCCTCGAGCTGCCCAAGCGGCGGCTCACGGTGTTCACGGGGATCTCCGGATCGGGCAAGAGCTCGCTGGTCTTCGCGACGATCGCCGCGGAGTCCCAGCGGATGATCAACGAGACCTACAGCGCGTTCGTGCAGGGCTTCATGCCCACCCTGGCCCGGCCCGAGGTCGACTTCCTCGAGGGGCTGACCACCGCGATCATCGTCGACCAGGAGCGGATGGGCGCCAACCCGCGCTCCACGGTCGGCACCGCGACCGACGCGAACGCGATGCTGCGGATCCTGTTCAGCCGGATCGGCAGGCCGCACATCGGACCGCCGACCGCGTTCGCGTTCAACGTGCCCACCCGCACGGCGAGCGGTGTGATGAAGACCGACAAGGGCGGCCGCGAGGAGAAGCAGGTCGTCCGCAACGCGGTGTACCAGGGCGGCATGTGTCCGCGCTGCGAGGGCGTGGGCGCGATCAACGACTTCGACCTGACCGCGATCTACGACGAGACCAAGTCCCTGTCCGAGGGCGCCCTGCTGGTGCCCGGCTACAGCATGGACGGCTGGTACGGCCGGATCTTCAGCGGCGCGGGCCTGCCGATGGACACGCCGATCGCGAAGTACTCCGCCAAGGAGCGCCAGAAGCTGCTGTACGGCGAGCCCACGAAGATCAAGGTCGAGGGCGTCAACCTCACCTACGAGGGCGTGCTCACCAAGGTCCAGAAGTCGATGCTGTCCAAGGACATCGAGGCCATGCAGCCGCACGTGCGCCGGTTCGTCGAGCGGGCGGTCACGTTCACGACCTGCCCCGACTGCGACGGAACCCGGCTCAGCAAGGAGGCGCTGTCCGCGAAGATCAAGGGCAAGAACATCGCCGACCTCTGCCGGATGCAGATCAGCGACCTCGCCGAGTGGCTGCGCGACCTCGACGAGCCGTCGGTGGCGCCGCTGCTCACCGGGCTCCAGCACCTGCTCGACTCCTTCGCCGAGATCGGGCTCGGGTACCTCTCGCTCGAGCGGCCGGCCGGCACGCTGTCCGGCGGCGAGGCCCAGCGCACCAAGATGATCCGGCACCTCGGCTCGTCGCTCACCGACGTCACCTACGTCTTCGACGAGCCCAGCATCGGCCTGCACCCGCACGACATCGAGCGGATGAACAACCTGCTGCTGCAGCTGCGCGACAAGGGCAACACCGTCCTGGTCGTCGAGCACAAGCCCGAGACGATCGCGATCGCCGACCACGTGGTCGACCTCGGTCCCGGCGCCGGCACGAACGGCGGCACGATCTGCTACGAGGGCGACATCGACGGGCTCCGCGCGAGCGACACGATCACCGGCCACCACATCGACGACCGGGCCCGCCTCAAGGACGAGGTGCGTACGGCGAGCGGGGCCCTCGAGGTTCGCGGCGCGTCGACGCACAACCTTCGCGACGTCGACGTCGACGTACCGCTCGGCGTGCTCTGCGTGATCACCGGCGTCGCGGGCTCGGGCAAGAGCTCGCTGATCCACGGGTCGGTGGCCGGGCGCGAGGGCGTGGTCGTCGTGGACCAGGGCGCGATCAAGGGCTCGCGGCGCAGCAACCCCGCGACGTACACCGGGCTGCTGGAGCCGATCCGCAAGGCGTTCGCGAAGGTCAACGGTGTGAAGCCGGCGCTGTTCAGCTCGAACTCCGAGGGCGCCTGCCCGGCCTGCAACGGCGCCGGCGTGATCTACACCGAGCTCGGGGTGATGGCGACCGTGGAGTCGGTGTGCGAGGAGTGCGAGGGCCGCCGCTTCCAGGCGTCGGTGCTGGAGTACACGTTCGGCGGCCGCAACATCGCCGAGGTGCTGGCGATGTCGGTCGACGAGGCCGAGGAGTTCTTCGGCGACGGCGAGGCCCGCACGCCCGCCGCGCACAAGATCCTCGACCGGCTCGCCGACGTCGGGCTCGGCTACCTGACCCTCGGCCAGCCGCTCACCACCCTCTCCGGCGGCGAGCGCCAGCGGCTCAAGCTGGCCGCGCAGATGGCCGAGAAGGGCGACGTCTACGTCCTCGACGAGCCGACCACCGGCCTGCACCTCGCCGACGTCGAGCAGCTGCTCGGCCTGCTCGACCGGCTCGTCGACGGCGGCAAGACGGTGATCGTCATCGAGCACCACCAGGCGGTCATGGCGCACGCCGACTGGATCATCGACCTCGGCCCGGGCGCCGGCCACGACGGCGGCACCGTGGTGTTCGAGGGCACGCCCGAGGACCTGGTTGCCGACCGGACGACGCTCACCGGTCAGCACCTCGCGGCGTACGTCGGCCCACGCGCTGGTTGAGGTGCGAGCGAAGCGAGCCTCGAAACCAGCGCTCGTCGCGCCTCGACCAGCGGGGTGGGGGGTCAGGGGCGGGTGCCGTAGAGGTGTTCGAGGGCGAGCTGGTCGAGGCGTTCGAAGCCCATCCCGCGGGTGGCCGCGGCG
>JABFXA010000119.1 GCA_013361955.1 Nocardioidaceae bacterium
CTCGCTGCGCTCGCGGAGGACGCCGTCGGAGCGGGCGGCAGCCAGTAGCGAGCTCGAGGTGGCAGCGACGTCGACGCGGCCTCGGACGATAACGACGTGCCCGAGGAAGCCCAGCTGCTGCAAAACTTCGTCGGGAACCTCATCCGACAGCTTGACAGACCAGCTGCCCAATCCGCCTAGAACTTCGGTCACCGACACGGTACGATCCAACCGTGACGATGTGTAAAGTAGCGGGCTGCGAACGGCTCGCGAGGGCGCGAGAGCTGTGCGCGCCGCACTACAAGCGCTGGCGCCGACACGGCGACCCGAGCGGCGGTGGAACAGCTCGACAGCGAGACGCCGTCTGCTCCATCGCCGACTGCGACCGGAAGCACTACGGCCGAGGCTGGTGCGCCTTCCACTACAAGCGATGGAAGGCGACCGGGAACCCGCTGCACGAGCACTCGTACCCCCCTCTCGCTGAACGGTTCTGGGCGAAAGTCGACGTCCGCGGAGCGAACGACTGCTGGCCCTGGACTGGGTCGCGCGACACTGCGGGCTACGGGCGGATCGCCCGGTCTCGAAGCGACGAGACCGGCGGCCGCCAGGAGCTCGCTCACCGGGTCTCGCTGGAACTGGCAGGCGTAGAGATCACACCCGGGCAGTACGTCCTGCACTCCTGCGACAACCCGCCCTGCGTGAACCCGCGCCACCTGCGGCCGGGCAACCAGCTCGACAACATGCAGGACGCCATCGAGCGCGGCCGCCACCCCCGCGTGAACGTCCGACTCGCTCGCGAACGCGGCGAGTACGTTGCGCCCCCGCCGAAGCCCGTCGTGTGCGGCACCGTCCCCGGTTACAAGGCACACCTGCGGGACGGCGAGACACCCTGCGCACCATGCCGAGCCGCCAACGCCGCGCGGGCCCGGACTGGACGCGCCCGCCGATCGAAAGGACCCTCCGGTGTCTGACCTCGTCAACTTCCTGCTGGCCCGCATCGCCGAGGACGAGGCGGTGGCGCGGGCAGCGACCCCCGGGCCGTGGGAGTGGGAGCCGGAGACTGACGGCTGGGGCGACTGCGGCCCGAACCTCGTCACCGTGGCCAAGCTCCCGCCCTACTCGGACGGCAGCATCGGACCGGTTGCGGAGGTCGTCGGCTCGTGGGGCCATGACGCGAACGGAATCGCGGTGGACGACGCCGACGCTGCTCACATCGCTCGCTGGGACACCACCCGCGTCCTCGCCGAGTGCGAGGCGAAGCGGCGGCTCATCCTGGCGTGCACCCACGAGCAAGAGAACTGGGTGACGGTCCGTCCCGGCGTGCGCCAGAATATGCCGGTGCGCGTCCCGTGGGGCGATGACGACCTGTACGAGGACGCTCTTCGCTACCTCGCCCTGCCCTACGCCGATCACCCGGACTTTCGGCCGGAATGGCGACTATCGACGAACGACGCGAGTCCTGTCGCCTGACGTACCGAGGTACTGCACGAGCAGGTCGGCGAACGCGTCGCCGGCGGCCGGAGAGGCGCCGACCTCGTGACCGAGGAAGAAGTCGAACGACGTGACCGACAACTTCGAGATGGAGGCGCCAGGGCCTGTACTGGTGATGACGGTCCGGCTGGAGCCCATGACGATGCGGTTGTTGTCCGCGTCCGCCGTCGTCTGCTTGAGGCCCCCAGTGACGACCGTCATGGTCGCCCCGCCGTCATTGACGACACCCAGCTCCGCCGCCGACTGCCTCTTGATCACGCCGGCCACGTAGCGGGACCCGCGCCGCAGTCCGAGATCGACAGTGACGCGCCCCGGAGCCTGCGTGTAGGTCAGCCGCACCGTGACCTCCTCCGGATCATTGCGGAGGATCGTGAACGTCGGCACGGTCAGCTGGTTTATCGAGGCCCGGAACACGTACTGAGTCGGCGAGTGCCAGGCGCCCGATGACCAGGCGGACACCACAACTCGGCCACTGGCGCCCGAAGCGACCTGAACGATCCCGTTGTTGATCTCCCACGTCGACCCGGCCGGCGTGTCCACCCCGGCGATCCGGTTGCCGTCGACCAGCACTCGCGGCGAACCCGCCATGTAGCCATCCGCAGGGCAGGTCCACCGGGGGGCCACATTCGCCGGGATGCCTCGGTAGACCAGGACGGTGCCCTCGGCCGACGTCCTGGTGACCGTCGCCGACGGCACCGTCGCCCCGGTGTAGTAGTCGATCGTCGCGGGCGGCGGGGCGTGCCAGAACGACGGCGTCTGCCCGACCAGCTCGGTCGAGCGGGCGATCGTCGGCACCCGGGACTCGAACTCGACGTCTCGCTCCGTGCCCAGCCGGGCCAGCGTCATCGACCAGGTCGCGGTCAGGAACGCGCCCTGTGCCACGTTGGTCAGCTCGCTCGAGGCGTCCGTCACGACGAAGAAGCCGTCAGCGACGCTCTTGTCGGTCCACACCGCAGGCACGGTGGCGCCTCGGAGCCCGAGCACGTTGAGGTGCCGGGCGTGCACCTCGGCAGTCGTCTGCGGCGGGTGCGAGTCCTGCCCGGTGATCTTCACCGAGCCGCCGTCGTCGACCAGGGTGAAGGTCTCCCGGAAGGAGATCCCGCCGATGGTGACGGTGCCCCACGCCATCAGCGGACCTCCCGGTCGAGCTTGATGATGACGTCGCGGATCTTGGAGCCCACCGCGCGCAGCTGCTGCGGGTTCGTCAGATCCCAGGTCCCCTCGAAGTGCAGGTGGAGCTCACCCACGCTCACGGTGCTCGCCGCGCCACCCGACACCTTCATCAGCGACCCGCTCGAGCCGGTGTCGGTGGCCACCGGCAGCCGGCCGGAGTTGATCGTCGGCATCGCCGTCGCGCCGTACTGCGCTTCCAGCGCCCGCACGGCGGCGGCCTTGACGACCCACTCACCCGGCGAAAGCCGCCAGGGCGTGCCTCCCGGGCCGACAGCGGGCACCCGGTCCTCGGTGGGTCCACCTGGGCCGACGACGCGGCCCGTGGCGGCCTTGATGGCGGGGATGTCGTCCACCGCGCCGCCCGCGGCGCTCCCTCCCATGCCGAGGATGTTGCGGACCGTGTTGATCGTGTTGATGTAGATCGTCTTCGAGTAAAGGCGGTCGATCCCGGCCTTGATCGTGCTGAGGATGCCGACGGAGTTCCCCGGCTGCACCGTCACCGACGGCTGCGGGTGCTGCTGGCCCAGGTTGAACAGGCCGCCGACCAGGTTCTGCGTCGCCGACAGCGCCCCGTACGCCTGCGCGCTGTAGTTGTTCGCCGTGGCGCCCGACCGCTGCAGCCCGGTGATCGCGTTCTGCAGTGCCGCGGGGAACGCCGAGCCCATCGTGTCCCGCAGCTGGTACAGCTGCTGCAGCATCGCGCCGTTGGCGGCGGTGGCCTTCTGCGTCTCCGTCGCCGTCGCCGGCAGCGAGTCCGCCGCCAGCCGCCCGGCCGCCTCGACCTGCGCCAGCAGGGCATGGTTCAGCGAGTTCGTCGCGTCGTTCAGGTCCGCAGACGTCGACTTGCTGTCCTTCTGAACCTCGGCCAGGCGAGCCTGCGCGTCGGCGACCTTTTGCGTCGCAGTGTCATAGGCGAAGGACGAGGACGCGTTGGCCAGGGCCTG
>JABFXA010000127.1 GCA_013361955.1 Nocardioidaceae bacterium
GCGCGCGTCCCGGCCGCCGCGGGTGGCGGGCGGCCGGCACCACCGGTAGGGGCGTCGCCTCCCGCTCGACCAGCGGTGTCTAGAACAGGGTGTAGCCGCCGTCGGTGACCAGCACGGCGCCGGTGGTGAAGGACGCGGCGTCGCTGGCCAGGTATACCACGCTGGGCGCGATCTCCTCGGGGGTGGCGTAGCGCTGCATCGGGGCGTCGAGGATCCACCGGTCGCGGAACCTCGGCTCGTCGACCGGGGCCATCTCGGTCTTCACGTAGCCGGGGGCGATCGCGTTCACCCGGATCCCGTGCGGCGCCCACTCCGCGGCCAGCGACCTGGTGAGCTGGTGCACGGCGGCCTTGGAGGCGTTGTAGGCGGGCTGCCACTGCGGGCGGTTCACGATCATCGCGGAGATGGAGCCGACGTTGACGATGGCGCCGCCGCCGGCCTCGATGAGGTACGGCGCCACCGCCCGGCTCATCCGCCAGAGCCCGGTGACGTTCACGTCGAAGACGTCGAGGAACTCGTCGTCGGGCACCTCCAGGGCCGGCCGGTGGTAGCAGATCCCGGCGTTGTTGACGAGCACGTCGAGCCGCCCGTGGGCGGCCGCGGCCTCGTCGACGATGCGGCGTACGTCGGGGGCGTCGGTGACGTCGCCCGCGACGGGGGTGGTGCGCCGGCCGGTGGCGGCGGCGATCTCGTCGGCCGCCTCGCGGTTGCGCTCGGGGTCGCGGCCGACCAGGACCACATCAGCGCCCGCCTCGGCGAGGGCGGCGGCGAACGCCCGCCCGAGGCCGCGGTTCGCGCCGGTGACCAGCGCGGTGCGGCCGTCGAGGCGGAAGGCGTCCATCACTCCCCCACCACGACGACCGACTTCATGCTGCTCGGGTCGTCGTCGCTGGTCAGCGCCGCCTCGACGTCGTCGAGCCCGAACGTCGCGGTGACCAGGGCGTCCAGGTCGACCCGGCCGGTGGCGGCCAAGGAGATCGCGGTCGGCCAGGTGTCGACGTACCGGAAGATGCCGGTGAGCGTGACCTCGCGGACCTGCAGGTCGGTGACCGGCAGCATCACCTCGTCGTCGCCGTGGCCGACGAGGACGGCGGTGCCGCCGGGGCGGACCGCGCGGAGCCCGTCGCGCAGCGCGGGCACCGCACCGGAGCACTCCAGGAACACGTCGGCCTCCAGGTCACCGGCGTCGAAGCCCTCGCGCGGGTCGATCGCCGTGGCGCCGACCAGGGCGGCGACCCGCTCCCGGCGGGACTCGACCAGGTCGGAGACCACGATGTCGGTGGCGCCCATCGCCCGGGCGGCCATCGCGGAGACCACGCCGATCGGCCCGGCACCGGTCACGAACACCCGCGAGCCGGCCCGGGTGCCGCCCTTCTGGTTGGCCCAGAGCCCGACCGAGAGCGGCTCGCAGAGCGCGACGGCGGCGTCGGAGAGCGTGTCGGGGACCAGGTGCGCGAAGTCGGCCGGCAGGACGACGTAGTCGCAGAAGGCGCCGTCGACCGGCGGGGTGGCGAAGAACTGCATCTGCGGGCAGAGGTTCAGGTGCCCGGTCTTGCAGTGCCGGCAGCGTCGGCACGGCAGCTGCGGCTCGAGCGCGACCCGCTGCCCGACCCGGCCGGCGTCGACGCCGGACCCGACGGCCGCGACCGTCCCTCCGACCTCGTGGCCGAGCACCAGCGGGCTGTCCACGACGAACGACCCGATCCGGCCGTGCCGGTAGTAGTGCACGTCGCTGCCGCACACCCCGACCGACCCGACGCGGACCAGCACCTCGTCCGGTCCCGGCTCGGGGACCGGTCGCTCCTCGAGCTCGATGGTGGACGGCGCGGTGAGCACCGAGGCGCGCATGGTCGACGTCACGACGTTCCCTCCCTGTGGTCGGTGGCCGCCCATCCTGCCGCGCGCCGCGCCCGGCCCGCGAGCCCGCTCGGCCCGCGGACGGCGCCCGGGTCCGGCCTGGTTCGTTCGCGTGCCGAACGGATGTACGCCGTGGGACGCCGCGCCTGGCGGCACCGGCGACGGTTCAGCGGTAGGCGTCCACCTCCCCTCCGTCCTGGCGGTCGATGCCGTGGTCGCGGATGTAGCTCCAGCAGTCCGGCTTCGAGCCGTCGGTGTCGGTGACGTCGTACGCGTCGGCGAGCTGGCGTGACGTCACCGTCTGCCCGGCCCAGCGGGCGCCGTCACCGGCGGTGGCCAGGGCCGCGACGCCGCGGCCGAGGTACGTCGGCGACTCGCTGATCGCGAAGCCGGGCACCTTGACCAGCGCGTCACGCCAGGTCTCCTCCGTGACCCCGAAGTTCTCCAGCATGTGCTCCGAGCGCAGCCAGCCGGGCGTGACGGCCATCGCGCTGACCGGCCGGTCGCGCAGCTCGTGGGTGAGGCCGAGCACGATGCGGGACACGTTGGCCTTGACCAGGTCGTAGTAGAAGCCGACGCCCTGCCGGAACGCGGCGTTGAACTCCGCGGTCCCGTCGGTCACCTCGATGACCAGCCCTTGGCTGCCGTGCGCGGCCGCGGTCTCCAGCACCAGCGGGATCGCGTGGTGGCTGGTCACCAGGTGGGTGTCGACGCCCATCCGGAGCATCCGCAGCCCGCCGGCCAGGTCGTGCTCCCACAGCGGGTGCTCCCAGTCGGCGTAGCGGTCGCCGCCGAAGATGTCGTTGACCAGCACGTCGAGTCGGCCGTGGTCGGCGCGGATCCGGGCGACCAGCGCGGCGACGGCGTCGGGGTCCTCGTGGTCGACGACCAGCGCGGTGCCGGTGCCGACCTCGGCTATTCGGTCACCGGTGTCCTCGATGGTCTCCGGCCGGCCGATCTCGGACGGTCCGGACGCCCGGCTGCTGCGGCCGGTGGCGTAGACGTGGTGGCCGGCGCGGGCCAGCTCGACGGCGAGCGCGCGGCCACACCCACGGGTGGCCCCGGCGACGAGGGCGACAGGTTGTTCGGACATGGAGCCATCAGAGCAGCCCCCACCGACAACGTGCTTGATCAGTCTTGCGGTCCGAGGTGCTTCTCGAACCAGTGGTGCGCGTAGGCCTCGTCGTTGAACGCGGGTACCTCGGCGTAGCCGGCCGAGCGGTACAGCGCGATCGCCTCGACCAGCGACCGGTTCGTCTCCAGGTGCAGCGCGCGGACGCCGTGCTCGGCGGCGTACGCCTCCACCTCGGCGAGCAGCCGTCGCCCGACGCCGAGACCCCGCGCCGAGCCGTCGACCCACATCCGCTTCACCTCGGCGGGCCGTCGGCCGTGCCGCTTCAGCGCCACGCAGCCCACCGGCTCGCCGCGCAGCCGGGCCAGCAGCAGCACCCCGGACGGCGGCCGCAGCTCGTCGTCGTCGGCGGGCAGGCTGCGCCCGGCGTCGAAACCGTCCTGGAACCGGTCGTCGAGCTCCGCGACGTACGCCGCCACGCAGTGCCGCGCGTCGGGGTGCGCGGGGTCCTCGGCGTCGACGCGGACCAGCCCGGCCGTGAGCAGCCGCTCGACGTCGGCCATCGCGTCGACCAGCCGGTCGCGCTGCTTCTCGCCGAGGTGCTCGAGGAACGACGCGGCCAGCGCGTCGCTGCGCCGGTCGAGCCGCCGCACCTC
>JABFXA010000451.1 GCA_013361955.1 Nocardioidaceae bacterium
CGGCGGCCGCGAGGACCCGGGCCCGCAGGGCCGCGGGCGGGGCCAGCGCCTCGCTCGCGCCCATCTCCGCGGCGGCCTGACGCAGCTCGCGGACCTCGTCGCGGCAGGCGGCGCAGCCCTCCAGGTGCAGGCGGAACTCCTCGGCCTCCTCGGCGCTCAGCGCGTCGAGGACGTAGGCGCCGGACAGCGTGTGCAGGTCGATCGTCATCGCGAACCCTCCAGGCAGTCGCGCAGACGAATGAGCCCGTCCCTCATCCTCGTCTTGATGGTCGGGAGCGGCTTCTCGAGCAGGGTCGCCACCTCGTTGTAGGTGTAGCCGTTGAAGTAGGCCAGCCGCACCGACTCCAGCTGCAGGTCGGTGAGCGTGCCGAGGCAGTCGCGGACCGCGTCGTGCTCCTCGGCGGAGATCACCGCGTCGGCCGGCTCGTCGTGGCTGACCTCGTCGGGTGCGGACTGCTGGTCGTAGCGCTTCTGCGACTCGCTGCGCCGCACGGCGTCCACGGCACGGCGGTGCGCGATCGTCATCACCCAGGTCTTCGCGCGGCCCAGGTTGCTGTCGAACCGCGCGGCCTTGCGCCACACCTCGAGGAAGGTCTCCTGGGTCACGTCCTCGGCGCGTGCGGGGTCACGGACGACGCGCCGCGCCAGCCCGAACACGGCGGCCGACAGCTCGTCGTACAGGGCCTCGAAGGCGGACGCATCGCCACGCGCCACCCGACCGACCAGCACGTCGAGGTCGCCGGCACCACCCGCCGGCACCAGCTGCAGCCGGGGCTCGGACATGTACCGCCTCCTCTTGTGGACACCCGCAACCGATGGACGGTAGTGGTTCGCGCCGGGACCGGCCCGGGATGGGTCCCCGACCGGAGCTTTCGAGCCTTCTCAGGATGCGCCCACCGCGTGCCCGAGGTCACTCGTGCCACCGCCGAACCGATTTCATCCGGGCGCCGGCCCGCTGCTACAGTTCCACTCGCTTCGCGCGCCATTAGCTCAATTGGCAGAGCAGCTGACTCTTAATCAGCGGGTTCGGGGTTCGAGTCCCTGATGGCGCACAAAACCCCAGGTCAGACCACCTCACGGCCGCCGACCTTCTTCTTCGGTCATTGGAAGTCGCCTTCGGCGCGTGCTCCGTTCGCGAAGCCGCTGTCAACCACCGACCGAGGGACGGCAATAGCCATGGGGTTGATCGTCGTGCTCGCGGCGCTGGCGCTCGTGGGGCTGCTCGGCATCGCGGTCGCGGTCGTGGTGACGCTCTGGCTCACCAACCGCGCCACGACCCCGCAGTAGCGACCGGCCGGGCCGGCGCTACGAGGCGCTCTCCGGGCGGTGCGAAGCGCCTAGGGAGAAGGCGCCTGCCTGGCGTTCCGGCCCTTGCGCGCCAGGGCCATCAGCATGCCGGAGCCGGAGACGGCGAGGTACGCCGTGACGACCGCGACGGCGACGGGTGCGAGCTGCAGGGCCCCGACCTGGGTGGTGAGCGCGGTCAGGACGATGAGCGAGAACGGCGCTCCGACGACCGCTCCGAGAATGGCGGCGAACATCGTGGCGAAGGCCAGCCCCTCCGGGATCCCCGGGAAGAGCAGGTGGGTGGCGATCCCCGCGGTGCCGCCGATGAACAGCATGACGAGGATCGGCCCGCCGATGAAGCCGGTGGCCTTGCACAGGGCGAACGTCAGGATCTTCGCGAACAGGACCGCGACGACCAGCCCCGCACCGAGCGCGGTCCCGTCGTCGATCACGGTGGTGAGCTGGTCGGTGCCGGTGAACAGCGTCAGCGGCAGCGCGACGCCGATCAGCCCGAACGCCGCTCCTCCCAACGCCGAGCGCAGGATCGTCCGCTCGGCGAGGGGAGCGGTGAGCCTCGTGAGCACGCCGATGGCCGCGAGGGTGACCAGCGCGAGGGCGCCCGCGACGAGACCGAGGGGGACGGCGGCGGCCAGCTGCCAGTTCTCGTAGTCGTACGAGGGCAGCGTGTAGATCCCGAGGAACGTGCTCCCCGCGATCGGGAAGAAGACGGCGAACGCGACCGTCGAGGACAGCAGGGCCGCGACCATCGTCGGGCCGAGGCGGTCGCGCCTGGGACGGGCGACCTCGACCACCAGGCTCGTCGCCAGGATCGGCGACGAGAGCAAGCCACCGAACGCTGCGGCCATTCCGCTGAGCGTGTTCGTCGCGATGGTCGTCTCGTGGAGGTTCCGGCGCACCGAGAACCAGGTCCCGAACCCGCCCCCCATCTTCCCCAGCGCGTCCTCGGGCCCCAGGCTCGCCCCGCCCACCAGCGAGACCAGCGAGACGCCGACCGCCCTCAGGATCGTGGAGGTCTCGACCCGCTCGTCCCGGATCTCCTCGAGCGTGCCGGGCAGCGTGGCCGGGACCCGCAGCGCGCGCCGCAGCACGCCGACCGCCACCCCCGCCGCCGTCGTCACCGCCACCCACCACAGGCTCCCGGAGAACCAGTCCGGGTGTTGGGGCAGCGTGAACCAGAGGTTCGTCCCGCCCTTCAGCAGGCCCAGGAAGACCACCGCGGCGAGGCCGAGGACGAGCCCGAGCGCGACGGCGGACCCGATGATCGTCCAGAACCACGGGGACCGGTCCAGCGCCACGAGACCAGGCTCGGAGGCAGCACCTGCCGGGGAGCCGTTGCCGGGAGCTGCCGCCGCCCCTCCCTGTCGGCCTTCTGCCTGGGACGTCGCGTCGTGGGAGTCCTGCACGGTCCCACCGTCATCCGCAGGCCGTCCGGTCCACATCCCCCTCGTCGGATGAAGGGCAGCCCGCCGGCTGCGGTGACCGCGACCGGCCCGGCACCGTGCCGCTACTCTCGGGGTACCGCGAGTAGGTACGTCGACCTTCGCTCCGACGACGAGACCCCGGGCCTCACCGTGACCATGGCCCGGCACCGCGACACCGCCTGGATCACGATCGCCGGCCAGGCGGACCTCGAGACCGAGGTCCAGGCCAGCGAGTGAGCCTGCGTGCGATGTGGTTGTTCGCCTTGCGGATGAGGTCGGGGGGCCGCCGCGTCGCCACTGGCACGCCAACCCCGGGCTCCTCCTCGTCGCCGCCCTCGTCGGCGTCAAGGACGACCTCGGGTTCCGCTGACGCGTCCTACGCTGACCCGGTGACGCCTGGCCGGGCCGAGGAGATCGCGCGGAACCGTGCGCTGTGGGCCGTCGTCAACGAGCGGTTCACCGGTCCCGCGGCCGCGGCCCAGTGGGGTCGGGCGGAGGTGGTGTGGGGGCTCTTCGCGGTGCCCGACCGGGAGCTCGGGGTGCTCGGCGACGTCCGCGGCCTCGACGTGCTCGAGCTCGCCGCCGGTACGGCGTACTGCTCGGCGTGGCTGGCGCGGGGCGGTGCACGACCGGTGGCGCTCGACCTGTCCGCGGAGCAGCTGGCGACGGCCCGCGCCCTGCAGCGCGGCACCGGCCCGGCGTTCCCGCTGCTCCAGGCCGACGCGGAGCGGGTGCCGCTCGTCGACGGCTCGTTCGACCTGGTGGTCAGCGAGCACGGCGCCGCGGCGTGGTGCGACCCGGAGCGCTGGCTGCCAGAGGCGGCCCGACTGCTGCGGCCGGGGGGCCGGCTGGTGTTCCTGACCAACAGCCTGCTGTCCGCGCTCTGCGTCCCCGACGACGAGGGCGTCGCCACGGACCGTCTGCACCGGGCCCAGCGCAGCGTCCACCACGTCACCTGGCCCGGTGGTGGCAGCGAGTTCCATCCGTCGCACGGCGAGTGGATCCGGCTGCTGCGCGGCTCGGGGTTCGTCGTCGAGGCGCTGCACGAGATCTACGCGCCGGCGGACGCGACGGACCACCCGTGGTACGAGATCGTCTCCCCCGAGTGGGCGCGGCAGTGGCCGGCCGAGGAGCTGTGGGTGGCCCGCGCTCAGCGGCCCGGGCTGTCGCGCAGCACGCGGTAGGTCACGTGCACGACCGCGTCGGCCGCCCGCGACGCCACCTGCTCGAGCCGCAGCGGCGGGACGCCCTCGAACAGCCGGGTGCCGGCGCCGAGCGTCAACGGCACGAGGTGCAGCCGGAGCTCGTCGACCAGCCCGGCGGCGAGGTACTGGTTGATCGTCGTCGCCCCGCCGTGGATGGACACCTCGCCGTCGCCGGCCGCCGCGCGTGCCTGCTGCAGCGCCGACTCGATCCCGTCGGTGACGAAGTGGTACGTCGTACCGCCCGCCATCTTCTGCGGCTCGCGGGCGTGGTGGGTGAGCACGAAGACCGGGCCGTGGAACGGCGGGTCGTCGCCCCACCAGCCGTTCCACTCCCGGTCCCACTCGCCGCGCACCGGGCCGAACATGTTCCGGCCCATGATGAAGGCCCTGGCGGCGGTCATCCTGTCGATCTCGCCGGCATGCTCCTCCGGGGTGTCGGCCATCCAGGCGTGCAGCTTGTCGCCCCAGCCGTCGCCGCCGTCGTCGCCGAAGGGGCGCTCCTCGGTCTGGTTGAGCCCGGCCGAGTACCCGTCGGCCGTGATCGTGAGCTCGCAGGTCACCTGGCCAGTGCGGTCGGTCATGGCTCTCCTCCGTCGCGGTGAGCGGTGCTCTCGACCGCCAGCATGGGCCGGGGCGAGCCATGACGTCCAATGCCAATCCGACGAGATCGTCGGCCGGGTGGACGCCGCCTCCAACGAGCTCGCGGCCCAGGTCGGCTGCGCTCAGCGACGACATGGTCGTCCAGGCCCTGGTCGCCGGCGGCATCGGCGTGGCCACCCTGCCCGGCCTGGCGCTGCATGCCCGTCGCCGACCCGACGTGCACACGACCGAGCTGGCGGGGGTCCCACCGCCGGATGTACGCCGCGACGTACGGTGACCCGCCGGACCCGCCCGACCCGGCGGACATGGAACGCCCCCGTTCGACGGAACGCGACGCGCACGGGGGAAACGCCTCGCGGCCCGGAACGGGGGCGTCTGCCATGAAGGCGGGACCGATGCTGTCAAACCGGTCCAGGCCCGACAAGAGGGGCCTAGCCCACGGGCGCGTCGCGCGGGCCGGTACCGAGGCCGCCGCACGGGACGAACCCACCCGTCCCGGACATCGTGACGGACGGCCTCCTGCGGAATCACCGATGCGCCCGGAAAAAGTTGCGAGGTGCATCTTGTCGGATCCGTCTGTCTGGACCAGAGTGTGCGCGGAGCCGAGGGAAACGCCGTTCACGAGACGGCGACGTCACGGGCCGGCGACCCGGCCGAAGGGAGCACCACTCCAGATGCGCAGACACCCACGAGGCCGGGCGCGGTCACCGCGACCTGCACTGATCACGACCGCGGCGCTGGTCGCCCTCGTCACCGGGCTGACCACCGCGACGACGTACGCCGCGACCGGGGCCGTCTCCAGCGGCCGCGGCAGCAGCGAGCACCGCGGCTCGACCTCCTCCGAGCGCAAGGGCGCGTACGACGCGCGCGTCGGCGCCGGCGGCACCGCGAAGGCCGCGCTGCTGAAGGCCGCGGCGAAGGCGTCGGCCCGGCCGGCGACCACGGCCCTGCAGGCGGAGCTCGGCGACGACGTGCTCGTCGACATCGACGGCACCACCGGCACCCCGCGGCTGGTCGGCCGGCTCGACGGGTTCCTGACCGGTCCCAGCGGGCTGGCACCGCGCACGATCGTGCTCGACTTCGTCCGCGACCACCTCGCCGCCTTCGGGCTGACCGCGAAGGACCTGAACACCCTGCGCTTCCGGCAGGACTACGTCGACATCAACGGCACCCACCACCTGTCTTGGACGCAGCACGTCGGCAGCACCGACGTCTTCGGCAACGGCCTGCAGGCCGCCGTGACGTCCACCGGCCGGCTGCTGAGCGTCGGCGGCTCACCGGTTTCCTCGGTCGCCGCGCCCGCCAACGGCACCGCCGGGGTGCCGACCGGCACGGCCGCGATCCGCACCGCGCGTCGCGACGCCGGTGACTCCGCGACGCCGGGTCCGCGGGACACGGCGAGGCAGGTGCTGTTCGTGACCCGCAGCGGCACCCGTCTGGGCTGGCGCACGGTCACCATGTCCGGGTCGAACCCGACCATGTCCGTGGTGGACGCCGGCACCGGGCGGATCCTGTTCCGCCGGCCGCTGAGCTCCGACGTGCAGAGCGAGCAGAACAGCACCGGGCTGGCGTACCAGTACTTCCCGAACGCCCCGGCCGGCGGCGCGCAGGTCCCGGTCGACTTCACCGACCGCGGCTGGCTGCGCGCGAACGCGAAGGCGCTGTCGGGCAACAACTCGCACACGTACTCCGACGTCGACGACGACGACCTGGCCGAGGCCACCGAGGAGGTGCCGCCGCGCGTCCCGCACCGCTGGGACTACCAGCTGCAGCCGTTCCACCTGGCCGACGTGTCGTTCTGCGACAACCCGTTCCCCTGCTCGTGGGACCCGAACACCCCCTTCAGCTGGCAGACCAACCGCGCGCAGAACGCCACCCAGGTGTTCTTCTACGTCAACAACTGGCACGACCACCTGCAGAGCGCCCCGATCGGCTTCACCGAGGCGGCCGGCAACTTCCAGGCGGTCAACCGCACCGGTCGCGGCGCCGGCGGCGACGCGGTCGACACCCAGACCGACGACGGCGCGAACACCGACAACGGGCTGCCGGACGGCGGGCACATCGACAACGCGAACATGAGCACCCCGCCCGACGGGCAGTCGCCGCGGATGCAGATGTTCCTGCAGCACCAGCCCGGCACCAGCTACCCCGACGGCGACCCGTTCTCGCCGACGAACGTCGGTGACGAGGCGGACACCGTCTACCACGAGTACACCCACGGCCTGTCCAACCGGCTCGTGGTCGACGCGGGCGGCGGCTCGACGCTCGGCGACGTCCAGGCCGGGGCGATGGGCGAGGCGTGGAGCGACTGGTACGCGATGGACTACCTGGTCGCCCAGGGCCTGCAGCGCGACGGTGCCGGCGAGGCCGACGTCGTGCTCTTCCAGTACGACGGGGAGGGCGTGTTCCTCGACCGCACCGAGCCGATCGACTGCAAGGTCGGCGTCGCCTCGCCGCGCTGCACCGGCGGCGCGACCGGCCACGGCGGCGGCTACACGTACGCCGACTACGGCCACGTCGTGGGCCTGCCGGAGGTGCACGGCGACGGCGAGATCTGGTCGCAGACGCTGTGGGACCTGCGCGACGCGCTCGGCTCGCGCCGGACCGAGGCGCTGGTGACCCGCGCGATGGAGATCGCCCCGGGCAACCCGTCGTTCCTCGACATGCGCAACGCCATCCTGATGGCCGACACCAACGGGTTCGGTGGCGTCGACCGGGACGACATCTGGTCGGTGTTCGCGCACCGCGGCATGGGCTTCTACGCCGGCGCTCTCGGCGGCGACGACAGCCAGCCGGGCGCGGACTTCAGCACGCCGCCGGCGAACGTCGGCACCGGCACCGTCAGCGGGACGGTCACCGACCAGGACTCCGGGAAGCCGGTCGCCGGCGCGACGGTCACCCTCGCGTTCCAGGGCCGCGGCCGGGTGAACCCGGCGGGGGTCACCGACGCCGACGGGCACTACCGGCTCGGCCCGGTCCCGGCCGGCACGTACCCGAAGCTGGTCGCGACCGCGCCCGGGTTCGACCCGCAGCGCACGACCGTGACGGTCACCCCGGGCGGCACGGTGAAGGACCTCACCCTGCGTCGCGACTTCGCGGCCGCGAGCGGCGGAGCGACGGTCACCGCGTTCAACGGTCCGGACTTCTCGCCGGCCTGCGGCCCGACCGGGGCGATCGACCTCAGCCAGGCGACCGGCTGGGGCAGCACCACCGGCAACGACAACGGCGACCCGACCAACGTGTTCGTGCCGAAGTTCGTGGTGGTGCACCTGCCGACGACCGTGAACCTCAGCGAGTTCGCCATCGACCCGTCCGCGACGTGCGGGGACGGTGGCAGCGCCTCGACCGGGCAGTTCCGGATCGAGACCTCCCCGGACGGCACCACGTGGACGACGGCCGCAGAGGGCACCTTCGGGGTCGCGGACCGGGGCCGGCTCAACACCGTGACGCCGACCGCCGGCACGCAGGGGGTGAACTTCGTCCGGTTCACGATCCTCGGCAACCAGACGCCGGACTTCGCGAACAACTGCCCCGGTGGTGCGTTCTCCGGCTGCTCGTTCACCGACCTGACCGAGCTGGAGGCCTACGGCACCGCGGCGCCGTAGCGCACCCGAGCGGGCCTGCACGTCAGCGACCGCCGGTCACCGCCACGGTGTCCGGCGGTCGCCGTTTCCCCGCCCCCGTCAGTGCGGCTCGGCCTGCGCTTCGTCCGAGCAGTCGAGCACGAACCAGACCCGCTTGCCGGGCACGCCGTTGTCGTGCTCGGTGACGCCCCACTCGCTCGCCAGCGCCGCCACCACCCACAGGCCGCACGCCCGGCCCCCCTGCGCGCCCTCCAGCATCGACGGCAGGTCCGGGCCGGCGTCCTGCACCTCGACGCGCAACGCGCCGTCGTCCCGGGCGACGTGCAGCACGACCGGGGCCGCGCCGTGCTGGACCGCGTTGGCCACCAGCTCCGTCACCAGCAGCCGGGCCGTGTCGACCTGCGGCGAGCACAGGTCGCCGCACGCGCTCTCGACGAGATGTCGGGCTCGGCGCGGCGCGGTCACGTCCGACGGGAGGGCCCACGAGAACGGTGGGCCGGAGTCCGTCATCGAGACACTCCCCCCGGAGGCCCGCAACGCCGACCGGCCACGCGGAGGTCTGCACGCGACCTTTCCCCGAGTTTCGCACCGTGGGCGTCGGGGGCCAACACATCGGCGGCTGGGGCGTGCCCGGTCCAGCCCACGACGTGGTCGCGGCCGCGGCGCGGATGCCCCGCCGCGGCCGACTCAGCCCCGTGATCGTGAAGGTCCGCTCCGCGAACGCATCCTGGGAGTCTGCGACCCGCACCGTGCGCGCACCTGCCCGCCGTGGTGGGCCGGCCGGTGATGCGCCGCCGATGACACCCCGCTTGGACCGGTGGGGGCGCTGGGTCCGACCGCCTGCTGGATGCAACATCTCGTGCCACCGAACGCCCGTTGGCGAGACCAACGACGTGAGCGCGAAAACCCTTCATTAACCTGTCATTCACCGCAGGTACTAGTACCCCTAGACAATTACGGACCCCACCTGGGCGCGACCACGATGAGGACGAGGACGGCAGCGCCCCAGGGAGGCACCCGTGAACCCATCGACCTCGACGGACCCCTCGTCCGCGAACGTCGGCGAGGTGCCGGGCGCGCTCCCCCTCCAGCGGGAGCGGAGCCGGGCCGGCGAAGGGCGCCGGCAGTGGCCCACGCGCCCCGGGCGACGGGTCGCGCTGTACTCCCACGACACCCAGGGCCTGGGCCACATCCGCCGCAACAGCCTGCTGGCCGCGGCGATGGTGGCGGCCGACCCGGACCTCTCGGTGCTGCTGCTCAGCGGCGCCGGCGAAGCCGCGTCGCTGCCGCTGCCGGAACGCACCGACCTGGTCACCGTGCCGGGGCTGGCGAAGGACCTGCTGGGTCGCTACTCCGCCCGGTCGCTCGACTGCTCGCTCGAGCAGGTGCTCGCGGTGCGGTCGCAGGTGCTGGAGGGCGCGCTGTGCGCGTTCGCCCCCGACCTGCTCGTGGTCGACAAGGTGCCGCGCGGCGTGCTCGGGGAGCTGGACGCCGCGTTGCGCCGGGTCCGGTTCGAGCACGGCACCCGCACGGTGCTCGGGCTGCGCGACGTCCTCGACGACGTCCCGACCACGCATCGTGAGTGGCGCGCAGCGCGGACCTCCGAGGCCGTGCAGACGCTGTACGACCAGGTCTGGGTGTACGCCGACCCGACGGTCTTCGACCCGGCCGAGGTGTACGGCTGGAGCGACGCCGTGCGCGCCAAGGTGCGCTACACCGGCTACCTCGGGGCCGGCCGGGAACGGCTGCTGCCGAAGCCGACGACCGACGGCCGCGCACCCTCGGTGCGAGCGCGGCTCCGCCGGCCGTACGTGCTCGCGCTGGTCGGCGGCGGCCAGGACGGCGCCGCGCTAGCCGACGCGTTCGCGCGGGCCACCTTCCCGGCCGGTCACGACGGGGTGCTCGTCACCGGCCCCTACCTGCCCGCCGCTGCCCGCCGCTCGCTGGCGGACCTGGCGCGCAGCCGCGGGGACCTGCGGGTCTTCCGCTTCGTCGGCGACGTGCCCGCCCTGGCGCGGGCCTCGCGCGCGACCGTGTCGATGGGCGGCTACAACGCCGTGTGCGAGCTGGTCTCGGCGCGGCGGCCGGTGCTCGTGGTGCCGCGCGTCGTGCCGCGTCGCGAGCAGGCGCTGCGGGCCGAGCACTTCGCCGACCACGGGCTGCTCGACGTGCTCGCCCCCGACCGTCTCGACCCCGACCGGCTCGGCGCGTGGCTGCGGTCCGCCGTCGCCGTACGACGTCGGGCGGTGCCGAAGGTCGACCTCACCGGGCTGCGCCGCGTCCCGGCCCTGACCCGCGAGCTCGTCGACGCCCTGGAGCCGGGGGGTGCCGTGCATGTCGGATGACACCCTCACGCCACCGACGGGGGGCCGGATCGGCTATGTCCTGAAGATGTACCCGCGGTTCTCCGAGACCTTCGTGGTCACCGAGATGCTGGCGATGGAGGCGCACGGCGCCGAGCTGTCGATCTTCTCGCTGCGGACGCCCAACGACGCGCGGTTCCACGAGTCGCTGTCGCGGGTGCGGGCCGCGGTCACCTACGTGCCCACGCTGAGCAAGCAGGTCGAGATGTGGGCGGCCCTCTCGGCCTGCCGCGAGCTGCACCCGGCCGGCTTCGACGCGGCCATTGGTGACATCCTCGCCGCCACGGCGGGCGACGCCTGCCAGGCGATCTCGCTCGCGAGCCTGGTCCGCGAGCACGGGATCACGCACCTGCACGCGCACTTCGGGTCGGTGGCGGCCGGCGTCGCGCGGCTGGCCGCCCGGATCAGCGGGATCACCTACTCGCTGACGCTGCACGCCAAGGACATCTTCCACGAGGAAGTCGACGAGGACGCGCTGGCGGCCAAGATGCGTGACGCCGCCGCGGCAATCACGGTCAGCGACTTCAACGAGCACTACCTGCGCGAGCGGTACGGCGACGCCACCCACTCGCTGGTGCGGATCTACAACGGCATCGACCTCTCCGCGTTCACGCCGAGCCGGCCCGTCGATCGTCCGCCGGTCGTCGTCGGGGTCGGCCGGCTGGTGGAGAAGAAGGGCTTCCACCACCTCGTCGACGCCGTCGGCGAGCTGCGCGAGCGGGGCCGGCCGCTGCACCTCGACCTGATCGGCACCGGCGAGGACGAGCAGGCGCTGCGGGCCCGGGTGACCTCGCTCGAGCTCGACGACCGGGTCACCTTCCACGGCCCGCTCACCCAGGACGAGACCCGCGAGCGGGTCCGGGGTGCGGCCGTGCTCGCCGCGCCGTGCGTGGTCGGCGCGGACGGCAACCGCGACGGCCTGCCGACCGCGATCCTGGAGAGCCTCGCGCTGGGCACGCCGGTCGTCGCCACGCCGGTCACCGGGATCCCCGAGGCGGTCATGGACGGCCGCACGGGCCTGCTCGTCCCCGAGGGCGACGTGCCCGCGCTCGCCGACGCGCTGGTCCGGCTCGTCGACGACTCCGACCTGCGCTGCCGCCTCGCGGAGGCGGGGCGGGCGCACGTCGAGGCGCACTTCGACGCGCAGGCCAACGGCCGGGTGCTGCACTCGCTGCTGGGCGGCCTGGCCCGGCGCGCGCAGGTGGTGGGGGCATGAAGCGCGTCGCCTACGTGTGCACCGACGACGGCGTCCCGCCGTTCGGTCGCAAGGGTGCCTCCGTCCACGTGCAGGCGATGCTCACCCAGTTGCTCGACCGCGGCGACGAGGTGCACCTGCTGACCCCATTGCCGGGTACGCCGGCCGCGCACCTGGCCCGGGTCGCCGTGCACGAGCTCCCGCGGCACGCCAAGGGCGACAACGGGGTGCCCACCGACGGGCGGGTCCCGGAGATCCTCGACGCCCTGCACGCCGCGCGTCCGGTCGACCTCGTCTACGAGCGCTACTCGCTGTGGGGTCGCTCGGGCACGGCGTGGGCACGGGCGCACGGGGTGCCGTGCGTGCTCGAGGTGAACGCGCCGCTGCCCGTCGAGCAGGCCCGGCACCGGCGGCTGACGCACCCGGAGGCCGCGGACGCGGTCGCCCGGGCCGCGACCGGGCAGGCCGACGTCGTCGTGTGCGTCAGCGAGCCGGTGGCCGCGTGGGTGCGTTCGCTCGGCACCGCGGGCCAGGCCGCGGTGCACGTGGTGCCGAACGGCGTGGACAGCCGCCGGTTCGCCCCGGTCCCGATCCGGCCGCACCCGGCCGAGCTGACGCTGGGCTTCGTCGGCACCCTGAAGCCCTGGCACGGTCTCGGGGACCTGCTGCGCGCGCTGGCCGTGCTGCGTCGCACCGACCCGACGTACCGGCTGCTGGTGGTCGGCGACGGCCCGCAGCGCGAGCACCTCGAGACCGTGGTCGCCGAGCTCGGGCTGACCGGCAGTGTCGAGCTCACCGGCGCCGTCGACCCGCAGGACGTGCCCGCGCTGCTGGCCCGGATGGACGTCGCGGTCGCGCCGTACCCGCCGCTGGAGGACTTCTACTTCTCCCCGCTGAAGGTCTACGAGTACCTCGCCGCGGGCCTGCCGGTCGTCGCCAGCGACGTCGGCCCGCTGCCCGACCTGCTCACCGGCGGCCGCGAGCGGCTGGGCGTGGTCTACCCGGCGGGGTCGCCGCAGGACCTCGCCGGCGCGGTCGCGTACCTGCGCCACGACCCGGTCGCCCGCGCGGACCTGGCCGCACGCGGCCGGCGGGCGATGGTCGAGGAGCACGACTGGAAGCACGTCCTGGAACGGATCCTGGGGCTCACGGAGGCGACCCATGTCGCGTCACACGCCTCGTAGCCGGGACGAGCGGACGGCGACGCCCCTGTCCGCCGACGACGCCCGCCCCCTCGTCGACGACCCGGCGCTGCCGGGCGTGCACAAGGTGCTGTCCCGGGCGGGGCTGCAGGACTGGCTGAGCGACGCCCTCGACCAGCCGTGCATCGTGACACCGCGGCGGTTGCGCTACAAGGCCGGCACCAGCGCCGTGCTCGGCTTCGACCTGACCACCGTCCGCGACGGCGTCGTGGTCACCGAGGCCTGCCTCGCCCGGGCCTACGCCGACCACGCGGCGGCCAAGATCGAGAAGCTCAGCGAGAAGGTCCCGGCCGACGCGTGCCTGGCCCGTGACGACGCGCTGCGCGCCGTCGTGACCACCGCCGCCGGCGACCGCGCACTCCCGTTGCTGCCCGCACTCGGCCGGCCCGACGGAGCCGCGCGGCTGCTCGACCGGCTGTTCCCGGAGACCTCGGCGCCGGCGCAGACCCGGCTGCACACGGTGCGCCACAACCCCGGCCGGCGCTGGGTCGGCGTGCTCGAGCGCGACGACGCGAAGCCGCTGCTGCTGCGGGCCTACGGCGGTCGCGAGGAGGTGTCACACGCGGCGACCTGCTACCGCGCGCTGCGGCACGTCACCGACGTCCGCACGCCGAGGCTGGTCGCCACCGCGCGCTCGCTCGCGGTGATGGCGGTGCGCTGGGTGGAGGGCAGCGAGCTGACGTTGACCGGCGCGGCCCCGCAGTGGCGGGCGGCCGGGAGCACCCTGGCCCGCTTGCACGAGAGCCCGCGGCGCGACCTGCCCCCACGCGACGTCCGCGCGGAGGCCGCCGCGCTGATGCGCACCGCGCACCAGGTCGCCGGACTGCTCCCGGAGCTCTCCGCGGCCGTGCTCGGCACCGCAGCGACCACCGCCCGGCTGCTGGAGCAGGTGCGCGGCGAGTGCGCGACCGTGCACGGCGACTTCTCCGCCGACCAGGTGGTGGTCCGCCCCGACGGCCGCCCGGTCGTCATCGACCTCGACGCGGCGCACCGCGGCGCCTCGGCGTACGACGTCGGGTGCCTGACCGCGTCCACGCTGTCGCTCGCCGAAGCCGCCGGCAGCCCGTGGCGCGGCGAGCACGCGCTGGCCGACTTCTTCGACGGGTACGACGCGGTGCGCCGGCTGCCCGACCGCTACGCCGTCGGCGTGCACACGGTGGCGTTCCGGATCCGCAAGGCCGTCGACCCGTTCCGGGACTGCGCGCCCGACTGGCGCGAGCAGGTGGCCGCCCGGGTCGCGGCGGCCCGGGCCGCGCTCGACGACGTATCGGTGGCGGGGTCGCGGGCATGAACGTGATCACGAGGCTCCAGGACGAGCTGGCCACCGCCGGGCTCCGGCTGCGCAAGGCGCAGGCGCGGGGCGAGGGGCGGCTGACCCTGGAGATCGGCACCGGCGACGGGCCGGTCTGCGCGGGTCAGTGGCACGCCGACGCCGACGCGACGGAGCGGGTGGCCGCGCGGACCCGGGCGCTGTGCGGCGCGCAGTCGGTCGACGTGCTCGCCAGATCGGAAGAGCGTCG
>JABFXA010000008.1 GCA_013361955.1 Nocardioidaceae bacterium
GGGCAGCGAGGACCTGGTGGTGATGGCCGACGCGACCGGCTTCGTCACCTACGCCTCCGCGTCGAGCCGCCGGATCCTCGGCGCCGGGCCGTCCGAGCTGGTCGGCAGCCGCCTCGAGGAGGTGCTCGGCGACGACGCCGGGACCGGCTCGGTAACCCTGCGCGTCTCGCACGCCGACGACGGACACCGCTGGCTGCGCGGCACCGTGCAGCCGGTCTGCGGCGACGACGGCCGCGTGCAGCAGACCCTCTGCGTGCTCACCGACGTGACCGCGGCGGTGGCCCGCGAGAAGGCGCTGGCGGACAGCGAGGAGCTGTTTCGCAGCGCGTTCAGCGGCGCCCCGATCGGCATCGCGCTCAGCGACTTCGACGGCCGGCTCCTGCGCGTGAACGCCGCGCTCGCCTGCCTCGTCGGCCGCCCCGTCGGTGACCTGCTCGGGATGACGGTCGCGGACATCACCCACCCCGACGACCGGGCCGCCGACGAGGCCAACCTCGGCGAGGTGCGGTCCGGCGAGGTCAGCGGGCACCGGGTGGCGAAGCGCTACCTGCACGCCGACGGCAGCCCGATCCCGGTCGAGGTGCACGCCGCCTCCGTCCGGACGGCGGAGGGCGAGCCGTACTGCATCGTCGCGCACATCCTGGCCAGCGCGGGAGCGGACCGGTGACCGACCCCACCTCGCTCGACGAGCTCGAGCTGATGCTGCGCTCCGACGCGCACAAGGCGCTCGCGGCGGTCCGCACCCGGCTCGACGTGCTGGAGATCGACCGGGACACCGTGGCGTACCAGCGGCTGCTGCTGGTCAAGGGCGCGGCGCAGTCGCAGCTCGGCGACACCGAGGACGGCGCGCGGGTGGTGCGCGAGGTCAAGGCCTGGGCCGAGGCCCGCGACGAGACCGAGCTGCTGGCGCACAGCCACCGTCGGCTGTCCGCCCTGTTCCGCCGGGTCGGCGACCCCGCGCTGATGCTGGAGCACGCGGTGGCGGCCGTCGACCTGCTCGACGCGGACACCGCCGACCCGGTGCGCGCCGACCACCTGCTCGGGCTCGCCGACGCGCTCGGCGCCAGCGGGTCGTACCAGGAGTCGGTCGCGCGGTACCGCGAGGCCTCACTGCTCGCGGACCGGTCCGGTCGGCGCTACCTGCAGCTCGCGGTGCTGAACAACCTGGCCTTCACGCTCTACGAGGCCGGCCTCACCGACGAGGCGGTGACCATCGGCGAGCAGCTGCGCGCCGAGCTGCAGCGCGACGGCCAGGTGATGATGCGCCACTACGGCGAGACGATCGCGCGCACCCTGATGGCGGTCGGCCGCTACGACGAGGCCGCCGCGGTGCTCGCGCCGCTGTGCGAGAACGGCGGAGCCGACGTCAACGGCGAGGACTGCGACGGCCTGGTGCTCGCGCTGTTGGCGCTGGCCGAGGTACGTCGGATGACCGGCGCGTTCGACCGCGCGCAGGAGGCGCTGCACCGGGCACACCGTCTCGGCGAGGCCTACGCGCTGAACGGCCGGCTCATCGAGATCCTGCGCGAGCAGGCCGAGCTGTTCGCCGCGCAGGACCGCTACCGCGAGGCGTTCGAGACCTTCCGCGACTTCCACCGCGCCGACCTGGAGCTGCGCGCCGCCGAGCGGGACAGCCGGGCGCAGACCCTGAACGCGATCTTCGAGGCCGCCGAGGCCCGCCGCAGCAGCGACTACTTCCGCGAGCTGTCGGTGCGCGACCCGCTCACCGGCCTGCACAACCGTCGACACGTCGACGCCCGGCTCGGCGAGCTGCTCGACGCCGACCCGGAGCCGCTCACCATCGGCCTGGTCGACCTCGACCACTTCAAGCGCATCAACGACACCCGCTCGCACGCGGTCGGCGACGAGGTGCTCCGCCGCGTCGCGGTGCTGCTGCAGCGCGCCGCCGAGCGCGTGGAGGGCGGCCTGGCCGCGCGGATCGGCGGCGAGGAGTTCCTGGTGCTGCTGCCGGGCGTGCCCCCCGAGGCCGGGGTGGACGTGCTCGAGGACCTGCGGCGCGAGGTGTCCGGGCAGGACTGGTCGGAGGTCACCGAGGGCATCCCGGTCACCACGTCGATCGGGGTCGCGCACGCGCCCGGCGACGCCCGCGACTACAGCGCGCTGCTGAAGGTCGCCGACCAGAACCTCTACGTCGCCAAGGACGGCGGCCGCGACCGGGTCAGCGCGTAGCGACGCGCCTTCAGCCCAGCAGCTTCTGGTACCACTTCACGTCGACCCACTGGTCGAACTTGTAGCCGACCTCGCGCATCATCCCGACCTGCTCGAAGCCGCACGCCAGGTGCAGCCGCTCGCTGCCCGGGTTGGGCAGCGCGACCAGCGCCACCGCCGTGTGCACGCCGGACGCGGCCATCGTGTCGAGCAGCGCCGGGTAGAGCAGCCGGCCGATGCCCAGGCCGCGCACCGACGGGTCGAGGTAGATCGAGGTCTCCCGGGTCGTGTCGTAGGCCGGCCGCGGCCGGTAGGACCACGAGTAGGCGTAGCCGACCACGTCGTCGTCGGTGTCCACCGCGACCAGCAGGTGGTCGCCCTCGTGGGCGCCGGCGAGGCGCTTGCGCCAGTACGCCAGGGTCGGCGGGTCGAGGTCGAACGTCGCGTGGCTGTTCGCCACCTCGTGGTTGTAGATGGTGGCGATGTCCGGCAGGTCCTCCTCCACGGCGGGGCGGATCGTCACGCCGGGCGACACCCTCGTGGGCTGCGCGGACGTCTGGGCGGACTTGCGGGACATGACCTCCATTGTCGCAGTCCAGACCAGCGCGCCGTCGGCCGTGTCCAACCGGTGAGGCCCGCGCCACAGCGGCATACTGCGGCCATGACGAACCAGCCCGCGGTTCACGCCCGGCCGCGTGACCCCAGCATCGAGCCCGACACCAAGGACTGGACCTGGGTGCTGGACCGGCCCTGCGTGGAGTGCGGCTTCGACTCCCGCAGCGTGCGCCGCGAGGAGGTCAAGAACCGGCTCACCGCCAACGCGAGCGCGTGGGACCGGGTGCTGGGGGGCGCCGACGTGGGGGTCCGGCCGGCCGCGAACATCTGGTCGCCACTGGAGTACGCCTGCCACGTGCGCGACGTGCACCGGGTCTTCGGCGAGCGCGTCCGGCTGATGCTCGCGGTCGACGACCCGCTGTTCGAGAACTGGGACCAGGACGAGGCGGCCGTGCTCGGCGACTACGGCGACCAGGCCCCGGCCACCGTGTCCGGCGAGCTGTCGACGGCCGCGGCGTCGGTCGGCGCGGCGTACGCCGGCGTGGTCGGCGACCAGTGGGAGCGGCCGGGCCGGCGCAGCGACCGGGCGGTGTTCACGATCGCCACGCTGGCGCGCTACCACCTGCACGACGTCGAGCACCACCTGTACGACGTCTCCGGCTGACCGGCCCTGCCTACGCTCGAGAGATGCGACACACAGAGTTCTGGGAGCGCATGGACCACGCCCTCGGTCCGGCGTACGCACGCAGCTGGGCCGAGCAGCAGGTGCTCGCCGACCTCGGCGGGCGCACGGTGATCGAGGCGCTCGACGCCGGCGAGCCGCCCAAGGCGGTGTGGCGCGCGGT
>JABFXA010000300.1 GCA_013361955.1 Nocardioidaceae bacterium
GTGCGCCGGAGCAGGTGTCGGCGGGGGCAGCGGCAGGGCCGGCGCAGCAGGCGTCGCCGTGGCGTCCGGCGTCGCGCCGGTCACCGGGCGGTCCGGACGCGGGGCCCCGAGAGACCTGACGTCCGGCGCGGCGGCCCGGTGTACGTCGGACCGCTGGGCCGGCCCGGACCGGTCGGCGTGCACGACGCGCGGCCGGGGGACACGGGCGCGTGCGGGCGCACGACCGGGTCGGGCACCCTGGAGACCTCCTGGGTTTCCCGGCGCACGATGCCGGACACCTCCGACACCGCGTGCCGGGCCGTCGCTCCGACCTGGCCAGCCGCCGCACGGGCTTGCGCTCGGCGACCGCGCGCACCGTGTCCCGGGTGTCCCGGGCTGCGGTGCGTGCGACGTCGGTCGCCCCGTGGGCGGCGTGGCGCAGGGCGGGCAGTGCTCGTCCGGCGGACTGGTCGGCGATCCCCGTGGCGTCGCCGTCGTCCGCGTGGGCCGACCGGTGGTCAGGCCCCAGGCGAGCACGACGAAACCGGCCACGACGAGGCAGGACCGCAGCACGGACCAGGTGGTCCGTCGCCGGCCGACCGTGGTCGGCAGGTCACTGGCCATCGTTTCCCCGTCCTCGAGAAAGCCGGCTCCCCTCGAACGTAAAGAAGCCGGCACCCGACTTCAAGAAGGTCGCGGATTCTTTACCGAGTGGCATGACTCCCAAAGAAGTGTTTGACAGTACGTCGAGAACCGCGCCATACTCCCCAAGAACTGTTTGAGGGTAGGAGGACCCGATGTCGGACGAGGACCGGATCGCGAACCTGCGGGCGGGGGCGCACCCGCTGCGGCTGCGCATCCTCTCCCTGCTCACCGGGGCGGAGATGAGCGCCGCCGAGATCGCCCGCGAGCTCGACATCACGCATGCGAACGCCTCGTACCACCTGCGCGTCCTCGCCGACGCCGGCCAGGTCGTCGAGGCCGGTGAGGAGCGGATCCGCGGCGGCGTCGCGAAGCGCTACCGGCACCCCTGGCAGGACAAGCACATCAGGACCAGCACCCCCGAGGAGCGCGAGCTGGTGGTCCGCGCCACCGCCGAGGAGCTCGTACGTCGGTCGCGTCGGCGCCGCCCGCGCACCAAGTCGTCCCTCACCGACGCCGAGCTGTGGGTCACCCCGGAGGTCTGGCAGCGGGTCTTCGCGCTCGCGGAGGAGGCCTCCACCCTGCTGCACGCGGAGGCCCGGCCGCCCCGCACCAAGGGCACCGTCCACGTGAACATGACCGCGGTCCTGTTCCAGATGACCGAGGAGAAGCACTCATGAAGCTCGCCGACGCGCTGGCACCGCTGCGCGAGCCGCGGTTCGCCTGGTACTACGCCGCGCGGGTCGTCTCCACGAGCGGCTCGACCATGGCCCCCATCGCCGTCGCGTTCGCGGTCCTCGCGATCAGCGACTCCGCCATGGCTCTGGGCGTCGTGCTGGCCGCCCGCACGATCCCGATGGTGCTGTTCCTCCTCATCGGCGGCGTGGTCTCCGACCGGTTCTCGCGCACCGCGGTGATGCAGACGGCCAACCTGCTCTCGGCGGCCACCCAGGCCGTGGTCGCCGCGCTCGTCATCACCGGCACGGCGGAGCTCTGGATGATCGTCGTGATCGAGGCGCTGAACGGCACCGTGGCGGCGTTCACGATGCCGGCGATGGAGGGCGTGGTCCCCCAGCTCGTGCGCCGTTCGCTCCTCCAGCAGGCCAACGCGCTGCTGTCGTTCTCGCGCGCCGGCCTGGCGATCGTCGGGCCGACCGTCGCCGCCCTGCTCGTCGCCACCGTCGGTCCGGGGTGGGCGCTCGCGGTGGATGCCCTGACCTGGTTCGTCGCCTCCCTGCTGCTGCGCCGGATCACCCTGCCGCCGCGGCAGCGGTCGGTCGAGAGCGACAGCATGGTGCGGGAGCTGCGCGAGGGCTGGTCGGTGTTCACCGGCAACACCTGGCTGTGGGTCGTCGTCGCCGGGTTCGCCGTCCTGAACGGCATCCACGCCGGCGCCTGGTTCACCCTCGGCCCGGCCATCGCCGAGAACTCCTTCGGGCCCCGCGGCTGGGGGCTCGTGCTCTCCGCCGAGTCGACCGGCCTGCTGCTGATGACCGTCGTGATGATGAAGGTGCGCATCAACCGACCACTGCTCTCCGGCATGATCGGGATGCTCCTGTTCACGGTGCCGTTGTTCGTGCTCGGCCTCGACCCGCAGGTCCTGCCGCTGATGGTCGGCGCATTCGTCGCCGGCGCAGGTGTCGAGGTGTTCAGCATCGGGTGGAGCGTCACGATGCAGGAGAACATCGACGAGTCCGTGCTCTCGCGCGCCTACTCCTACGACGCGCTCGGGTCGTTCGTGGCCATGCCGGTGGGCCAGGTGCTGTTCGGGGTGCTGGGCGAGGCCTACGGGGCTCGCTCGGTCATCGTGACCGCCGCGGTCGTCTACGGCCTGACCGTGCTGTTGGTGCTGACGTCGCGGTCGGTCCGCGACATGCGCCGCGCCGACGACAGGACCGCGGCGACCGTCTAGCCCCACTTGGCGGCAAGCGCCCGGACCACCTTCGCGTTGCGGTTGGTGGCGACGCCGAGCGCCTTCTCCACCTGGACGTTGGACACCTTCGCCTCGTGGTACGGCTTGTCGTAGAGCAGGTGCACGGCACGCGGCCGGACCACGACCGTCTCGTCGTCGTACCCGTGGCCCTCGAGCAGGCGGGTGCCCTCGGCCGACGGGCTGTCCTTGAGCAGGCTGACGTAGTGGCCCTTCAGGTCCGGGTGCTCGGCGGCGAGCGCGTCCGCGTCGGCGGCCACCTGCGCCAGCTCGGCGGGCGTCAGCACGACGGTGCGCACCTCGAAGCCGCGGTCCTTCTCGAAGAGCCGCTCCAGCTCGGTCTCCAGCTTCGCGCGCGAGCGCAGCGTGCTGGTCAGCACCACGTTGCCGGTCTGGATGTGGGTCTCGACGCCGTCGTAGCCGGCGGCCTCGAGGGCGGCGCGCAGCTCCGCCATCGGGTACTTCCGCTTGCCCACGTTGACGGCCCTCAGGAACGCGACGTATCTCGGCACCCGCTCATCCTGGGGCAGGATGAGCGCGTGGTCGAGATCCGCACCGCCACCACCGACGACCTCGACGCCGTCGGCCGGGTGCACGCGGCGAGCCGGGCCGCGGCGTACGCCGGCCTGGTGCCGCCGGACGCGCTGGCCCGGGTGACACCGGCGACGCAGGCGGAGGTGTGGCGGCAGCGGATGGCCGCCTCGCCGGCACCCTCGGCGCTGCTGGTGGCGATCGAGGGCGGCGAGCTGGTCGGCTTCACGCACGGCACCGGGCGTGAGGAGCGCGCCGAGCTCGACGCCATCCACCTGGCCCCGGACCGGCTGGGCAGCGGCGTCGGGCAGGCGTTGCACGACGCCCTGCTCGACGAGTTCGTCGGCTGGGGTTGCGTGCGGGCCGAGCTCTGGGTGCTGCGCGGCAACGAGCGCGCGCAGGCGTTCTACCGCCGCAACGGCTGGGCGCACGACGGTCGCACCTCCGAGCACGACGTCGGCGGCGCGGTGGT
>JABFXA010000034.1 GCA_013361955.1 Nocardioidaceae bacterium
CCGCGTCTCGAGCGAGTCGATCCGCTCCGACTTCTTCGCCTCAGACGCGCGGACCTCGGCGATGATCTCCCGCAGCGTGTCGACCTCGCTGGAGGCGGTGCGCTGGGCGGCTTCCTTGGCCTCGGCGCGGATCTTGTCGGCCGTCGCGTCGTCGACCGGCTTGCTCATCGCCTTGACGATGATCGCGGCAGCACCGCCACCGCCGACGAACGCTGTGGCGACTGCGGCGATGACTTCCCCCGAGACTGGCACGCCGCTCACCGGCCCTTCTTGAAGCGCTTGAGCGTCCACAGGTGGACACAGATCAGCGCGAACAGGCCGGCGTACACCGACACGGGATAGGGCAGGACGTAGGTCCCCGGTGGCGGCAACGGCTCCCACAGCGCGCGCGGCGAGAAGTCCCCGGCGGCAATGCGGGCGGCGGCCATCCCGGCAGCCATCGCCAGATCCCATAGGCCGAGCAGCGCCAGGCCGACCGCCTCGAGTTCGAGCCAGTGGCGACGACGACGCTTACGCCGACGGATACCAGCGCCGAGGACGACGCCGCCGATGATGCCGAGTAGCCCGAGCGCGGTTCGCACCCAGATGCCGACGAGATCCTCGATGTTCGCGGCCGACCCGAAGGCCAGCATCTGCGCGCCGGCCGTGACGCCGACCGCGGCGTGAATCCACAGCAGGCCAACGCGGTTGGCGCGTTCCCACTCTGCCCACGTCGCCACACGATCGGCGGCTTGCTCTAGTCGGTCGAACGCCTCATTGGACATTGCAGCCCGCCTCCCTTGCCTCGGACGTCGCCAGTGGCACGCCGGGTCTGTCGCCGGCAGCCGACGTCACGCCGCCCGGTAGGTGCCGCCGAGCCAGAAGTAGTCGCCCGCCGCGAGGGTCGCCGGGTTCGTCGAGTTGAACAGCCCGAGCACCTGGGCGTTGGTCGAGGACACGACCCGCAGGCTGACGGTGTTCGATGCCCCGGCGAGGACGAGCCCCCACATCTGGTAGCCGGTGTTGCCGGCCAACACCAGCCCGGTGAACGTGACGCCCTGGTTCAGGGCCGGGGTCGGGAGCGTCACCGTGTAGGTGCCGGTGCCGAAGGTGGTCGTCGACCCGAACGTCAGCCGGGTCTCGAACATGACGGTCTTCCCGGCCTGGATGTAGCCGCCCGTGATCGAGCCGTTCCCGATGGCCGGGGCCGTTCCGCCCGACCCCCAAGTCGGCGTGTACGCCTGCCAGTTGCCGATCGCGTCGAAGTTGTCGCGCACCTGCGCGTTCCAGAATGAGCTCGTCAGGACACCCGCCCCCGCGGCGGTCGGCGTGTTCCATGTCAAGGCGGAGCCCTCCTCAGTAGGCGAAGATCGAGCCGGTGTCGAAGCCGTGCGCCGCGTCGTCGAACCGCGCCACGCTCACCCACGGTTCGGCGGGCGAGACGTTGAAGACGAGGCTGTAGGACGTGGGCCCGATGGTCTCGGCGTAGCCCTCGATGAAGAACTTCCCGGTGCTGCTCGCGGCCTGCGCCGGCTGGTTGGTGACCGCGACCAGCGTCCCGACGGTCGCGCCGAGGACGTCGCCCTGGGACGGTGCGGCGTCGAAGTCGAGCAGGTTCACGCTCAAGGACGGCACCCGCACCTTCGGCTCCGCGTACACCGCGACCTGCCAGGACGCGGCCTGGAACGGCTCGTTGGCGTCGGTCGAGATAGTCTCCGTCGACATCGTCGCGGGGCCGTAGTAGTCACGGCTGGCCGCGTCCACCGCGCGTGCGGTGACCGTGCCGTCGAGGTTGCTGACCGTCGCGTCATTGACGAGGCCGGTGCGGTCCAGCTTCGGCGCGAAGTCAGCGCCGACCCGTTGGGCCGCCATGTCAAGCGTGAGCGTTGGCGCCGACTGGTAGCGGTGCGAGCGGCCGTGAAACGTGAGGGTGCCGTCCGGCGCGTCGAACAGGACACCGCCCTCGGTGGTCTCAACTCGTCGCATCAGGTCGATCGCAGTCTGCCCCGTGGTGTCGACGTGACCGACGGTCGTCGCGCCGGGCTCGGCGACGATCTCCGTTGCGGCGACACCAGCGAGCGCGGCGTATCGAACGAGCCGAGCGTTCGTGGACTCTCCCGCGAAGCCATCTATGCCGGCGCGGGCGTGCTGCGCGATCTGGTCCGCCGATAGGACGGCGTCATACACCGCGACGTGTCCCACGGACGCCGGCTGCGTACCTGAGTCTGCGACGTGAGGACCGACTCGGATCGTGTCGAAGGTTGCCAGCGATACGCCGACAGCGGACCCGGAGGCCACTGAAACGCCGTCCACGTAGAGGGTGATGGTGGACGTGGCTCCGCCTTGGAACGTTGCCGCTAGGTGGTGAACCGCGCCGTTGAGCAGTGACATGTTGGAGCTCGCGATCGGCTTCACGCCGCCGACATCTGTCGAGTACGTCGCCTCAACGACGGTCTCGACGACGTTGATCTCGTAGAGCGCGCCATTCGGCCCAAGCAGACAGATCACCCGCAGGCCGGGGCTGGCATTCCCGGATGCAAGTGCGAAGAATCCTTCGATTGTGCACGAAGACATGGCCGGCAGCGCCACCGTGCCCTGGATGCGAGTGCCCCGGGGGGGACCGACGTTAGTCGGAATAAGCTGCGGGGCGGGGAGCTTATCGGTGGTCAGACCAGCCCCGGTGCCGAAGGTTGTGTTCGAGTTCGACCTCGTGATTACGGCGCGACCGTACCCTGAAATATCGTGGCCTGCGGTCGCCCCCACTGCCTCGGTCAACGGGTAGTAGGCGATCGGGCCATCACTGAGGATGCTCTCCCCCAGGCTCTTGAGTTCGGCCCCTAGGCCGATGCGCGCCAGTCGAGACGACGCGGTGACCGTCACCAGCGAGGTGGCGTCGGTGCCGTCCCAGGTCATAGGCCACTCGTCCACGAACCCGACGAACCGCACCGAGGGCGACCCACCTACGGGTGTCGTCGTGACCCGTACTGGGGTCCCGATCCTGACGTTCGGGTAGTACGGCGACGCCGCCCGCAGCGCCGTGAACCGGCCGTCGGAGTTGTCCAACGTCAACGTCAGCGTGTTCGCGTCCGCCGTGGACAACTCATCGCCGCGGCCGAAGTTGATGGCGATGCCCTGGTTGAGCTCCACCCACGCCGAGATGTCGGTCCACGCCCGCGACGCCGCCGGAGTGGCATACCCGGACCCGAACGCCGCCTCGACCTTCACGTCGGGCATGTACGCCGAGGCGGTCACGCGAGCCCCAGTGGCGCGCCGAGGAGGCGCTTCTCCTTGAGGAGCTCGGTGCGCACGGCCCTCGCGAAGGCCCGCGGGTCACCGGCCACCGGCTGATGGAAGTGGACGTGCAGCTCCATGCCGCCGACCGCGGCCCGGCCAGCACGCGGCAGCGGCACGACCGCCTCGTCCCGGCCCCCCTCGCCCAGCAGCGCCAGCGTCCCGCCCGGGCGCGCCTTCACCACGCCGCCCTTGGCGAGGTACGGGATGTTCGGGGTTCCGATGGAGGTGCCGCCGAAGATCTGGTGCCCCTTGATCGACACGCCGGGGATGGTGAACTGCAGCCCGTTCCACGCCCCGATCACGTAGTTGATGGCCGACCGGAACGCGCTCTTGATGCTGTCGAACATCCCGCGCGCGATCCCCGCGATCTTGCCCGGCACCGCCCGCACCGCGTCCACGAGCGCCCCGGCGCCGTTGCGGACCAGCGTCTTGATGCCGTCCCAGGCACCCGACACGATGCCCTTGAGCGCCGACCAGCCCACCTTGAACAGCAACCGCAGCACGTTGAAGCCCTGCTTCACGACGCCCTTGATGACCGACCACGCGCCCGAGACGATCTGCTTGATCCCGGTCCACACGCCCCGCCAATCGCCCTTGAGCAGGGACGACCACACCTTGAAGATGCCCTGGATGACCTTGAGCGCGCCGCCGATGATCTGCCGGACGTTCTTGAACGTCGACACCGCGTACTGCACGAGGTACTTCCCGAACCGCGACCACAGGCTGCGGATGATCGACGTGACCGAGCGGACGATGTCCCGGATGGCCGCGAAGTTCCTCCCCACGTCGCCGTGCATCCCGGCGGTGGCACGGCTGATGATCCCCTGCACCTGCTTGAACACCGGCCCGAGGTGGTCGTGCATCCACCCGCCGAACTTGGAGATCGCCGGCAGCGCCCTCTTCAGGAACCAGTCCGCCATCTTGGTGACGACCGGGATGAGCTTGTAGCCGATCGCCTCACCGGTCTCCGACAGGATCAGCCTCAACCGCGTCATCTTGCCCTGCAGGGTGTCGGCCTGCTTCGACGCCTGCCCCCTGTACGTGTCGGCGAGCTTGCGGGTGATCTGCTCCATCGTCAGCGTGTGACCCGCGGCGTCCTTGGTGGCGACACCGAGCCGCGCCAGGCCGCCGACGGACCCGTTCTGCGCCTTCGCGAGAGCCGTGGTGACCGACTCGAGCGACTTCCCGGTCCCGGCCGACACGTCCATCGCCAGCCGGGTCAGGTCCTGCGCCTTGCCGACGTCATGGGTCGCGGCAGCGAGACGACTGAGCGCCGGGCGGAGGTCGTCGTCGGCGACGCCGTAGGCGACGCCCATCTTCGAGATCCAGTTCTCCACCGAGGCGACCTGCTGGTCGGTCGCACCGGTGGTGTTCTTCAGGGTGGTCGCGAGCTTCTCCGCCGCCGCCTGGTCCTCGATGGCACCCTTCGTCATGTCGAACAGCGCCTTGCCCGCGACGACCGCGCCGCCGGCCAGGCCGAGCGCAGCCGCGGCCCCGACCTTCTTCAGCGTCGCCCCGAACTTCGAGGTCCGGGACTCGGCGCTGTCGACGGCGCTGCGCAGGCCCCTGTCGTTGCCGAGGAACTCGATCGTGATCTGACGGGCCACGACGTCACGCCCCTCTCTCGGACTCCTGCTGGGCCCGCTGCATCTGGGTCACGTACTCCGAGAGCTCGCGGAGCGTGAACTGCTCGACATTGAGCGGGTGGATGGCGCCGTAGTAGAACCGGGTCAGGGCGGGCAACTGGGTGAGCAGCGCCCGCCTTACGCTTCCGGGGAGTCGCCCTCGGCCGGGTCGGCGCTGTCGAGAGCCATCGCCTCGGCGAACTCGAGGTCCACGTCGACCGCGACCTGCTCGTAGGTCAGGTCCGTCTCGCCTGCCATGAACCGGGCGAGCCACACCACGGCGGCGACCGAGTCGAGCCCCGGCTTGGTCTCGAACTCCTCCATCAGGTCCGCGAACGGGGACCCGTACTGGCGGCGCAGGGCGCGCTCGTGCAGCGCGTTCAGGTCGCCGACACGGACCTCGTAGACGTCCTCGCCGATCGTGATCCGCAGGCCCTCGTCGAGCGCCTCGGTCCGCTTCGTCTCGGTGCTGCGGGTGTGCTTGCGCTGCAGCGACGGACGTGCCTGGGTCTCGGTCATATGAAGTCGTACTTCCTCAAGAGGTCGTCGAGCGCCGCCTCGTAGCGCTCGGTGATGTCGTCGGCGTCGGCGCGGATCATCGGATAGACGAAGTAGCCGGCGTCCGACCCGTTGCCGCGCCAGGGCTTGAACTGCTTGAACCGGTAGGCGCCGAACTCTGCGCCGGCCGCCTCTGGGTGGCCCGAGCCGAACTTGATGCCCGCCCAGGTCGTGCCGCCGCCGCCCTTGATGGTGGGGGCGACGTGCGCTGCGACTCCGCCGAGGGAGTAGGCCCGCTGCTGGGCGTGCTGCGCCACGGCCTGGGAGACCTTGACGTTGGTCTCCTTCAGCTCGCGCTGATGCTCCTTGCCGAGCCCGCGGAGTGCCCGGTTCAGTTCGGCGAGGCCCTGAACGCGGACGCCCTGATCGGATGACCGGATGCGCGCCATCGGGTTACGGCGTGCTGTCCGCGGTCTTGTACGAGATCGACACCGGACTGTTGGTGCCGTCGTAGCGCACCACGCCGGACAGCGACTGGCTGATCGCGTCGGTGCCCTCGGTGGCGCCGGACCACTCGTCGAACCGACCCGCCGGGACGGTGAGCGTCAACGCCGGGTAGGTCGTGGTGCCCGCCAGGACCGGACCCGTCCACGTCGCCGTGATCGCCGCGAGCGCGCCAGCGCGAGAGTTCGACGCGGCCCGGTTCCGCTGGGCCAGGGAGTCGAAGTCCGCCGACAGCGAGAACGTGCCCTCGCGGCGGCTCGAGGTCGGCTCCTTCTTGTCGGTGTTCCCGCGGATCTGGCGCCGGTCGAGGTTGTAGCCGTTGTCCCAGTTGAACGCGAACTCGGTCACGTCGTAGGACGCGCCCCCGATGGTGATGACCCCGCCAGCCCAGGTGAAGTTGTCCATGCTCGCCGGGTAGGACGCGGTGGCGAGCGGCGTGGCCGTCGAGACGTTCTCGAAGTCGCAGGTCGCCTCGAAGATGAGGTTTGCGTTCACCGAGTTCGTGAGGCTCCATGAGGCGACCTTGCCGCCCTCGTAGGTGAACGCCTGGTTCGCGCCGGAGGGGTGGAACGGCCGGTTCACCTGAAGGGTGAACGACTTGCCGAACAGGGAGCCCTCGGTGCCGGTGTGCGTGTAGACGGTGTCCGTCGGGCCGGCGGTGGCGACGGTGCCGAGCAGGTGCTTGAGCCACCAGCCGAAGCCCTTCGTCATCACCGCCATCTGCACCGTCCCGTTCGCGCCCGAGAAGTACGGGGTGAAACGGTCCGAGCGGACCACGCTGGACCCAACCCGCAGCGGGTCGCCCTCAGTGCGGCCGTAGGTCTCGCCGATGGACTCCGACTCGTACTCGAAGCCCCTGGACGGGGTGACCGGGGTCCCGTAGGTGACCTCGTCGCCGACCATGAGCTGGTGGTCAAGAGCGCCCACGTCACGCCTCCTTCACGTTGTCGCCGCGCGTCTCGGCGGCCTGCTTGGCGGCCCTGGACCGCTTCGGGTCTGGGACGTGTTCCCACACGTCGGGCTGCTGCTCGAGGCTGGCCGACACCTCGGTGTCCTCGACCTCGACGAGGTGGCCGCGCTCGACCGTCCCCACCCCGGCCAGGTCGACGGCGTCGGACCCACCGACGTAACGGAAACGCTTCATGGTCTGCCTCTCAGGTCAGTCGAGCGGTGTAGCGGATCGGGTAGGTCAGCTCGGCGAGAGAGCCCTTGTCGTTAAACGCCTCGACGAGTTCCCCGTCGCCCTGGATCGCGAGGGTCTGCACGACGACACCGAGCGCCCCGTTGAGCCAGTTCGCGTGGAGGGCGACGAACTCCTCGGCCGCAGCGCCGAGCGCGACTGCTCGGTCCGAGGTCCAGTCGGGCGCCTTGCCGACGCCCTCGACGAGGATCCGCAGGTTGAACGTCCCAACCTCGTCGCGGTAGGTCTTCCCTGGCCGCAGCGATGCGGGCTCGTGAGTGAACCGGCCGTCCTGCGTCCACAGCCTCTCGCGCTGCTTCGCGCCGACCTTGAATGCGAATGTGGCGAGCACGCCGCTGAACTCCGGCTTCGCGGCGAGCCCGGCGACGAGGCCCTTGCGGACCGCGACGATGCTCGTGCCCATCAGGCGAACCCGAAGGACGGGGTGGCGCGGACCCGGCCAGCGATCGCGGCATCGAGGTCGGGGTAACCGGTGGGACGCTTCTCGCCCGGCAGGACGTAGTTCGTGGTCCCGAAGTCGGTGGTGATCGAGGTGCGGCGAACGTCGATGCCGGCCTGGTCGGCTTGGGAAAGGAGCCGGTCGCGGGTGGCCCACATGACGGCGCTCTTGATGTCGTCGGGACAGGTGCCGTACCGACCGGCGACATAGGTCACGGTCACGTTCCCCACGCCGTAGGCCCACGAGGCGCCGCCCGTGTAGCGCAGAACCCCGCCGGCGCTGTTGAGCGCCGCGGTGTCGACGGACACTCCGCCGACGGTGACACTGGTCAGCGACCGGATGGCGGGCCGGGCCAGCATCAGGATTGGGCCGGATGTGCCGTCGACGGTCTCGGTGTAGGTGCGCGGGATGAACGGCTCGCCGATCTCGCGCTCCACGATGGCAGTGAAGTAGGCGGCTGCGGCCTCGACCTTCGCGTCCGCATAGGTGGTCGCGTCGCTCATGTCCGGCAGTGCCCGGAACTCGGCGAGCGTGAAGTAGTCGGGCATCGACTACTCGCTGTAGACGTCGACCGCGAAGGTGAACGACGGCGTGGTTCCGCCCACCGTCCAGCGAACCCGAAGCGTGTCGGTGAACGGCGTGGTCACGTTGATGACCTGCCGCGCGCCGGTGGTGGCCTGCGTGAAGGTGCCGATCGTGTTCCAGGTGGTACCGCCATCGACGGAGTCCTCAAGCACCACGTCGAGCGTGGGGGCGGTGCCGGACGCGGCGGTGACATTCAGTTGTGCGCGGAGGGTCGAGGCAGAGCCCCAGCCGGTCAGCGCTCCAGAGTTGCCAGACGCGGTGCGGGCGGCAGAGGCGACAACGTTCTCGCTGAACGCGGTAGTGGCGCGGTTCGGTGCGGGCATGTTGCAGTCACCTTCGTTCCGGCGGCGGCGGGTTCACCGCTCGCTCGAGTTCAATGGAAGGGGTGCCGCCGCGACGCCCCGCAGGGGTGGGGTCGGGCGCGCTCTCGCGCTCCTCGTCCTCTTCGGGAGCGTCGCGGCGGCTGTTGTCCATCAGGACTTGACGACCTTCGAGGAGCCACCGGGGGCGTCGACGACGTCGCTGCCCTCCGCGGCCCGGTCGATCGCCTTCTGGGTCTCGGCGACCGGGTCGTCGCCCGGGGTTGCCAGCGGGGCGCCGTGGATGATTGAGCCGGCCGCGGCGCGGTCGGCGGCGGCCTGCTTGTTCGCCTCGAGCTGCGCAACGGACTGGGGGGTCCCGTCCGGGTGGACGAAGCCCTCCTGGCCCGGCTGCGGCCAGCCGTCGCCCTGGGACTCGGCCGCGTACTGCGACGCCTGCGGGGCGTCCACGGCGATCGGGTCGTCGGTCTTCTTGCTTGCCATGAGGAACACTCACTTTCTGGGGCCGCGGGGCCCCGTTGATTCCGAGCCGCCCCTGGGGTCACCAGGGGCGGCTCAGAGACCTCAGAAGGTCGGGGCGACCAGGCCGGTGCCGTTGATGACGCTGACGCTCTTGGCGTACCGCGCGGTGGTGAACGCGGCGTAGCGGTAGAAGCGCAGCAGGACCGACAACTGGTCGGCCTTGGTCTCGCGGAACGCCTCGGCGTGCGGGGCGCCCTCCCAGAGGATCGAGTCCGAGGAGCGGAACACGATGATCGGGTCCTGGTTGGTGCCGGCGCCGAGGTTGGTCGGGACCTGCGGGTCGACGACCACGTCAAGCCCGGCGATCCGGCCCACGACACCGTTCGCCGAGGCGACCCCGGTAGAGGTGCCGAGGCTGTTGAACGTCGGGCCATTGTCGACGCCGATGATCGGCCGGCCGGCCGAGTCGGTCGCGGCGAGCAGGTACGCCCAGCGCCGCGGGTGCATCACGATCGTGTCGGGCGGCAGGAACCGGTTGGTGGTGACCTGCTGGATCGCGTCGGCCAGCTTGGACCAAAGCAGCGCCACCGTCGGAGAGGCCGAGGTGTAGGTGACCGCGTTGGTGCCGGTCTGCTGCAGCAGGCCCATCTTGTTGGCGGCGTTGTTGTTCAGGACGAACAGGTCGACCTTCGCCGCGTAGTCGGCCGCGAGGTCGGCGAGCAGGATCGTGTCCATGTTCAGCGGGGACTGCTCGATGAGCTGAACAGGGAGGATCTGCTGGCCGGCGAGCGTCGCCACGTTGGCGGCCACCGAGCCGGTCGTCGCGTCGGTGTTCTGGACGGCGGTGTTCTGCGTGGCCTGCTCCGCGACCGCAGTGCCGGTGAGGATCTTCGGCACGTTGACCTGATCGGTCCCGCCGGGAAGCGTCTCGTTGCGGACGCGGTCCGCGGTGGGACGCGCCGTGCGAGCCAGCTCGACGTAGTCGTTGATCATCCACAGCGGCGGGACGAAGTCGCCGCCGGCGCCGTCGGTGGTCGACAGCGCACGGGTCTCGACCTCGACCTCGCGGTTGTTGCGCTCCAGGCGAGCCCGGGCGCCGCTGTCCGCGCGGTTCAGGCTGACCATCGTCAGGTCGCGGAAGTAGGAGAACTGGCCGTCCTTGCGGTAGGTCTCCGGCTCGGAGCCGACGATGGCGGGCGCGCGCTGCGTCCGCTCCTCGGTGCCGAACTCGGCGGCCAAGGCGGCGACGCCAGCGGCGCGCTTCTCGTCCTCCTCGGCCTCGGCCAGGCGGCGCTTGGCGTCCGCGATGGCCTCGTCGTGCTTGACGAGAGCCCCGCGGGCCTCGTCGTAGGCGGCCTGCTCGGCCTCGGTCAGGTCACGGTTCGCGCTGCGCGCCTCGGCGTAGGTGCCGGAAAGCGCGTCGGCCAGCGCACCCCGCTGCTCCACCAGCTCGGCGAGCCGGCGACGAAGGAACTCCAGCATGGGAGTTCTCCTTTCGGGTATGCGAAAGCCCCGGCCGGTCGGCGCGGGGCTCGGGTGGGTGTGTTGGTGTCGACGGGTGGTGTCGCAGGTGGTGGCCCGACATTGGGCTCCGGCGTGCGATCCGGCGCGTCAGATGCCGAGGATGAGGCGGTCTGCCTCGACCTCGTACAGCGGACGGGTCCGCTGGGTTTGCGGGGCCTCGGTGGCGAGGCGTGCGGAGAGTCGGGCGTGCGCCTCGCGCAGCGCGTCGCCCTCGAGGTGGTCGATGACGCGGCCGATGTCTTCGGCTCGCAGGGCGACGGAGGTTGCAGGGTTCGCCCCATAGGTCACCACGGAGACGTCGCCGCGGTGCAGGCTGTATTCGGTGATGTCGCGCTGGGACCAGTCCGGCGACCACTCCTGGCGCGTGACGCGGAACGCGAACGACATTTCGTCGAGCACGCCGTCGCGAATGCCGTTGACGACGTCCCGCACGATCGACAGATCTCCGTTGAGATCGGGTGCCCGCATGTGCAGGCCCTGCTCGTCCTCGGAGAGTTCGAGGTTGCCGGCCTTGGTGCGGGCCATCGGCATCCCGGCGTGGTTGAAGACGAGCACGACGTCCGGGTTCTCGCTTAGCGTCTTCGCTCCGGCGCCGGACCGGACGACCTCCTCGTACTCGCCGAACATGTCGAACATGCGGTAGGGCGAGTCATAGGCCGAGGCGTAGCCCTCGAGCTCGTAGCGGGTGCCGCCCGAGCCGTCCTGCTTCGCGCGCACCTCGAGTTGCGCCGCGAAGACGCGGCGTTCGGTGCCCGCAGCCTTGCCGCGCTCGCTGACGTCGGTCATGTCAGTTCTCCATCTGGACGGGGATCGGGGGCGACGACTTGCTGGCTCGGGGCTCGTCGCCCCACGGGACCGGCTGCTGCTCCTCCAGTGCGCGGACCTCGTTGACGACCTCCCACTCGTTTCGCAGCGCGATCTCGTGCGCTCGGAAGCGAGTCAGGAGGTCCGTGCGGGCGAGCGCCTTGCGCTCAAACTTCACGTACTGCGGCTGGGGCAGCAGATCGGACAGCATCGACTCGACCCACACCAGCCACGGGTCGAGGGTGAACGTCAAGAGGTCGAGGCCGCGCTGCTCGATGTTCGCGTAGGTCATCGAGCCGCCGGTCTCATAGCCGAGCATCTCGGGCATCCCGGGCCCGAAGATTCGGGCGCACTCGGCGTTCGTGTAGTTGTTCGACTCGAGGAACTGCGACTCGTTCGGAGAGACCTGCAGCGGCTTGTAGTCCCAGTCCGCGCCGAGCACCAGCGGCTCGCGGTTGCCCGATAGGACCGCAGTAATGCGCTGCTTGATGGTGCGTGCTTGGTCGCCGTCGATCGTCGACTTGGTGTTCTGAAACAGCGCCGTCGGGTGGCCGCCGTCATTGAAGAACTCCGCACCGAACCGCTCGGAGGCTAGGCCCAGCCCGATCGTCAAGGCGTGCCGGGCGACCGGGCTGGCCCCGCGGATCGAGCCGGGAACGGGATACCAGCGGCGGTGCCAGATGCGCGAGGGGTCGGTCTTGCGGCCATTGATGTACCACTCCGGCCGGCCCTCGGGGTCGCGTCGGACGTCTACGTCGTCGGGGTGCTGGAGTGCGAGCTGCCTCGGCTTGGCCGTCACGGGGTCACGCTCAACAGCGAGCCCGTACACGTTCCCGCGCAGCCCGCCGGAGTAGATGACCTGCTTGAGCCAGTCCGACGTGCCATAGCCGTCGCCGCTGATGTCAAGCATCCACTTGGGCGTGCTGATCTGGCGCGGGGCTCCGCCGCCGCCGCTGTAGGTCTTTAACGGGAGCATGGCGACGATGTTCGCCAACAGGTTCACGGACGCGGCGACGGCCACCTTTTGCATCGACGCCTCAGTGGTCGACAGGTTCACCCCTCGTCGACCGATGAACGCGCCGCGCTCGCTGTTGAGCGGGATGGGCGGCGGCTCGGTCCAGGTGCGCCGCTGCTGCTCGCGGAAGAACAGGCTCACCGGCCATGCCTCCGCATCGTCAGTCGCTGGGATGCCAGCAGGCAGGCGAGGGCGACGACCAGCAGCGGCAGCGGCTCCCAGATGAGCCACGTGAAGACGCCCACGCAGGCGACCGCCACGAGGTCGAGGAGTGTGGTAATCAAGACCGACCTCCTCAATAGATCGACTCGAGCGGGTCATAGGTGCCGGGGTTCTGCGAGATCCGCAGCGCGATTGCGACAGCTTCCAGAGAGGAGATGTCGCCGGACTTGCGAGCGAACACCCGACGCTCACCCACGCGACGCCACCCGGACGCGTCCACGGCGGCATTGAGGTCGTCGTAGTCGCCGTGAGTCACCGTGCCCTGCTCCACCGCGGAGCGCAGGTCTGAGCACGCCTGCACGAAGTCGTCGAGCCCGAGGAACGTCAGCCGCACGCACGCGGCCTCGAGTGCCGGGATGAGGAAGGACGCGGGGCCCTTCTTGTCGATCCCGACCGGCACGTCGTAGGAGTCCTGGAGTCGCCTCACCTCGGCGACGAAACGCTCGGCATCCACGTCGGCCCGACACCGCAGCACCGATCCGAGGTGGTGCTTGCCGTCATTGCCAACCGCAGCTCCGAGTGAGAGCCACGTCTGATCGAGGTCCGCTGCCACGCCGAGCGAGAGCGGCTCGCCGACTGGCTCGGCGACCGTCTTGCCGTCGGCCAGGTAGCCGATGAAGCACCGCGCCCACGCGCCGGCCGTGAATATCCCCAGGCCGCCGACGCGGTCCCAGATGCCGAGGCCCTCGCGCAGGAACGACTCGATCCCGAGCAGGCGCTTCATGCGGAGAATGGCGCGAGGCGTGGTGCGGTGCGGATATGACGGGTTCGCCTTCGCCCACTGCTCGCGGTCGCCGGGGTCGGCGTCCTCGTCCGCGCTGAACTCGACGTACAAGTAGTCGCCCGACTCGCCCGAGAGCGCCTCGTGCCGCATGTTGATGAACACGTCGGACGGGTCGGTCGGCTTCGGTGGCGTGCCGATGAAGAAGACCAGCGGGTTGGGGTGAGTGTTGGTCGCCGGGATCATGTCGTCGAGCGCGGCCTGCGTGAGGATCTGTCCCTCGTCGAACACGATGATCGCGACCCGCTGGAAGCCGCGACCGAAGCCACGCTCGCGGGCGCCGAACAGGATGCGCGACCCGTTGCGGAACCTGATGACCCCGTTGCCGCCGGGGTTCGACGCCGAGACGATGTGCGGCCGGAGCTTCGGCTGCTCGACCATCGTCTTCATCGACTGGAAGGTCTCGTTCGCCGTCGGGTAGCGGTGAGCCGTCCAGAGAACCAGCGTGCCGGGGTTCGCCAAGCACAGCGCGAAGATGATCGCACCGATCAGGTATGTCTTGCCGACCTGGCGCGGAATGGACAGCACCACAGCCTCGGCCGCATAGAGGCCGTCCTTGCGCTTGCCAAGGATCGCCGTGCCAGCACCGTCCTGCCACGGATCGAAGGTGATGCCGACCTGCAGGCAGGTGTCGCGGACCGAGGGCCATCCCGTCGTGGCGATGCCCTTGGGCAGAATGACGTGCCGGGCGGCCTCAGATAGCGTCGGGGTCGAACTTGGCATCGGGCGTATCCATCGCCTTCCCGATGTTGTCCTCACCCTCGGCCGACTCGAGCGCCTTGATCTCCTTGACGATGTTCGCCAGGCGCAGGGTCAGGGCCGCGAGCTCGCGCTTCGGGCAGTCGGGATCGGTGATCGCTTCGGCGATCCGGTCGCGCATCGCCTCGAGTAGGTCGCGCTCCGTGCCGGTCTTCGCCGCCTCAGCCACGGTCATGCTCACAGCGACCCCCTTGGCGGAAACTCGGTGTGTGTGAGAAAGAG
>JABFXA010000442.1 GCA_013361955.1 Nocardioidaceae bacterium
CCGCCCGACGAGCACGGCATCTGCGCCGGCATCCGGCACCTCGTCGAGGTGCGCGCGAGCCTGCCGCACCTGCACGCCTCGGTGCCGGCCGACGTGCTCGACCCGCGCGACCCCGCGGGGCTGCTGGTCGCGCGGCGGCACCCGGTCGGCGTGCTGCTCGGCGCCTACAACGTCGCCGACGAGCCACGGCACGTCCCGCTCGAGGTGCTCGACCAGCTCGGCCTGACCGGGTGCGTCGACCGGATCACCGGCACGCCGCCGAGGGTCGCGGACGGGGCGGTGCAGCTGGCGCCGTACGAGTGCCTGTGGCTGACCGGGTAGTCCGTGTCAGTTGGCAGCCGGAGCCGGGGGCAGAACCTGCCAACTGACACGGACTACCCGTCCGGGCTGACAGGCGTGACGGCCCCGCCCTGCGCGAGGACGAGGCCGTCGGGCCGACGCGCGGGTCAGGCGGTGAGCGCCTGCTGGTCGTCGGCGCGGTTCACACCGGTGACCTCGATCTTGCGGGGCTTGGCCTTCTCGGCCACCGGCACGCGCAGCCGCAGCACGCCGGCGTCGTAGCTCGCCTCGAGGCGGTCGAGGTCGAGGTTGTCGCCCAGGACGAGCTGCCGGCTGAACAGGCCGGTCGGGCGCTCCGCGGCGAGCGGCTCCCAGTCGCCGTTGCGGCGGGGACGCTCGGCCCGGACGGTGAGCACGTTGCGCTCGACGTCGATGTCCAGCGTCTCGGCGGTGACGCCGGGCAGGTCGAACTCGATGACGAACGTGTCGCCCTCGCGCCAGGCGTCCATCGGCATCACCGACGGGCGCGACGTGGTGCCCGGGACGGAGCTGCCGAAGACCTGCTGGGCGAGCCGGTCGAGGTCACGGAACGGGTCGGTACGCATCAACATCTGTCTGCCTCCCTGTGCAGTCTGGAAGACCTGCGCCGTATCTATAACGGCCGTTACAGGTTTTATATACCTGCTGTAACCTGGCCGCGCAAGTCCTTGTTCCCGGGCAGGAGAGTGACCTCGTGAGCACGTCCCGCCATCGCGCCGTCTACGCGATCTCCGTGGCGGCCGCGCTCACCGGCGCCGGGGTGCAGAACCTCCGCGTCTACGAGCGGCACGGGCTGGTCGAGCCGGGGCGCACCGAGGGCGGCACCCGTCGCTACAGCGAGGCCGACCTCGACCGGGTACGCCGGATCCTCGACCTGCTGGCCCGGGGGCTGAACCTGGCCGGCGTCGAGCTGGTGCTCCGTCTGCAGGACGAGAACGACCTGCTGCGCGACCAGGTGACGGGCAGACTGGACGGGTGATCACCCGCGCCCTCGCCGAGCAGCTCGCCGCCCACGGCCTGGTGTGGACACCGGCCAGCGGCGACCGGTTCCTGGTGCCCGACCGCGACCTCGACGAGGAGGTGTTCGTGGTGGCGGGCATGGCGATCGAGGTGCGCGACGTGCCCAGCGGCGGCTCGGAGATGCGGTTCAACGGCACCGTCGAGTGGGCGCTCGACAGCATCGAGCAGAGCGAGGTGGTCTGGCTGCCGCGCGAGGAGCAGATGCGCGACGCGCTGGGCGCCCGCTTCCTGCGGCTGGAACGGCTCGGCGGCGAGACCGGCGGCTGGGCGGTGGTGCTGGATGGCGAGGAGCGGTACGTCGACATCGACGCCGAGCGCGCCTACGCGCGGGCGCTGCTGTCCGTGCTCCCCGGACCGTCCTGAGCCTCGGCGACCCGGTCGTGCAGCCGCGCGCGGATCTCCTCCGGCGTGAGCTGCGACCGTTTGCGCTGGTCGCGCGCGATGATGGCGCCGGTGGCGGCCACGCCCGCGAGGCCGGCCACGCCGAGCACCTTCCAGAGCTTCACCGACTGACCCCTTCCCGAGGAACCGGATGACGCGCGACTCCAGCCTGGGCCTCGACGAGGCCGTCGACCTGACCCGCACCGGAGACCTGTGGTTGTTCCGCGGCCGCACGCCCGCCGACCACGTTATCCGCACGGTGACCAACGCGCCGGTGAACCACGTGGGCATGGCCGTGGTCCTCGACGACCTGCCGCCGCTGATGTGGCACGCCGAGCTCGGCAAGGGGCTGATGGACGTGTGGACCGGCAGCCACCACCGCGGCGTGCAGCTACACGACCTGCGCACGGCGGTCGAGCAGTGGTGCGGGCGCTACCAGCAGCAGGCCTGGCTGCGGCAGCTCGACATCACCGTCACCGCGGAGATGGAGGCGGCGGTGCTGACCACGATCGCCCGGCTCGACGGCACCCCGTTCCCGGCGACGGCCGCGCTGGCCGGCCGGTGGGCGCGTGGCCGGTTCCGGCGGGCGGCGAACGTCGAGACGACGTACTGCGCGGAGGTGGTCGCCGCGACGTACCAGGCGATGGGGCTGCTCGCCGGCGAGCGCCCGACCAACTACTACGACCCGGGCAGCTTCTGGTCCGGCGACGAGCTCGAGCTGCTCCAGGGCGCCCGGCTCGGTCACGAGATCGCGGTGCGGTTCACCCCCGCGCCAGGATCTCTCCGTGCAGGACGCGGAACCAGCCGTCCTCCGCCTCCGCCCAGCGCCGCCAGCCGGCGGCCAGCGCCGCGAGCTCGTCCGCGGTCGCGAAGCCGCGGTCCACCGCCTGCCGGGCCAGGTCGGACTCCACCACCCGGTCCGCCCACAGGCCGCCCCACCACTCCCGGTCGGCCGGGGTCGCGAAGCACCAGGTGCTCGACCCGGCCGCCACGTCCGTGAACCCGGCCCGCCGCGCCCAGCCGAGCAGCCGGCGTCCGGCGTCGGGCTCGGCGTCGTTGGAGCGGGCCACCGCGACGTACACCTCGAGCCAGCGGTCCAGCTCGGGCACCCGCGGCCACCACGCGAACGACGAGTAGTCGCTGTCCCGGGCCGCCACCACCCCGTCGTCGCGGCAGACCCGGCGCATCTCGCGCAGCGCGGTCACCGGGTCGGAAAGGTGCTGCAGCACCTGGTGCGCGTGCACCACGTCGTACGTCGCGTCCGGGAGGTCGAGGGACTCGACGTCGCCGACCACGAAGTCGACGCCGGTGACCTGCCGGCGCTCCGCCTCGGTGCGGGCCAGGCCGAGCGCCTGTTCGCTGACCTCGAGCGCGGTCACGCGTCCGGTGGGCCCGAGCCGCTGGTGCAGGTCGAGCGTGATGGTGCCGGGCCCGCAGCCGACGTCGAGCAGCCGCTGGCCGGGACGCAGGTGCGGCAGCAGGTACGCCGCGGAGTTCTCGGCGGTGCGCCACCGGTGCGAGCGGAGCACCGACTCGTGGTGGCCGTGGGTGTACCGGGTCATGCCAGGGCCTCGAGTTCGCGCACGAAGCAGAGCATCCGCTGGCCGTCGTCCTCGACGAGCTCACCCGCCGGCACGAACCCGAGCCGCAGCACCAGCGACAACGACGGATCGTTGCCCGGCTCGATGGTGGCCACCACCCGGCGTACCCCCTGCCGGTGCAGCCACTCCAGGAACTCGGTGACCATCGCGGTGGCCACCCCGCGACCCCGGTAGTGCGGCGCCACGAAGTAGCCGATCTCGACCTCGCCGTCCCGGGGCGCGTCGTGGCAGCCGATCCGCGCCGCCACCAGCGGGCCGTCGAGCAGCACGTGCACGAGGTACGGCGCGGAGCCGGGGTCGGCGTCGAGCGCGTGCACGCGGTGGTCGAGGTTGTGCCGGTCGGCGTCGTCCCAGCCGATCTCCACGCCGTCGACGCGGGCCCGGCCGGTGTCGCGCAGCGACCGGATGGCCGGGTCGTCGAGGGCGTGCAGGGTCATCGGACCGCCCGCTCGTAGACCAGCTCGAGGCCGTCCTCGTCGTCCCACTGCTCGCCGATGTGCGCGAAGTCGAACGGCCGGATGGTGGCCAGCGACCCGACGTTCTCGGGGCTGATGCTGGCACGCACCACCGTCACCTCGGGCACCGACGCCGCCCAGTCCAGGGCGGTGGCGAGCATCGCGGTCGCGTAGCCGCGGCGCCGGAACGCCGGGTCCACGGAGTAGGCCACCTCGACCATGCCACGCTCGTCCGGCGGGCCGTGGAAGCCGACGTGGCCGACCACCTCGCCGGTGTCCTCGTCGAGCGCGGCCCGGGCGATCCAGGCCAGCGCGCCCGGGTCCTCTGCCACCTGGTCGAGCCGGATCTCCCACAGCCACCGGTGGTCCACGAGGTACGGCGTGAGGGGTGCACCGGCCTCCGCGCTCGCGTCGTCGAGACGGCCGTCGACCAGAGCACGCATCGCCGCCACGGACAGCGGCACCAGGCGCAGCCGACGGGTCATGGCAGGACGGTAGCCGCTGGCGCGCAGAAGGGAGGGGTGCCCCCGGCGACCCGTGCTGCCGGCCCGCGACGGCCGCACCGCCGGCGATGCCGCCCAGGACGACGAGCCCGGCACGGGCTACCGCTTCGTCGTATGACAGGCGCCCGGCCCCGCGAGGCGGAGCCGAGCCGTCAGTCCTGCGGGTTGCTGGCCTGCAGCTTCGGGTTCTCGAACGTGGACGGCTCGTGCAGCCGCTCCACCCGGTCCAGCGGCCACACGATCGCCCAGACCTTGCCGACCACGTCCTTCTCGGGGACGCTGCCGCCCCCGGGCAGGTCGGTGTGGAAGCGGGAGTCCTCGCTGTTCGGGCGGTTGTCGCCCATCACCCACAGCCGGCCGTCCGGCACGGTGATGTCGAACGGCTTCTCCGACGGCTTCGCGCCCGGCGCGATGTAGGACCTCTCGTTCAGCGGGACGCCGTTCACGGTGACCCGGCCCTTGTCGTCGCAGCAGGCGACGTGGTCGCCGCCGATGCCGATCACCCGCTTCACCAGGTGCCCGCCGGTCGGGTACAGCCCGACCTCCGAGAGCGCCTTCTGCAGCGGAGTGAGGTGCGGCGCGCCCTCGGCGCCGAGCCACTGGCCGCCCGGGTCGTCGAAGACCACGACGTCGCCGCGCTCGACCGGGTGGTTCCAGTAGGAGATCTTCTGCACCAGGATCCGGTCGTCCTCGACGAACAGCGGGCGCATCGAGCCGGACGGCACGAAGAACATCTGCACGAAGAACGTCTTGACGATCGCGGAGACGACGAGCGCGATCACCAGCAGCAGGATCGTCTCCGCCCACACGGGGATCCCGCGGGACCGGGACCGTGGACGCGCTGCTTCGTCCACACCTCCCGGGCTCGCCATGAGGTGGAGCCTATGCCACGTCCGGATCCACCCGGGGCGGTACCACCCGACGCCGGTCCGGGGCCACGGTGAGCACCGGCAGCAGCACGTGCGCGATGGGCCCGATCGCGAACGCGTAGAGCAGCGTGCCCACGCCCACCGTGCCGCCGAGCAGGAACCCGACGACCAGCACGGACACCTCGATCACGGTGCGCACCAGCCGCACCGACCGTCCGGTACGTCGCACCAGGCCGGTCATCAGCCCGTCACGGGGACCGGGTCCGAGGGAGGCGCCGATGTAGAGCGCGGTGGCCAGGCCGTTCAGCAGCACGCCGGCGAGCAGCAGGCCGATCCGCACCGGCCAGGAGTCCGCGTCGCCGAGCACGCCGAGGGTGAGGTCGACGAAGACGCCGACGAGCACGGCGTTCGCGAAGGTGCCGAACCCGGGCCGCTGCCGCAGCGGGATCCAGGCCAGCAGCACCAGGAAGCTGACCGCGATCACCAGCTGGCCGACGGTGAAGCCGGTCCGCTCCGCGAGGCCCTGGTGCAGCACGTCCCACGGGGCCAGCCCGAGCCCGGCGCGCAGCACGAGCGCGAGGCTCACGCCGTACAGGGCGAGCCCCACGAACAGCTGGACCAGGCGACGGGGCAGGCGTGCGGGCATGCCGGCCGCAACCAGGCGCCGGGGCGGGGTATTCCTCCTACACTCACGCGCATGGCGGCCACCGAGACCCGACTCCTGGTGCTCGGCGCGGTCTGCCTGTTCGAGCCGGTGAACGGCTACCAGATCCGCCGCGAGCTGTTGTCCTGGGACGTCGAGGAGTGGGCGCACATCAACCCGGGCTCGATCTACTCCGCGCTGGCCACCCTCACCAAGCAGGCCCACGTGGTCCGCCACGACCTGGTCGACGGCACCCGCGAGGTCGCCGTCTACACCAGCACCGAGCGCGGCCGGGCCGAGCTCGCGGACCTGTTCGCCCGCGCCCTCGAGACCGTCGAGGAGCTGCACCCGCTGGCGTTCCACACCGCGCTGTCGATGGCGTCGATGTTCGAGCGGGACACGGTCGCGAAGCACCTGCGGGTGCGGGCCGCGCGCCTCGAGGAGCACCTCGCCCGGCTCGAGGAGAAGCGCGGGGCGACGGCCTCGGGACAGGCCCCGCCGCACGTGGCCCGGCTGCTGGAGCTGCAGATCGCCGAGGCCCGCGAGGAGCAGCGCTGGATCGCCCGGTTCGCCGCGGAGGTCGACGCCGGCGAGCACAGCTTCCAGGGCGAGCCCGCGGGCTGGCGCCCGGCGCCGGACGACCCGGGCTGGCAGATGGCGCACGACCGCGAGCGGTACCTCGCCCTCCTCGCCGCCCGCTGAGCCGAGAGGTCACTCCCCGCCCCGCCGAGAGGTCACTCGTGACCCGCCCAAAGGTCAGTCGTGACCGGGCGATGAGTCTTGTCGGTGCGGCCGGTCAGTATCGGCGCGGAGGCGAGGAAACCGCGTTGACAGCCCCGCCGACGCTACGCACGATGGACCTAGTATTCAAGTTTGAACAAAGGGGAGCCCCAGGTGATCACGGCACGGGGTCTGGTGCAGACGTTCCAGACCCGGCACGGCAGGCAGAAGACCGAGGTGCGCGCCGTCGACGGCGTCGACCTCGACGTGGCCGAGGGAGAGGTCGTGGGCTTCCTCGGGCCCAACGGAGCCGGCAAGACGACCACGCTGCTGATGCTGACCACGCTGCTGCGGCCGACCGCCGGCACCGCGACGGTGGCCGGCTACGACGTGGTCACCCAGTCCGAGCAGGTACGTCGCAGCATCGGCTACGTCTCGCAGGCCGGCGGTGCCTTCAGCGGCGCGCGGGCCGGCGACGAGGTGATGGACCACGGCATGCTCTACGGCCTCAGGCGCAGCGTCGTCGAGGAGCGCGGCAAGGCGCTCTTCGAGCAGCTGCAGCTCGACGGCCTCTGGCACCGGATGCCCAAGAACATGTCCGGCGGCCAGAAGCGCCGTCTCGACATCGTGATGGGGCTGATCAACGAGCCCGGCCTGGTGTTCCTCGACGAGCCCACCACCGGCCTCGACCCGCAGGCGCGCGCGAACCTGTGGGAGCACATCCGCAACCTGCGCGAGCGCCGCGGCGCCACGGTCTTCCTCACCACGCACTACCTCGACGAGGCCGACGTGCTCTCCGACCGGATCCTGATCATCGACCAGGGCCGGATCGTCGCCGCCGACACCGCCGACAACCTCAAGGCCCAGGTCTCCGGTGACCTGGTCGAGATCGAGGTGGCCAGCGACCAGCACGTCACCGAGGCCGCGGCCAAGCTCGCCTCGATCTGCGAGCGCGACGTCGAGGTCGACGGCCGGCTGGTCCGGGGCCGGGTGCCGCGGGCCGGGCGCGCGGTGCCCGGGCTGCTGCGCGACATCGACCGGGCCGGCATCGACCTCGACTCGATCGAGGTGCACCGGCCGACGCTCGACGACGTGTTCCTGAGCCTGACCGGACGCTCGCTGCGCGACGCCGAGGCCACCAACGACGCGCCGCCGGCCGCCGACGACGCGCTCGACTCCGACGTACCCGAGGAGGCATTGAGATGAATCACCCCACGAAACCGCTCACTGCACTCGCTTCGCTCACTCCGTTCACGCTTCCGCGGGGACCCCGATGAACGGCATGAGATTCATGCGCGAGTCCAACATCGTGTTCCGGCGGCAGCTGCGGATGAACCTCCGCAACCCCGCCTGGGTGCTGATCGGCGCCTTCCAGCCGGTGCTCTACCTGCTGCTGTTCGGGCCGCTGCTCAAGCCGCTGGTGAGCCAGTTCGGCGCCACCAACGCCTACACGTTCTTCGTGCCCGGGATGCTCGTCCAGCTCGGCATCTTCGGGGCCTTCTTCGCGGGGTTCTCACTGATCGGCGAGTGGCGCGAGGGCGTCATCGAGGCGGAGCGGGTCACGCCCGCGAACCGTACGGCGCTGCTGCTCGGCCGGCTCTACCGCGACCTGCTGCAGCTGTTCGTGCAGGCGCTGATCCTGATCGGGCTCGGATACCTGCTCGGCATGAAGGCCTCGGCCGGCGGCCTGGTGCTCGGGGTCTTCCTCACCCTGCTGATCGGCGGCGCGTGCGCCGCGGCGTCCAACGCCCTCGCACTGACCACCAAGAGCGAGGACGTGATGGCGCCGGTGATCAACGTGGTGATGATGCCGGTGCTGCTGCTCTCCGGGATCCTGCTGCCGATGACGATCGGCCCGGCCTGGCTGACCCGGGCCAGCGAGTTCATGCCGATCCGGTGGGTCGTCGACGCGGTGCGCGGGTCGTTCGCGGGCGAGTTCGCCACCTCGGCGATGCTCTGGGGCGTGACCTGGTCGTTCGCGCTGTTCGCGGTCGCGATCTGGTGGGGCACCGCGACGTTCCGGAAGGAGAACAGCTAGCACCAGGGTCTTGCCAGGTGGGTTTACATTTTCTATGGTTTTGTAAACCCACCTGGAGGTGCTGACCCGTGACCGCGCTGGAAGCCGGATCGACCGTCCCGCAGGACTCGACCGAGCAGTGGAAGGACAAGAAGCGCTACCTGTGGCTGCTCGGCCTGGTGGTGCCGTCCCTGGCGTTCGTGGCCTGGGGGCTGCACTCGCTGACCGGCTGGTCGGTGTTCTGGTACGTCGGCCCGATCGTGATCCTGGGCATCGTCCCGGCGATCGACCTGGTCGCCGGTCTCGACCGCACCAACCCGCCGGACGAGCTGATCGAGGCGCTCGAGGGCGACCGGTACTACCGCTGGATCACCTACCTGTTCCTGCCGATCCAGTACGCCGCGTTCGTGTGGGCGTGCTGGATGGTCACCCAGCCGTCGATGAGCGTCGTCGACAAGGTCGGCCTCGCGGTGTCCATCGGCTGCATCGCCGGGATCGGCATCAACACCGCCCACGAGCTCGGCCACAAGAAGGAGCAGCACGAGCGCTGGCTGGCCAAGATCGCGCTGGCGCAGAGCTTCTACGGGCACTTCTACATCGAGCACAACCGCGGCCACCACGTCCGCGTCGCCACCCCCGAGGACCCGGCGAGCGCCCGGGTCGGCGAGTCGCTCTACGCGTTCTGGCCGCGCACCGTCCTCGGCTCGCTGCGCAGCGCGTGGAACCTCGAGAAGCCGCGCTTCAAGCGCCGCAACCGGTCGCACTGGTCGATCCGCAACGACGTGCTCAACGCATGGCTGATGTCCGCGGTGCTGTGGGGCGCGATGGTCGCGCTGTTCGGCGTGGGCATCGTGCCGTTCCTGCTGATCCAGGCGGTCGTCGGGCTGAGCCTGCTCGAGGTGGTCAACTACATGGAGCACTACGGCATGCGCCGCCAGCGCACCGGCCCCGACGGCACCGGCCGCTACGAGCGGGTGCTGCCCTCGCACTCCTGGAACAGCAACAACATCGCCACGAACGTGCTGCTCTACCACCTGCAGCGGCACAGCGACCACCACGCGAACCCGACGCGCCGCTACCAGACGCTGCGCGACTACGAGGAGTCGCCGGTGCTGCCGACCGGGTACGCCGGGATGATCCTGCTCGCGCTGGTACCGCCGCTGTGGCGCCGGGTGATGGACCCGCGGGTGCTCGAGCACTTCGACGGCGACATGTCCCGCGCGAACATCCACCCGCCCAAGCGCGACCGGGTGCTCGCGACGTACCCCCGAGTTGTCAGCCGCTGAGGGTGCCCGAGCCCCCACCGCACCTGACAAGTCGGCGGCTAGGCGCCCGACTCGGGACGCCCCTCCTCGGCCCAGGCGGTGTGGAAGGTGCCGTCCCGGTCGACGCGGCGGTAGGTGTGCGCGCCGAAGAGGTCGCGCAGCCCCTGCACCAGCGCCGCCGGCAGCCGGTCGCGGCGCAGCGCGTCGAGGAAGGACAGCGACGACCCGAACGCCGGCACCGGGACGCCGGCCGCGGCGGCGGTGGCCACCACCCGGCGCCAGGCGTCGACGCCCTGCCGCACCGCGTCCGCGAAGTACGGCGCGACCAGCAGCGTGACCAGGTCGGGGTCGTCGTCGTACGCCTCGCGGATCCGGTCCAGGAACCGGGCCCGGATGATGCAGCCGCCGCGCCAGATGGTCGCCATCGCGCCGAGGTCGACGTCCCAGGCGTGCTCGGCGCTGCCGGCCCGGATCTGGTCGAAGCCCTGGGCGTAGGCGACCACCTTCGACGCGTACAACGCGGCGCGCACGTCCTCCACGAACGCATCGCGGTCGGGGACGCTCGCCGCGGAGGCGTCGGAGCCGAAGGTCTCCCGGGCCGGGGCGCGCTGCTCGCGGTGCCCGGACAGGCTGCGCGCGAACGTCGCCTCCGCGATGCCGGTGACCGGGACGCCGAGGTCGAGCGCGCTCTGCACGGTCCACCGGCCGGTGCCCTTCTGCTCCGCCTCGTCCGCGACGACGTCGACGAACGGCCGGCCGGTCGCCGCGTCCTCGTGGGCGAGCACCTTGGCGGTGATCTCGATGAGGAACGACTCCAGGTCGCCCTCGTTCCAGTCGCGGAACACGTCGGCGATCTCGCGCGGCGACAGCCCGATCACCGAGCGGAGCAGGTCGTAGGACTCGGCGATCAGCTGCATGTCGGCGTACTCGATGCCGTTGTGCACCATCTTCACGAAGTGCCCGGCCGCGTCCGGGCCGACGTGCGCGCAGCACGGCACCCCGTCGACCCGGGCCGCGATCGACTCGAGCACCGGACCGAGCCGCTGGTACGACGCGTCCGAGCCGCCGACCATGATCGACGGGCCGTGCAGGGCGCCCTCCTCGCCGCCGGAGACGCCCATGCCGACGAAGTGCAGGCCGTGCTCGGCGAGTGCCCGCTCGCGGCGCCGGGTGTCGGCGTAGTGCGCGTTGCCGCCGTCGACGACGATGTCGCCCTCGTCGAGCAGCGGCACCAGCGCGTCGACCACCGCGTCGGTCCCGGCGCCGGCCTTGACCATCACCACGATCGCGCGCGGCCGCTCCACCGCTGCGACGAGCTCCTCCAGCGTCTCGGCGCCGACGAACGTGCCCTCGTCGCCGTACCGCTCGAGCAGCTCGGTGGTCCGCGCCGTGGTCCGGTTGTGCACGGCGACGGGGTAGCCGTGCCGGGCGATGTTGCGCGCCAGGTTGCGGCCCATCACGGCCAGCCCGGTCAGTCCGATGGTGGCGGTCGGCTGCGTGTCCATGCCGCCCACCCTGCCCCCGACGACAAGCCCGGCCGGTAGGTTTGCGCACTATGAGCAGGTTCCTCTGCCCCGGCTGCGGCTACACCTACGACGAGGCGGACGGTGACCCGCGCGAGGGGTTCGCCGCCGGCACCCCGTGGAGCGAGATCCCCGAGGACTGGGCCTGCCCCGACTGCGGGGTCCGCGAGAGGGTCGACTTCGAGCCCGCAGATGGCTGACCGCCCGGTCGCCGAGCGAGTCCTGGACGCCGCCACCCGGATCACCTGCGACAGCGGGTGGGGGCACGTCACGATGGCGAAGGTGGCCGGGCTGGCCGGGGTCAGCCGGCAGACCGTCTACAACGAGTACGGCGCGAAGCCGGCGCTCGGGCAGGCGATGGTGCTGCGCGAGCTCGACCGGTTCCTGACCGTCGTCGCGCACGAGCTGGACAGCCACGACGACCTGGTGGCCGGCATCCGCGCCGCCGCGCGGAGCACGCTGGCGCTGGCCCAGGACAACCCGCTGCTGCACGCGGTGCTGGCCTCGGCGCACAGCGTCTCGGCGGGCAGCGGCCCGGGATCGGACAACGACCTGCTGCCGTTCCTGACCACCGACGCCGGGCCGCTGATCGCCGCGGCCAAGGAGGTGATCCTGGCCCGGCTGGACCGGTTCCCCGGGGTGGGCCTGAGCGCCGAGGAGCTCGACGGCTCGGTGGACGCGATCGTCCGGCTGGTGCTCAGCCACGTGATGCAGCCCGGCGACTCGCCGGACCGCACCGCCGACCGGCTCGCGTTCATCGCCGGCCGGGTGCTGCGGGACTGACCGGCCCCCCGGGTCAGTCCTCCTCGTCGGCGGAGGGGTCCTCGTCGGGGTCGCGGGCCAGCGGGTTCTCCTCCGGGTTCAGGTCGTCGGGCAGGTCCTCGTCGGGGATCAGCCCGGTCTCGGGCGGTTCCTTCGGCTGCTCGGGTGACTCGCTCATGCCGCGACGTACCCGTCCCTCCGGATCCGATGCCCACCCCCGCCGAGAGGGCACTCGTGCCGCGCCCGGACACCACAGTGGCCCCGGCCGGAGCCGGGGCCACTGCTGGATCCACCCGATCCTGACCGGGAGGGAGCGGCCTCCCGGCCAAGCCTGCGTGCCTGCGGGTCAGGCCATGCTCGGCGGCATCAGCACCGAGTCGATGAGGTAGACGGTCGCGTTCGCGGTGTGCACGCCACCGCAGATCACCTTCGCCTTGCCGGCGCCGACGGTGAGGTCGTCGGCCGTGCCGCCGATCTTCAGCTTCTCGCCCTCGACCGTGGTCAGCGTCTTGCCGGCCACCTGGTCGGGGGTCATCTGTCCCTGCACGACGTGGTAGGTGAGCACGGTCTGCAGCGCCTTCGCGCCCTTCGGCGTGGAGAGCGTCTTGACGGTCGCCTTCGGCAGCTTCGCGAACGCGCTGTCCACCGGCGCGAACACGGTGAACTCGCCGCCGTTCAGGGTGTCGACGAGGTTCACCTTCTTGTTCAGCTTCCCGGAGACCGAGGCGACCAGGGTCTTCAGGAGCGGGTTGTTGCTCGCGGCGGTGGCCACCGGGTCCTCGGACATGCCCTGCACGGAGCCGGGACCGGTGGAGACCTGCTTCGCGTAGCCGGCGCAGCCCGGTCCGACCAGGTCGGCCATCGGGTCCATCGTCGGGCTGCTGCTGGTCTCCGGCATCGCCGGGCTGCTCTTCTCCTGGGCCTGGCCGCCGCCGCTGCTCGCCTGGCTGTCGTTGCTCCCGCACGCGGCCGTCAGGGCGACCGCGGACACGACGGCGACGACTGCGGCCGCCCTCTTGATGGTGCGCATGAGAGGTTCCTTCCGGATTGCTGGTTCGTCGAATGCCTTTGTCTGCAAGGGATTCGCGCCGCCCACGCCACTGGATGGGTCCGCCGGCGCGGAGTTTCAGGTGACCGTGACGTTGACGCTGTGCCAGCCGGTCGACCCGTTCGGCGCCACGGGCGCACGGTCGGCGGTCTGCGGCTCACCGGTGGCGTCGGTGGCGCGTACCTCGAGGGTGTGGTTGCCGGGTCGGGCGTCCCAGGTCCAGGTCCACTGCCGCCAGGTGTCGATGCCGTCCTCGTCGGCCAGCCGGGCCTCGTCCCACGCGCCGCCGTCCACGCGGACCTCCACCCGGCGGACGCCGCGGTGCTGGGCCCAGGCCACCCCGGCGACCGGCACCCGGCCGGCGCGCACCCGCTGGAACGGCCGGGGTACGTCGATCCGCGACGACGTCTTGATCGGCGCCTTCACGGAGTACCCGCGCGTGGACCAGTACGCCTTGAAGTCCGCGAACCGGGTGACCTCGAGGTCGACCAGCCACTTGGTGGCCGACACGTAGCCGTACAGCCCGGGGACGACCATCCGCACCGGGAACCCGTGCTCCAGCGGCAGCGGGCTGCCGTTCATGCCGACCGCGACGAGCGCGTCCCGGTCCGGGTCGGTGAGCGCCTGCAGGGGCGTGCCGATCGTCATGTCGTCGGCGCTGGTGGACTTCACCGCGTCCGCGCCGTCGCGGACGCCGGCCTCCTCGAGCAGGTCGCGCACCGGGATGCCGAGCCAGGCGGCGTTGCCGGCGTACCTCCCGCCGACAGGGTTGGACACGCAGGTCAGGGTGATCCGCCGCTCGACGAGCGGCAGGGACAGCAGCTCCTCGAAGCTGAGCTCGACCTCCCGGTCGACCATCCCGTGGATGCGCAGTGTGTAGCCGTCGATCGGCACGTCCGGCACCCGCAGCGCGGTGTCCACCCGGTAGAAGCTCCGGTTCGGTGTCAGGTACGGCGTCAGGCCGGGGACGTCGAGGGCGACGCCGCGGGGCAGGGCCGGGGCGGCGCTGCTCGGGCGCGGCAGTGTCACGGACGCCCGGTCGCCGGCCGCCGCCGAGCCGCCGAACCCCTGCCGGACGCC
>JABFXA010000185.1 GCA_013361955.1 Nocardioidaceae bacterium
GGCCCCTCGGCCGGGGCAAGGGAGCGCAGCGCGGCCGCCAGCACCAGGGCGACCGCCAGGTTGACCGCGAAGATCGCGTGCCAGTCGGCGACGGCCAGCACCAGGGCGCCGTACAGCGGGCCGAGCACGCTGCCGAGCTCCTGCACCGCGCCGACCACGCCGAGCGGGACGCCGCGCCGGGCGGGCGGGTACAGGTCGGCGACCAGCGCCAGCGTGGCCGGGACCAGCCCGCCGCCGCCGACTCCTTGCAGGAGCCGGCCGAGGACCATGCTGGTCAGGTCGTACGACGCCGCGGTGACCAGCGAGCCGAGGGCGAACACCACCAGCGACCCGACCAGCACCGGCAGCCGTCCGCGCAGGTCGGCGATCCGGCCGATCAGCGGGAGCACCGCGACGTACCCGAGCAGGAAGCCGGACACGATCGGCGCGGCCCGCTGCAGCTCGTCGATGGACAGCCCGACGCCGGCCATCATGTCCGGCAGCGCCAGCACCACGACATAGGTGTCCGCGGCGGCGAACATCACCGCGACCGACGCGAACGCCAGCAGCGTCCGGGGGTTGCTCACCTCACGGGGCCTTGATGTCCTCGGAGACGCCGTACCCGTCGAAGGTGATCTCGTACGTCACGTCGCCGGCCTTCGGGTAGAACGGCCCGGTCAGCCGCGCGCCGGCCAGCCGGTCCTGGTCGTCGACGGTGAACGTCGCGTCGAAGTCCGCGGACTCCGAGGCGCTCGGGATCACCGCGGCGACGGCGCTGCCGGGGACCGTCGCGTGGTAGGTGGTCAGCACCCGCTTGCCGGAGCGCACCTGGTCCCCCTCGGTGACGTCCTTCGCCTCGGTGAGCAGCGACGACAGCCCACCGTCCTGCGCCATCAGCGCGGCCGGGTCGGGAGCGCCGTAGTCGGCCGGGTCGATCTGCGCGAACGACGAGGTGAACGGCAGCTTCGCGTAGACCTTGCCGTCGACCGCCACCACCGCGGCGTCCGCGTTGACGCCGCTGACCGCCACCGTGATGTCGCCCTTGAACGCCGGCGCGTGGGTGCCCACGCCGTCCGCGCGGACCAGCCCGTTGGTCCCCGCGGGGAGCCGCTCGGTGGAGAGCCCGATGCGGACCCCGGTGGTGGCGTCGAGCTTCTTCTTCGCCGCCGCGAGCCGCTGCTCGGGTGACACGCCGTCGCCGCCCGAGTCCTTCGAGCACCCGGTCGCGAGCAGCGCGAGCGCGAGGAGGACGGCGAGCAGGCGCGGGATCACAGCAGCGACCCGGCCGGTCCCGAGGCCGCCACCACCGGCTGGCTGCCGGGGATGCCCGAGCCGTCGCGCCGTCCGGTCGCCTCCGGCAGGTCGACCGCCGCACCGCTGGACGCCGCGGCGCGGACCGGGCCCGGCCCCGCCCACGCGAAGACCAGGGAGTCCTCGCCCTTGAGGAACCGGTGGCAGCGGACCCCGCCGGTGCCCCGCCCCTTGCTCGGGTACTCCGCGAACGGGGTCACCTTGACGGAGCCGGGCTCGGTGCCCGGCAGCGCGGTCGACGAGCCGGACACGGTGACCAGCACGGCGTCCTCGGGCGCGAACGCACCGAAGAACACCACTCGCTGGCCGGCCGTCAGCCGCACCCCGGCGATGCCACCACCGGAGCGGCCCTGCGGCCGCACGCCGCCGGCGCCGAAGTGCAGCAGCTGGGCGTCGGAGGTGACGAAGCAGAGCTCCTCGCTGCCGGTGCGCAGCTCCACCGCGCCGACCACCTCGTCGCCGTCGGTCAGCCGGACCACCTCCCAGGCGTCGCGGTTCGCGAGCACCTCGGGGTTGACCCGCTTGACCACGCCGTCGCGGGTGCCCAGCGCGATGCCCGGACCGTCCGCCTCCAGCATGCTGAGCGCGAGCACGCGTTCACCCGCCTCGAGGGACAGGAACTCGCTGACCGGCGCGCCGCCCTGCAGGTGCGGGTGGTTCGCGGTGCCCGGCAGCGTGGGCAGGTCGAGCACGTCGAGCTTGACCAGCCGGCCCTGGTTGGTGAGCACGCCCACCTGGCCGCGGGCGGTCGAGCGTACGGCGGACACCACCACGTCGTGCTTGGTGCGCGAGCCGCCCTCGCCGAGCCCGTCGGCGGCGCCGGTGCGGGCGAGCAGGCCGGTGCTGGACAGCAGCACGAAGCAGGGGTCGTCGGCGACCTCCAGCGGGGCGGCCGCGGTGACGGTCTGGCCGGCGGACTCGAGCAGGATCGTGCGCCGCGGCGTGCCGTAGGTCTTGGCCACCTCGTTGAGCTCGTCGGAGACCACCTTCCGCAGCAGCGCCTCGTCCTGGAGGATCGCGTCGAGCCCGGCGATGGTCTCCTCGAGCTCGGCCTTCTCCTTGTCCAGCTCGATCCGGGAGAACTTGGTGAGCCGGCGCAGCGGCATGTCGAGGATGTACGTCGCCTGCGTCTCCGTCAGGTCGAAGACCTGCATCAGCCGCTCGCGGGCCACCTCGGCGTTGTCGCTGGAGCGGATCAGCTGGATGACCTCGTCGATGTCGATGATCGCGACCAGCAGGCCCTCGACGAGGTGCAGCCGGTCGGCGGCCTTGCCGCGGCGGTACACCGACCGCCGGCGGACCACGTCGTAGCGGTGCCCGAGGAACACCTCGAGCATCTCCTTCAGGCCGAGCGTGCGCGGCTGCCCCTCGACGAGCGCGACCGCGTTGATGCCGAAGGAGTCCTCCATCGGGGTGAGCCGGTAGAGCTGCTCGAGGATCGCCTCCGGGACGAACCCGTTCTTCACCTCGATGACCAGGCGCAGGCCCTTCTCGCGGTCGGTGAGGTCCTTCACGTCGGAGATGCCCTGGAGCTTCTTGCCCTGGACCAGGCTCTTGATCCGCTCGATCACGCGCTCCGGCCCGACGCCGTACGGGAGCTCGGTGACCACGATGCCCTTGCGGCGCGGGGTGACCGCCTCGACCCGGGCGGTGGCGCGCATCTTGAACGAGCCCTTGCCGGTGTCGTAGGCGTCGCGGATCCCGTCGAGGCCGACGATCTTGCCGCCGGTGGGCAGGTCGGGCCCGGGCACGAACCGCATCAGGTCGTCGAGGGTGGCGCCGGGATGGGTGATCAGGTGCCGGAGCGCCTGCACCACCTCGACCAGGTTGTGCGGGGCGATGTTGGTGGCCATCCCGACCGCGATGCCGGAGGCCCCGTTGACGACCAGGTTCGGGATCGCCGCCGGCAGCACCACCGGCTCGAGCTCGCGGCTGTCGTAGTTGGCCTTGAAGTCGACGGTGTCCTCGTCGATCGAGGCGGTCATCGCCACCGCGGGCGGCGCCATCCGGCACTCGGTGTACCGCATCGCGGCCGGCGGGTCGTCGGGGGAGCCGAAGTTGCCGTGCCCGTCGACGAGGGGCACCCGCAGCGACCACGACTGCACCATCCGGACCAGCGCGTCGTAGATCGCGCTGTCGCCGTGCGGGTGCAGGCGGCCCATCACCTCGCCGACCCCGCGGGCGCTCTTCACGTGCCCGCGGTCGGGGCGCAGGCT
>JABFXA010000374.1 GCA_013361955.1 Nocardioidaceae bacterium
AGCGCCTCGACCTCCTCGCCGCGGGCCAGCAGGCCCGAGCGCGGGTCGGCGAGCGCCGGGCGGGCCCGGACCGCGCCGAGGGCGTGCTGCTCGCGGGCCAGCCAGGAGGTCAGCACCTGGCGGCCACGCCGGCGCAGGTCGCCGATGCGGAGCAGCTCCTCGGCGACGTCGGGCACCACCAGCTTGGCGGCGTCGGTCGGCGTGGAGGCGCGGACGTCGGCCACCAGGTCGAGCAGCGGTCCGTCCTGCTCGTGCCCGATCGCCGAGACGACCGGGGTGCCCGTCGCGAACACCGCGCGCAGCAGTCCCTCGTCGGAGAACGGCAGCAGGTCCTCGACCGAGCCGCCGCCCCGGGCGACCACGATCACGTCGACCTCGGGGTCCTTGTCGAGCCGCCCGACCGCGGCGATCACCTCGGCGGCCGAGGACTGCCCCTGCATCGCGGCGTAGCGGGTCGCGAACCGCACCGCGGGCCACCGGCGGCGGGCGTTCTCGAGCACGTCGCGCTCGGCGGCGCTGTTCGGCGCGGTGACGAGGCCGACGGTGCCAGGCAGGAACGGCAGCCGGCGCTTGCGCTCGGCCGCGAAGAGCCCCTCGGCAGCGAGCAGCTGCCGGCGCCGCTCGATGCGCGCCAGCAGCTCGCCGAGCCCGACCATCCGGATCTCGCGGGCGTACAGCGACAGCGTGCCGCGGTTGGCGTAGAAGGACGGCTTCGCGTGCACCACCACGGACGCACCCTCGACCATCGGCGGGTTCAGCGAGTCGAACACCTGCCGGGAGCAGGTCACCGAGATCGAGATGTCGGCGACCGGGTCGCGCAGTGTGAGGAAGACGGTGTTCATGCCCTGGCGGCGGTTGAACTGCGCGACCTGCCCCTCGACCCACACCGCGCCCAGCCGGTCCACCCACCCGGAGATCGCGTTGGCGATCTGCCGGACCGGGGCCGGTCGCTCCGCCGAGGTCTCCAGTGCCACCCGAGCACCCTATGCGTCGGCACCTACGATGGTGGCCATGAGCACCGACCTGGGGATGCCCCCTGTCCTCGACGCGGAGGCGGCCGACCGGTCCGTCCTGCTCGCCGCGCCGCGCGGCTACTGCGCCGGCGTGGACCGCGCCGTGATCACCGTCGAGAAGGCGCTCGACCTGTACGGCGCGCCCGTCTACGTGCGCAAGCAGATCGTGCACAACAAGCACGTGGTCTCGAACCTCGAGTCGCGCGGGGCGGTCTTCGTGGAGGAGCTCGGCGAGGTGCCCGAGGGCGCCACCGTGGTCTTCTCCGCGCACGGCGTCTCCCCGGAGGTGCACAAGCAGGCGGAGGAGCGGTCGCTGAAGACCATCGACGCGACCTGCCCGCTGGTGACCAAGGTGCACCACGAGGCGCGCCGGTTCGCCCGTGAGGACTACGACATCCTGCTGATCGGGCACGAGGGCCACGAGGAGGTCGAGGGCACCTCCGGCGAGGCGCCCGAGCACATCCACCTCGTGCAGAGCCCCGAGGACGTCGCCGGGCTCGACGTACGCGACCCGGAGAAGGTGGCCTGGCTCTCGCAGACCACGCTCTCGGTCGACGAGACGATGACGATCGTCGACGCGATCCGTGAGCGGTTCCCGCGGCTGCTCGACCCGCCGTCCGACGACATCTGCTACGCCACCCAGAACCGGCAGATGGCGATCAAGGAGATCTCCCGCGAGGCCGACCTGGTGATCGTCGTCGGCTCCGGCAACTCCTCGAACTCCGTGCGCCTGGTCGAGGTCGCGCTCGAGGCGGGCGCCGAAGCGGCGTACCGGGTCGACGACGCGACCGAGATCGACCCGGCCTGGCTCGACGGTGTCCGCACGGTCAGCGTCACCTCGGGTGCGTCGGTGCCGGAGGACCTGGTCGAGGGCGTGCTGACCTACCTCGCCGAGCGCGGCTACCCCGACGCACGGGCGGTGCACACCGCCGAGGAGTCGTTGATCTTCGCGCTCCCACCGGAGCTGCGACGCGACCTCCGCGCCGCCCAGCGCTAGCTAGCGGACGACCCGGTCCGGTCGGGCAGCCGACCTGATCGCGCCGGCGTGCCGCACCGCCACCTGGCGAACCGCCAGGATGCCGAGCGTCAGCGCGTAGCCGACCACCAGGAAGCCGGAGTGGTGCGCCAGCCCGGACACCACCGCCTGCAGGAAGCCGTCGTGCGGGTCGGCGACGGAGCCGCGGCTCAGCAGCGCGAGCACCGCGAAGGTGCCGGCCATCAGCAGCGGTGGGAAGACGCCGACCAGGAAGAAGTCGCGGGGCCGGACGGCGAGCGCGCCGACCAGGCAGGCCAGCACGAAGCACACGTCGAACAGGAGCGTGAGCTGGCGGTTCAGCGCCAGGTCGAGCAGCACCGCGAGCAGGATGAACAGCCCGGCGGCGTTAGCCACCAGGCGACCGGGCTTCCGGCCCTCTTCCCAGAGCGTCCTGGGGGGAGGCGCACCCCTGCTCACGCCTCTGACCGTAGGGCGCGGACCGGCTGGTTCAGGTGCCGACGCGCCGGATGCCGCTCGGCGGCTCGCCTGCCCCCTCCTGACCCTCGTCCCGTCCGTCGAGCTCGGGGAGCTCCGGTCGCGCGTCGGCGACCTGCTCCATCAGCTCGGCCGCGGTCATCGGCCGGGGCACGTCGACGACCGCCTCGGGCGTCTCCAGCGTGCCGGCCGCGACGCCGAGCTCGCCGAACCGGCGGGCCGAGACGAGCACGCGGTTCTCCAGTGAGCCGACCGCGCGGTTGTAGGCGCTGACCGCGCCGGCGAGCGAGCGGCCGACCCGGTCGAGGTGGCCGCCCATGGTCGCGAGCCGGTCGTGCAGGTCGCGGCCCAGCTCGTGGATCTCGCGGGCCTTGTCGGCCAGGGTCTGCTGTGTCCAGGCGTAGGCGACCGTGCGCAGCAGCGCGATCAGGGTGGTCGGGGTGGCGAGCACGACCTGCCGGTCGGCGGCGTACTCGATCAGCGACGGCTGCGCCTCGAGCGCCGCCGACAGGAAGGACTCGCCGGGCACGAACAGCACCACGAACTCCGGCGTCGCCGGCAGCGCCCGCCAGTAGGCCTTGGAGGCCAGCGTGTCCACGTGGGTGCGCACCTGCCGGGCGTGGCGTCGCAGCTGCTGCAGCCGCTCCTCGTCGTCGCCCGGCTCGACCGCGCAGGCGTCGAGGAACGCGTCGAGCGGGACCTTGGAGTCGACGACCACCTGCTTGCCGCCGGCGAGGTGCACCACCAGGTCGGGGCGGAGCAGGCCGTCGTCGGTGGCTTTCGTCTCCTGCTCGGTGAAGTCGCAGCGCTCCACCAGGCCGGCGACCTCGACCACCCGGCGCAGGTGCAGCTCGCCCCAGCGGCCGCGGACCTGCGGCTTGCGCAGCGCCGTGGACAGCGCGGCCGTCTCGCGGCGCAGGGAGTCGGTGGTGTGCCGGACGTCGTCGACCTGCTGCTTGAGCTGGCTCTGCCAGGAGATGCCGTGCTGGGCCATGTCGCGCAGCTGGTCGTGGAGCCGGTCGAGGCTCTCGCGCACCACCGCGGCCTCGGCCGCGCGGCTCTGGCTGTCGTCGAGCCGGCGGCGTACGGCGTCGTCGACACCGCCGCCGGCCAGCTGGGCCGCGGCGTGCCGGCCGCGTGCCCACAGCACGCCGACCAGGCCGCCGAGCGCCAGGCCGACCAGCAGGACGGCGAGCAGGGAGAGCGTCGTACCCAGGTCCATGGCACGAGGGTGACGGGTCGCGCCGACAGTTTCGGGGAGGCGGCCCACAGGGGTCGATGCGTGTCCCGCGGCCGGCGTGGGTAGGAGGGAGGCATGTCGACGTCCGCGACGCCACGGGGGCTGCTGTTCGGGTCCGCAGCCGAGAGCTACGAGCGGTTCCGGCTCGGCTACCCCGACGAGGTCGTCGACCGCACCCTGTCCTACGCCGACCGCCCGGTCGCCGACGCCCTCGAGATCGGCGCCGGCACCGGCAAGGCCACCCGGGCCTTCGCCAGCCGCGGCATCCACGTCACCGCCCTCGAGCCCGACCCGGACATGTGCACGGTGCTCCGGCGCGAGATCCAGGCGATGCCGGTCTCGCCGGTGCACACGAGGTTCGAGGAGTACGACGGCGACCGGGTCGACCTGGTATACGCCGCCGCGGCCATGCACTGGACCGACCCGGCGACCCGGTGGCAGCGGGTGCACGACCTGCTCGTGGACGGCGGCGTCGCGGCCGTGTTCGGGTGCGCGATGGAGCTGCCGGACGAGGACGTCGCCGAGCGGATGGCGGCGGCGATGAAACCGCAGCTCGACGGCGACTCCTACTCCCACACGTTCGACGCGGGCATGACCGAGTCGGAGCTGTTCGCGAAGATCGAGAACCACGTGATCGAGCGGGAGACCTGGCTGCCGCAGCGCGAGTACGTCGGGTACCTCTCGACCGTCTCGGCCTACCTGATGCTCAGGCTCGAGGACCGGCAGGCCGTGCTGCAGCGCATCGCGGACAGCCTCCCCGAGCAGGTCCGTGTGGACATCTCCGTCGGGATCACCCTCGGCCGGCGGAGCTGATCACGCCAGGTCGACGAGCACCGGTGCGTGGTCGCTCGCCCCGGTGCCGGCCCGCTCGTCGCGGTCGATCGTGGCCCCGGTGACCTGCTCGGCGAGCGCCGGCGACGCGAGCACGAAGTCGATCCGCATGCCACGGTTCCGCTCGAACCGCTGCCGGTAGTAGTCCCAGTAGGTGAACACGTCCGGCCCCGGCGCGAACGGGCGCACCACGTCGGCGTACCCGGCCTCGACGACGGCCTCGAACGCCGCCCGCTCCGGCGGGGTGACGTGGGTGCTCTTCGCGTACGCCGCCATGTCGAAGACGTCCTCGTCGCGGGGCGCGATGTTCCAGTCGCCGGTGAGCGCCACCCGGGCCTGCGGGTCGTCGGTCAGCCACCTCGTCGCGGCGTCGCGCAGGGCGGCCAGCCAGGCCAGCTTGTAGTGGTAGTGCGGGTCGTCGGGCTTGCGGCCGTTCGGCACGTACAGCGACCACATCCGCACGCCGCCGCAGGTCGCGCCGATCGCGCGGGCCTCGGCGCCCGGTGGGTCGCCCCACTCCGGCATCCGGTCGAAGCCGCGCTCGACGTCGTCCAGCCCGACCCGGGACGCGACCGCCACGCCGTTCCACTGGTCGACGCCGTACGTCGCCACCTCGTAGCCCATCGCCTCCAGGCCCATCAGCGGCCATTGGTCGTCGCGGGCCTTCGTCTCCTGCAGCGCGATCACGTCGACGTCCTGACGCTTCAGGAACGCCTCGAGCCGGTCGATCCGCGAGCGGACGGAGTTGACGTTCCAGGTGGCGATGCGCATGCGGCACACCCTAGGTCGGGACGTAGACTGCCCGCCCGTGGCTCTCACCATCGGAATCGTCGGGCTGCCCAACGCGGGCAAGTCGACCCTGTTCAACGCCCTGACCAAGAACGACGTCCTGGCGGCGAACTACCCGTTCGCGACCATCGAGCCGAACGTCGGGGTGGTCGGCGTACCCGAGCCGCGGCTGCCGGTGCTCTCGGACCTGTTCTCGTCGGCGCGCACGGTCCCGGCCACCGTGGAGTTCGTCGACATCGCCGGCATCGTGCGCGGGGCGTCGGAGGGGGAGGGACTCGGCAACAAGTTCCTCTCTCACATCCGCGAGTCGGCCGCGATCTGCCAGGTCACCCGGGTGTTCCGCGACGACGACGTCACGCACGTCGACGGCGAGGTGAACCCGGCCAACGACATCAGCACCATCCAGACCGAGATGATCCTGGCCGACCTGCAGACCGTGGAGAAGGCGATCCCGCGGCTGGAGAAGGAGGCCAAGGGCAAGAAGGAGCTCGGCCCGGTGGTGGCCGCCGCGAAGGAGGCCAAGGAGGCGCTCGAGGCGGGCACCCCGATCATCGCCACCTCGATCGACCGCGGCCTGGTCCGCGAGCTGAGCCTGCTCACCGCCAAGCCGTACATCTACGTCTTCAACTGCGACGCCGACGAGCTCTCCGACGAGGACCTGAAGCAGCGGATGCGCGACCTGGTCGCGCCGTCCGAGGCGATCTTCCTCGACGCCAAGTTCGAGGCCGAGCTGGTCGAGCTCGACGACGACGAGGAGGCCCGCGCGATGCTCGCCGAGATGGGCGTCGACGAGCCCGGCCTCGACGTACTCGCCCGGGTCGGCTTCGACACCCTCGGCCTGCAGACCTACCTCACCGCCGGCCCCAAGGAGTCGCGCGCCTGGACCATCCCCCAGGGCGCCACCGCTCCCGAGGCCGCCGGCGTGATCCACACCGACTTCCAGCGGGGTTTCATCAAGGCCGAGATCGTGTCCTACGACGACCTCGTCGAGGCCGGCTCGATGGCCGCGGCCAAGGCCGCCGGCAAGGTCCGCATGGAGGGCAAGGACTACGTCATGCAGGACGGCGACGTGGTGGAGTTCCGCTTCAACGTGTGAAACACCGGTCTTTCCGCAGGTCAGCGGCCGAGTCCCTGGCGTTGGGGCACGGGTGGGGCACACGCCGACCCGGCATCGTCGATCGCCCGTGGCCGTACGTCGACAGCACCAGCGCGGCGTTGTGGTGCCCGCGACGACGCCAGCTGCGGGCGAACGTCGCACAGTCCTCCGCGCGCTTGCTCAGACCACGTCGACGTACTGAACCTCGACGGCGTTGTTCCCGTAGCCGAGCCGGTTCCACGGCGGCACGTCGGGCTGGACGTTGCCGCCGGCGTCGGTGGCTCGCGCCCGTATCGAGTGCCGCCCTGGGGTCGCCACCCACTCGAACGACCAGCTCTGCCAGGCGTACGGACCCGAAGGTCCGTCGACCTTGGCGGATTGCCAGTCGCCGGCACCGGTGAAGCACACATCCACTGCTGTCACGGGGCCGGTGCCGGACCACGCCTTCCCGCGCAGGGTGTAGGTGCCGGCAGGGATGACAGCCGCCTCTGCGGGGTCGGTGACACGTGCGCGGACCCGCATGAGACTGACCGGTTCGTGCGGTCGGTCCAGCCACTCGTACATGTAGTGGCCGGTCTGGAACTCGCCGCTGAACGGCTCAGTGAGCACGTCGATGCGCTGCAACCACTTGACCGACGCTACGGCGAACCAGTGCGGCACGACCAGCCGGAAGGGGCTGCCGTGGTCGGGGCCGAGGGGCTCGCCGTTCATGTCGTAGGCGATGAGGATCTCGCTGGCGGGATCAGCCGCGTGGGTGAGAGGGAGCGACCGCACGAACCTCAGGTTGTCGCCGGTCTCCGGGAGCACGGGGGTGAGGTGGTAGGTACCGCTGTCGGCGCCGCTGAACCGGACCTCCACCCCGTCGGAATGCGGGCGCGCCGCGGCGAGTACGTCGCAGAGTCGTGCACCTCTCCACCGGGCTGTCGACACGGCGTACCCACCCCACGGCTCGCCGACCGGGAGTGGCCGGGTGTCGAGGCGGCCGTTCCCGGCACACTCCAGGGTGACCGCATGCTCCACGGCCGGAAGGTCCCGCAGGTCGGCAAGCGTGAGCGAGAGCTGCCGGTCGACGGCGCCGTCGACGACGAGGGTGCCGTCGTGCACCGGGACTGCAAAGTTGCTGCGCACGTAGTGCTGCGCTGTCGGCGTGACGTCGGCGGCCAGCGCACCTGGCGGAGCCTCGGCGTTGTAGGGCTGCGGGTTGATCATGACCAGCTGCTCGCGTGCCTGCTGGATGTCGGTGTCGAGGGTCATCAGGTCCTCCAGTCGGGTGCGGTCCGGTGTTGGCGATCGTCAGTAGTCCGCATCCCGGAACACCGGGTCGCGGTCGTCGTTGAACGCCCCGATGCCCTCGACACGGTCGGGGTGGACCGCGGAGCGCCAGTGCGCTTCCATCATGATCGCGATGGCCTGCTCGATCGGTTCGCCCTGGCCGGCTCGGACGGCGTGCTTGACGGCCTGCACGGCCGTGGGGGAGTTGCTCGCGATCTTCGCGGCGATGTGCAGGGCAGCATCCCTGAGACCGGCACCATCGTGGAGCTCGTTGACCATGCCCAGGCGGAAGGCCTCCTCGGCCGGGATCGGGTCACCGGTCATGAGCATCTGCAGGGCCTTCCCGGGCGGAAGCACCCGCGGCAGGAAGACCGGCGAGCCACCGCCCGCGGCCAGCCCCAACATCGCCTCGGGTTGCCCGAACACCGCGTCGCGGCTCGCGATGATGAAGTCTGTGCTCTGGGCGATCTCGCAGCCGCCGCCGTACGCGATGCCGTTGACGGCCGCGAAGACGGGCTTGCGGAGCTGGCGCAGCGTGTAGAGCGTGCGGTCGAAGTCCTGCCGCTGCCGCAGCCACTGCTCCTTGGTCATGTTCTTGCGCTGCCGCAGGTCACTGCCGACGGAGAACGCCCGGTCGCCGGCGCCGGTGATGATCACCACCCGCACCGCCGGGGTGACCGCCACCGTCTCGAGGACGTCGGTGAGCAGCGCCCCCATCTCGGTCGAGATGGCGTTGTCCGCATGCGGACGGTTGAGCGTCACCACCGCGACCCGACCCTCGTCGTGGTGCTCGAGGAGGACGGGCGGCTCGGTGTCCTCCGCACCCGAGGGTGGTCCGAAGTCGAGGCTGTGCCAGCGGTTGGTGCTTCGAGCCGCGCCCGGCGCGTTCTGGTGTGTCACGGCTCCTCCTGTGGTGTCTCCAGCCCGCTCAGCCACGCCAGGGCACGTAGTCCGGGCGCGAAGCAGTACTCGCCTCCGCGGGTCACCACCAACGGCGGCAGGTCCCGCAACCGGCGTCGGATCGGCACGTGCGGGATCGTGAAGTCGGTGGGCGCCTGTGCGCCGGAGACGAGCGGGTCGCTCTCGCCCGGTACCCCGATGAAGACGCCGTCGTTGATCCATTGCGTCTTGACGAACTCGAACTGCCGGTCCAGGTGCGCCCCCGCGAACACGAACACGATCCCGCGGTCCTGTCCGTCGTCCTCGAGCACGCCGTCGGGGAGGGCCGTCCCGTAGCTGGTCCCGCGGCGGATCATGCGGTGCAGCCGGACATTGACGCTGTTCTCGTCCTCGAGGGCGTCGCGCGGGTTCGCGCGTCGCGCGTGCGCGCCTGCCGGGCACTTGAAGCCGCGTAGGTCGTCGCGGTAACCGAAGGAGTTGTTTCGCGACGGGTCCGCGCCCAGGTCACGGTCCTCGGTGTCCGGGGCGAGGACCAGGGGTGCGCCGCTCGGCCAGCGCCCGACCATCTTCGCGCCGAGCAGCCGCTCCTCGTCGCGGTCCCGTGCACGGTCGCGAAGGTAACGGCGATAGGCCGCGACGTCGGTGCGGAGCTTGCGGAAGACCAGGAAGGTGCCGTTGCGTCCGAGCACCTCAGGTGTCGGCATGGGTGCCACGGAGCCGGTCTCGTCGGGATAGCCCAGGATGAACTCGCCGGTCTTGATCGGCCGCTCGGACCTGTTGCGAAGTGGCAGCCCGCTGCCCTCGACATCGGGATTGCCAATGCCGTCCTTGAAGCCGAACGACGTGCGCCCCGTCGACAGCTGGTAGCAGTCCTGCCGCCACACCACCTCCACCGACGGGAGGTCGGCGTAGCGCGTGCGGGCGCGCTCCGCCACCGCTTCCAGGCTTGGTGCGTCGGGCGCGAGGACCGAGACGGCGACGTGGACCGCGTCGCTTCCCAGAGGCGGTTCCCAGTGCTCGGGACTGCTGGGACCGACATCGCCGAGCTGCTCGGCCCGGGCGGCCATTCCCTCGCGGAACTCGGCCGGGAAGCTGTCCAACGACGATTGCGGGACGCCGAGTGCGGCCAGTCCCGCGTGGGTGAAGGCCACGGTCAGCCACGCCTGCGGATCCGACGGCCCGTGCCGGTCCTGCTCCACGAGCAGAGCGTGCAGCCGGCGGACGAGCTCACGCCCTTGCTCGGCGTCTCCCAAGCGGAGCAGCAGGTAGCGTCCGACGTAGGGTGCCGGCCGCTCACGCAGGGCACCCGACTGGATGTCGCCCAGCTCGAGGGCCCTCTGCTGCTGGATGGTCATCCCCGCCTCCTCGCTGCGGTGCCGTGCTCAGATGTGCGCCGGCGGAGCCGGGGGGTTCGCGTTCGGTGGGGCGAGATACGGGAAGTCGCTGCTCGCCGGGCGGCTCGACGCATCGACGCCGTCGCTGATCGCCGGACCTTGTCCCGCGTTGATCCAGAGGTTGTAGAGCACGTCGATGACGTCGTCGTTGAGGGCGCGCCCGCCGCACGTCTTCGGCGCGTCGCCGGCCAGGACGGACCTCTCGATCTCCAGGAACGAGCCGCGCTCGACGTAGGGCCGCGACGGATCCACCACCAGGTGGTCCGCGAGGACCAGCTCGGTGAGCGGGTGCGAGCCCGACTCGTCGAGCGGCCACTGCACGATGCCGTCGAGGCCGTCCCAGAACTGGAGGTTCGCGTTCAGCCTCGCCCGGTAGGCCCCGGCGTAGGAGCTGCCGAGGTGGAAGCCGTCCTCCATGTTGTAGAGGTCCCTGATCTCCAGGTCGCGGTTCACCTCGTCGAACTGCTTCGGGCCCAGGAGCAGGTTCTTGACCTCCGGACGCCCGACCCGCTCGATCCGCACCGAGAACGTCCCGCGCGTGGCGGTCTCCGCGACCACGGCGACCGGACCCACGTGGTCGAGAACGTCGCCGCAGTCGAGCTCGACGACGAGGGCGAGCACGTTCTTGCCGTCGAGGTAGATCGACCCCGGGCGCGTGAACGCCAGTCGCTGCTCGGCGATCGTGCGCAGCCCCGCCGGCGCGTCCATGATGAAGGGGTCCCACCGCGGTCCGGCGAACGCGCGGATCCCGGCTCCGTCGTCCTTGCCCGCCTCGTCACCGACGTCGAACGAGATCAGCTCGCCGTCGGGACGCGTGACGCGTCCCTGCTGGGCGCCGTCCACGCTCGGCGCCTCGAACACGCACTCGACCACCCACTCCGGCGACTCGGCCACCCTGACCCGGCGCGCGGCGGGGTCGACCTCGGTGGGGCGTAGCCGGAACCGGTACATCAGTCCGTCGGAGAACCTGCCGTCGGCGGGTGCGAACGGCAGGGTGTTCATCACGAGCACGAGCCAGCCCGGCCTCTCCGGGCTCGGGAACGCGTAGACGTCGGTGATATCGGCGATGGGGTCCGCGAGGGCTCGCGGACCCGAGATGTGATCAGACATGGTCGTGTTCCGAACGCCGACAGAGCCCTGGCGGCTACGCGTCGGCCGCCTCGTCCAGCAGTGGTTTGAGGGCCGGGTGCCCCAGTGCCTCCTCGGCTCGCGGGTCGTCCAGGACCGTGTCGAACGCCTCGCGCAGGCGATTCGCCCTCCGCAACTCCTTGACGGTGCCCGGGTAGTTGCGCGCGTACGCCGCGGCAGTCACCTGGGCGCCGAGGATGAAGTCCTTGACCGCCGAGACGTCCGGCAACCCGGCGTACCCATCGGTGTGCTGGAAGATCGCGTCGAACAACTGCAACGGCCCGGCCGCGAAGTCCTCCATGTACGCATCCCAAGAACCGTCGAAGCTGGTCGCGAACAGAAGGCGGGTGTCGTCATCGAACAGCACGAACCTGGCCTCGTGAATGCTCGCGATCGCCATCTCGTAGTCGCCCGGTCGGTAGCCGGGGGTTCTCTGGAGAGCCGTCAGCGCTGCGCGGATCTCCTCGGCGTGCCCCGGGATGACACGGAAGAACAGGCTGAACTCGCTGGCCGAACCAACCCGGACGCCCGGACGCCGCGTCGTCTCATCTGCTGCAGTCACCGCAAACGACTCCTCACCGCTGGCTGCTATGAGGCCGGGTCGTGCCTCAGGTGACTCAAGGTGTCTGCAGGAGCGCGACTTCGGGTCACCCGTAGCGGGTGACCAGCGCACGCGACGCACCGCCGGCAGGGAGATCCGACCAAGTCCCACCGAGTCTCGATGTCGATCCAGCAGATGCGGTATCGGAAATCCGCTTCCTCGGACTCGGCTCGGCTTGCACACCGCGCCGGATCCACCGCGCCCGTGCCCGGGTCACTGTTCGCGCAACCGATGCACCGCTTGCTCGCGTCAGGCGCACTCGTCACACTCCTCAGGAGCGCCGGTTCGCTCGAGTCACGTGCCGGAGTCACCCCCTGGGAGCCCCATCATGAGTGCGGCCGACAGCACGTCGGAGACCGTCGGTTCCTTCGACGATCCGATCCTCCGGCGCATCAAGGACACGTTGGACGCACAAGCATCACGAGCGCCACGCGACCCGGGGCGCACGACGGTGTCGGCGGGGACCGAACGGCGTCACCGATCTGCACCTGTCCGGCCGTCTGACCTGCGCAGATGCAGGTCCGGCGGTGGGACCCCACCCCCGGTCGCAGTCCCCTTCAACGTGTGACTACACCGTCATCGGCGCGCCGTTCTCGGTGACGTTCGAGAGCGTCAGGTCGTCGACGTACTCCACGACGCTGGGGTTGGCGGTGGTGCCGAAGTCGACGTCGCTCAGGTGTACGCCGGTGATGTGGTCGTCGGAGTAGCCGCGGAGGTTCAGCGCGCGGCCGGCGGTGCCGACGGTCACCCGCTGCACGTTGATGTCGCCCACGACCGGGTTGAAGCCGTGACCGGGTCCCTCCTCGTAGAAGAAGTTGACGTCCACCACCGCGCCGGCCACCTGGCCGATGCTCAGGTCGCGGGCGTGGAAGCCCTCGATGAAGCCGCCGCGCACCGAGTTGGTCTTGAACCGCAGCGCGATGTCGAGGTTCGGGCTGGACATCTCGCAGTCGCTGACGAACACGTTGCGCACGCCACCGGTCATCTCGCTGCCGATCGTGACGCCGCCGTGCCCGTCCTCCATCCTGCAGCCCGTGACCACGACGTCCTCGCTGGGGACGTGCACGCGCCGCCCGTCCGAGTTGCGGCCGGCCTTGATCGCGATGCAGTCGTCGCCGGTGTCGAACGAGCAGCCCTCGATGACCACCATCCGGCTGCTCTCCGGGTCGCACCCGTCGTTGTTCGGACCGTGTGTGTCGATGACGACGTCGCGCACCAGCACGTGGTCGGACAGCACCGGGTGGATCTCCCACATCGGCGAGCGGTGCAGGGTGACGCCCTCGACGAGCACGTTCGAGCAGCGGTACGGCTCGATGAACGACGGGCGCAGGTGGTCCCCGTTGCCGAACCGTCGCTGCTCGACCGGTACGCCGTCGTCGGCCATCTGTCGCAGCCGGGTCTACCCGGGGGTGGCGTTCGGCTCGCCCGGGTCCCAGCCGTACCGCGTCGCGCCGCTCCACGGCCACCAGTGGTCGTTGTCGGCCTGGCCGTCGAGCACACCGGTGCCGGTGACCGCGATGTCGTGCTGGTCGAGCGCGTAGATGAGCGGCGAGTAGTTGTAGAGCTCGGTGCCCTCGAACCGGGTCAGCACGGCGGGCAGGTACGCGTCGGGGTCGGTCCGGAAGAGCACGTGCGCGCCGCCGGTGACGTGCAGGTCCACTCTGCTGAGCAGGTGGATGGGCCCGGTCAGGAACTGCCCCGTGGGTACGACGACGTGCCCGCCGCCGGCGCGGTTGCAGGCCTCGACGGCTCGTCGGAACGCGTCGGTGCCGTCCGTCACGCCGTCGGGTTGTGCGCCGTACGCGGTGACGTCGAACCAGCGGTCCGGGAACCGGGGACCGCGTACCTGCTCGCGGATCCAGCGCGCGCGTGCCCAGGGTGCGTCCACGGGATCGGGTCCGCGTCCGGCGGCCAGCGCCGTTGCCCCGTCCGTGAGCAGGGCGCCGGTGGCCGTGACCGTGCTGGCCGCCAGCGCCGAGGTGAGGAAGCCCCGTCGCGTCTGTCGAATCGTCATGGGTCCGTGCTACTGAGTGCCCGTCGGTGACGACAACGAGTTGGCAGGAGTTGTCGTCGCGTCCCGTGCCGAAACGGGGCATCTGGTGCTACGACCAACGTTCCATGGTGCGCGGCCCTCGGCCCGAAGGATAAATGTGTCACCTCCCCGAGCCCGGGGCGCACACCGAAAGACGAGGACCCCGACATGAGACGAGCCGCATTCCTGGCCGCCGCCTCCGCCGTTCTGGTCGCGGGCGGTTCCACCGCCTTCGCGTACGCCAACGAGACTATCGACGGTTCCGGTTCGCTGGCCGTGCACGCGCCGGCGAAGCCCGCCGCGGCGAC
>JABFXA010000225.1 GCA_013361955.1 Nocardioidaceae bacterium
CGAAGAACCGCCCCGACGGCATCGACACCAGCCCGGGCTCGACCGCCTCGGCAAGCAGGTCGACGACGTCCTCGGCCGGCGTCGGGCCCTCGGGCAGGTCGCGGCCGAGGGCCTCCACGACACCGGCCACGTCGGTGCGCGCCGGGACCGGCCGGTCGGCGAGGCTGTCCAGCCACGCGGTGGCGTGCACCCGCGCGCGGTCCAGCGCGGCGGTCCGGCGGTCCGTGGGGGTCTGCGTCATGGCGTCCAGTCGTCGGCCGGCCGCGCGGGCGGCGCCATGGCCCGCACTAGCCTTTTCGGGTGAGCACGGTGCACGAGTCCATCGACGGCCGGGTGCGGGAGTTCATCGAGCGGCAGCACGTGTTCTTCGTGGCCACCGCACCGCTCGAGGGCGGGCACGTCAACGTCTCGCCGAAGGGCATCGGCGGCACCTTCGCGATCGTCGACGAGCACACCGTCGCGTACCTGGACATCACCGCGTCGGGCGCCGAGACGATCGCGCACCTGCGCGAGAACGGCCGGATCACGTTGATGTTCTGCTCGTTCGAGCGATCGCCCAACGTCGTACGCCTGCACGGACGGGGGCGGGTGGTGACCGTCTACGACGACGAGTACGCCGCGTGGGCCGGCCGCTTCACCGAGACCCGCGGCGCGCGGGCGGTGGTCGTGGTCGACGTCGAGCGGGTGTCCGACTCGTGCGGCTACGGCCTGCCGCTGATGGTGCACGCGGGGGAGCGGCACCTGCTGCCCGAGCACATGGAGCGCAAGGGCGCCGAGGGACTGGTCGAGTACCGGCGCGCCAAGAACCGGCAGAGCATCGACGGGCTGCCGGCGTTCGACCACGACCCGGTGCCGTGACCCGCACCGACGCCTCCACCGACGACAGCGGCCAGCCGGTCGGCGAGCCCGTCGACTGGACGCCGCCCGCGCCGCTGACCGCGGTGCCGTTGTCCGGACGGTGGGTCGACCTGGAGCCGCTGACGCCGGTGCACGCCGACGACCTGTACGCCGCCACCTGCGGCGACGGGCGGGCGGCGAGCTGGACCTACCTCGCCGACGAGATGCCGGCCTCGCCGGCGGAGGCCCGGGCGTACGTCGAGCGCCGGGTCACCGACCCGCGGGCGGCGTCGCTGGCGATCCGGCCGCGCGGGCGCGGCGTCGAGGGCGTCGCGAGCTGGCTGCGCCAGGACCCGGCGAACGGCTCGGTCGAGGTGGGCAGCATCGGCCTCGGCCCGATGCTGCAACGCAGCACCGCCGCCACCGAGGCGATGTGGCTGATGGCCGCGCACGCGTTCGGCGCCGGCTACCGGCGCTACGAGTGGAAGTGCGACGCGCTCAACGCGCCCTCGCGGCGGGCCGCCGCCCGGCTCGGCTTCCGCTACGAGGGCACCTTCCGGCAGGCCGTCGTCTACAAGGGCCGCAACCGCGACACCGCGTGGTACTCGCTGACCGACGGGGAGTGGCGCGCGCTCGCCCCGGCGTACGCCGCCTGGCTCGACCCTGCGAACTTCGAGGACCCGGAGCGCGGCCTCGGCCAGCGCACCTCGCTGTCCGTGCTGGTCGGCGACCGGCTCGCCACATGGCGGGACGGCGTTCCCACATGCCGAGACGCGTGACAGACTGGCTTGACGAGGGTTCGGGCCACCGGAGACGGTTTCCCCATGCGTTTCGACCTCCTTGTACGCACCGGACGCGTCTGCTGAAGCCCCGACTTCACGCACGCGCGTCGCCCCCTCGTCCGCCCACCCGGGCCGAGGGGTTTTTTGTTGCACGAGGCACTTCGAGAACACCGAACGAGCAGGGAACAGAGGCGGACATGACCGACGCGGCCCAGGTGACCGGGGCACAGAGCCTGATCAAGTCGCTGGAGGCGGCCGGTGCGGACACCGTCTTCGGCATCCCCGGCGGCGCGATCCTCCCGGCGTACGACCCGCTCTACGACTCGGTGCGGATCCGGCACATCCTGGTCCGGCACGAGCAGGGCGCCGGGCACGCGGCGGCCGGCTACGCCTCGGCCACCGGCCGGGTCGGCGTGTGCATGGCCACCAGCGGACCGGGAGCGACCAACCTGGTCACCCCGATCGCGGACGCCTACATGGACTCGGTGCCGATGGTCGCGGTGACCGGCCAGGTGGCCAGCTCGTCGATCGGCACGGACGCCTTCCAGGAGGCGGACATCCGCGGCATCACGATGCCGATCACCAAGCACAACTTCCTGGTCACCGACCCCGACGAGATCCCGCGCACCGTCGCGGAGGCGTTCTACATCGCCTCGACCGGCCGGCCCGGCCCGGTGCTCGTCGACGTGTCCAAGGACGCGATGCAGCGGCTGACCACGTTCCGCTGGCCGACCGAGCTGCAGCTGCCCGGATACCGCCCGGTGACCCGCCCGCACGCCAAGCAGGTCCGCGAGGCCGCCCGGCTGATCACCGAGGCGCGCCGCCCGGTGCTGTACGTCGGCGGCGGCGTGATCCGCGCCGGCGCCTCGCAGGAGCTGCGGGTGCTCGCCGAGATGACCGGCATCCCGGTGGTCACCACGCTGATGGCGCGCGGCGCGTTCCCCGACAGCCACCCGCAGCACCTCGGCATGCCCGGCATGCACGGCACGGTCGCCGCCGTCGCCGGCCTGCAGCGCAGCGACCTGATCGTCAGCCTCGGCGCCCGGTTCGACGACCGGGTCACCGGCAACCTCGACTCGTTCGCGCCGAACGCCAGGATCGTGCACGCCGACATCGACCCAGCCGAGATCGGCAAGAACCGGCACGCGGACGTGCCGATCGTCGGCGACGCCCGCGAGGTGATCGCCGACCTGATCGTCGCGCTGCAGGCCGAGACCGAGGCCGGGCACCACGGCGACTACGACGCCTGGACGTCGTGGCTGACCGGCGTCACCGCGAAGTACCCGCTCGGCTACGACCAGCCCACCGACGGCTCGCTCGCCCCGCAGTACGTCATCGAGCGGCTCGGGAAGATCGCCGGCCCCGACGCGGTGTACGTCGCGGGCGTCGGCCAGCACCAGATGTGGGCGGCGCACTTCGTCGGCTACGAGAAGCCGGGCACCTGGATCAACTCCGGGGGCCTCGGCACGATGGGCTTCTCGGTGCCCGCCGCGATGGGCGCCAAGGTCGGCCGGCCGGACGCCACGGTGTGGTCGATCGACGGCGACGGCTGCTTCCAGATGACCAACCAGGAGCTGGCCACCTGCGCGCTCGAGGGCATCCCGATCAAGGTGGCGGTGATCAACAACGAGTCGCTCGGCATGGTCCGGCAGTGGCAGACGCTCTTCTACAACGAGCGGTACTCCAACACCGACCTGCAGTCACTCCGTAGAACCAGGGGGAGGATCCCGGACTTCGTCAAGCTCGCCGAGGCCTACGGCTGCGTGGGCCTCGCCTGCGACTCGCCCGACGAGGTCGACGCCACCATCAACAAGGCCATGGAGATCGACGACGTGCCGGTCGTCGTGGACTTCCGGGTGCACCGCGACGCGATGGTGTGGCCGATGGTCGCCGCCGGCACCAGCAACGACGACATCAAGTACGCCCGCGACATGGCGCCCGAGTTCGAGAAGGACGACCTGTAGAGATGAGCAAGCACACCCTCTCCGTCCTCGTCGAGAACAAGCCCGGCGTGCTGGCCCGGATCGCCGGGCTGTTCAGCCGCCGCGGCTTCAACATCGACTCGCTCGCGGTGGGCCCGACCGAGCACGCCGAGGTCTCCCGGATGACGATCGTGGTCAACGTCGAGGACTCGCCGCTCGAGCAGGTGACCAAGCAGCTGAACAAGCTCGTCGAGGTGATCAAGATCGTCGAGCTCGACAACTCCGCCTCGGTCTCGCGCGAGCTGCTGCTGGTCAAGGTCAAGGCCGACGCGGCCACCCGCGGCCAGGTGCTCGAGGTGGTCCAGCTGTTCAAGGCGAAGGTGGTCGACGTCGCGGCCGACGCGGTCACCATCCAGCTGGTCGGCAACACCGACAAGCTCGAGGACTTCCTGGCCATCGTGGAGCCGTTCGGCGTCCGCGAGCTGGTGCAGTCCGGCATGGTCGCGATCGGCCGGGGGAGCCGCTCGATCACCGACCGCACACTGCGCCCCATCCCCGTTCCCACCCCCGCCGCCGGCTGAGCGCGGCAGACAGCACCCGAACCCCGACGAAGGAGAGCCCACCGTGGCCCAGATGTTCTACGACGACGACGCCGACCTGTCCGTGATCCAGGGCCGCAACGTGGCGGTGCTGGGCTACGGCAGCCAGGGGCACGCGCACGCGCTGTCGCTGCGCGACTCCGGCGTGGACGTGCGCGTCGGCCTGCCCGAGGGCTCCGGGAGCCGGGCCAAGGCGGAGGCCGAGGGCCTGCGGGTGCTCACCCCGGCCGAGGCCTGCGAGGAGGCCGACCTGATCATGATCCTGGCGCCCGACCACGTGCAGCGGAAGCTGTACGCCGAGTCGGTCGAGCCGAACCTGGTCGACGGCGACGCGCTGTTCTTCGGCCACGGGTTCAACATCCGGTTCGGCTACATCAAGCCGCCGGCCGGCGTCGACGTCGCGATGGTGGCGCCGAAGGGCCCGGGCCACCTGGTCCGCCGCGAGTACTCCGCCGGTCGCGGCGTACCGGTGCTCGTCGCCGTCGAGAACGACGCGTCCGGCAAGGCCTGGGACCTCGCGCTCGCGTACGCGAAGGGCATCGGCGGGCTGCGGGCCGGCGGCATCAAGACCACGTTCACCGAGGAGACCGAGACCGACCTGTTCGGCGAGCAGGCGGTGCTGTGCGGCGGCATGTCGGAGCTGGTGATGAAGGGCTTCGAGGTGCTCACCGAGGCCGGCTACCAGCCCGAGGTCGCCTACTTCGAGTGCCTGCACGAGCTGAAGCTGATCGTCGACCTGATGTACGAGGGCGGCATCGCCAAGCAGCGCTGGTCGGTCTCCGACACCGCGGAGTACGGCGACTACGTCAGCGGCCCGCGGGTCATCGACGACTCGGTGAAGGACCGGATGCGCGGCATCCTCGACGACATCAAGGACGGGTCGTTCGCGCAGCGCTTCATCGACGACCAGGACGCCGGCGCGCCGGAGTTCAAGCGGCTGCGCGCCGAGGGCGAGCAGCACCCCATCGAGGCCACCGGCCGCGACCTGCGCAAGCTGATGGCGTGGGTGAAGTCGGACGACCCCGACTACACCGAGGGCACGGCCACCCGCTGACCCCGAGACGTCGCGCGCCCCGGCGGTTCCGACCGCCGGGGCGCGCTGTGTCCAGGGGCCGGGACCGGCGGTGCCGATCCGGTACAGTCGGCCGCGGGCACAACGTGGTGCACGTCCGGCACGATCCGACGACATACGAGGGATCCACGTGAGCAAGCCCGTCGTACTCATCGCCGAGGAGCTGAGCCCGGCCACCGTCGAGGCGCTCGGCCCCGACTTCGAGATCCGCACCTGCAACGGCGCCGACCGCGCCGAGCTGCTGCCCGCGATCGCCGACGTCGACGCGATCCTGGTGCGCAGCGCGACGAAGGTCGACCCGGAGGCGCTCGCCGCCGCCGGCCGGCTCAAGGTGATCGCCCGGGCCGGCGTGGGCCTCGACAACGTGGACGTCAAGGCGGCCACCCAGAACGGCGTGATGGTGGTCAACGCGCCGACCTCCAACATCGTGTCCGCCGCCGAGCTCGCCGTCGCGCTGATGCTGGCGGCGGCGCGCAACGTGGCACCGGCCAGCGCCTCGCTCCGCGACGGGGAGTGGAAGCGCAGCAGGTACACCGGCATCGAGCTCTACGAGAAGACCGTCGGCATCGTCGGTCTCGGCCGCATCGGCGTGCTCGTCGCGCAGCGGCTGTCGGCGTTCGGCATGAAGGTGATCGCCTACGACCCGTACGTCCAGGCCGGACGCGCGGCGCAGATGGGCGTGCGCCTGGTCGGCCTCGACGAGCTGCTCGAGCAGTCCGACTTCATGTCCGTGCACCTGCCCAAGACGCCGGAGACGATCGGCCTGATCGGCGAGGAGCAGCTCGCCCGGGTGAAGCCCGAGCTGGTGCTGGTCAACGCCGCCCGCGGCGGCATCGTCGACGAGCACGCCCTCTACGTCGCGCTCAAGGAGGGCCGGGTCGCGGCGGCCGGCCTCGACGTGTTCGCCAGCGAGCCCTGCACCGACAGCCCGCTGTTCGAGTTCGAGAACGTCGTGGCCACCCCGCACCTCGGCGCCTCGACCGCGGAGGCCCAGGAGAAGGCCGGGATCGCGGTGGCCCGGTCGGTCCGGCTCGCGCTCTCCGGCGAGCTGGTGCCCGACGCCGTGAACGTCCAGGGCGGCGTGATCGCGGAGGACGTCCGCCCCGGCATCCCGCTCACCGAGAAGCTCGGCCGCATCTTCACCGCGCTGTCCGCCGAGGTCGCCCAGCAGCTCGACGTCGAGGTGCGCGGCGAGATCACCCAGTACGACGTGAAGGTGCTCGAGCTGGCCGCCCTCAAGGGCGTGTTCGCCGACGTCGTCGAGGAGCAGGTGTCCTACGTCAACGCGCCGCTGCTCGCGGCCGAGCGCGGCGTCGCCGTACGCCTGGTCACCGACCCGGAGAGCCCCGACCACCGCAATCTGATCACCCTGCGGGGCACGCTCGCCGACGGGTCGCAGGTCTCCGTCTCCGGCACCCTGATCGGCATCGCCCAGCGCGAGCGGCTGGTGGAGATCGACGGCTACGACGTCGACCTCGAGCCCACCGAGCACCTCGCGTTCCTCCGCTACGAGGACCGCCCAGGGATGGTCGGCACCGTCGGCCGGATCCTGGGCGACGCGCAGGTGAACATCGGCGGCATGCAGGTCGCCCGCGACACCAAGGGCGGGCACGCACTGGTCGCGCTCTCCGTGGACTCCGCGATCCCGGCCGTGGTGCTCGACGAGATCGGCACCGCCATCGACGCGTCGTACGTCCGCGCGGTCGATCTCTCCGAGTAGGCACGGGTGACCACGGGTTAAATCTCCGCCCGCACCACCCGAACCCGACAAGTCGGGCCCTCCGGCTGCCGATCCTCCCCGCGGGAGCACCCTGCCATCGGCAGGGGCCGGGAGAACTGGAGACGGGCGAATGTCGGAGCAGCGTTCGGAGTACGCGGGTCTCTGCCCGCCCTGGTGCACCAGCAACGGCGACCCCGTCGAGGCCCGGCACACGCACGTCAGTGCGGACCTGGTGGTCGGTGCCGGCGCCACGGCGCGGCTGGTCCGCGACGACGACGCCGAGCCGGTGCGGGTGCTCGTCGGAGAGACCGCCATCAGCGTGGAGGAGGCGCAGGCCTTCGCGCACGCGCTGCTCCGGCTGGTCGCCGACGCGCGGCTCGCCGAGCCCGGCCTGGGCTTCGTGGAGCACCTGGTCACCCAGCGCGGCCTCTCCACCAGCCAGCTCGCGCTCGCCGCGAGCCTCGACGTGGAGCGGGTCCGGGCGCAGCGCTCGGGGGCCGCGGTGCTCACCGTGCGCGAGTTCGACCAGCTGGCGCTGGCCGCCGCGCAGCTGCACTGCGGCGGGGACGCGCCCGTCGAGGTGACGATCGAGCACGAGCCGGTGCTGGTCGTGGAGCCGGCCCCGGTGGTGGTGCTGGTCGAGGAGCCGGTCACCGAGGAGCCCGAGGAGCCCGAGGAGCCCGAGGAGACGCTCGCCCGGGCGGAGGTGCACGACGTCGCCGACGGCGCCGAGTGGGCCGACCTCGCCGAGCTGGTCGCGCTGGCGGGCGCGGCCCAGACCGCCGCCGACGAGGCGGCGGCGGTCGCGCAGGCCGAGGTCGAGGCGCCGGCCGAAGAGTCGGCCGAGGACGACGTGGCCGACGACGTCGAGGACCAGGTCGAGGAGGTCGAGGAGGAGGTCGAGGACCGACCCGTCGCGGTCGCCGAGCGGCCCGCCGTCCCCGTCTTCAAGGACCCGCTCGACCTGATCCAGGCCTGGTCGGTCTCGCGCGCCGCGGCCGCCGACGCCGTCGAGCTGGGCGGGGGTCGCTGACCCCTCCCGCGGACCGGGAATCCCCTCTCGCGCGCGTGCTTGCCGAGCCCTACTGTTGGGTTGTCTGACCATTCCGGCACGGGGCGCTCAGGAGGTACGCGACATGGCGTTGGCAGAGAAGCCCGCACGAGCAAGAAGCACCTCGCTCAGGCGAGAGGTCGGCCTGATCGGCCTGATGTGGGCCTCGGTCGGCTCGATCATCGGCTCGGGTTGGCTGTTCGGCGCCCAGGAAGGGCTGATCGCAGCCGGACCCGCGGCGATCATCTCGTGGGTGGTCGGCGGCGTGATGATGATGGTCCTCGCCCTCATCCACGCGGAGCTCGGTGGCATGTACCCCGTCTCCGGCGGCACGGCCCGGTTCCCGCACTACGCGTTCGGCGGCGCCGCCGGTGCGTCGTTCGGATGGTTCTCCTGGCTGCAGGCGGCGACGGTGGCACCGATCGAGGTGTCCGCGATGATCACCTACGCGCAGCACTACTCGTTCGCGCACAGCTGGCTGGACCCGGACACCGCGGTGCTGACCACGAGCGGCCTCATCGTCGCGGTGATCCTGATGGCCCTGCTGACCGCCATCAACTTCCTCGGCATCAAGAAGCTCGCCGCCGCGAACAGCGCCGCCACCTGGTGGAAGGTCGCGGTGCCGCTGCTGGTGATCCTGGTGCTGTCGTTCACGAACTTCAACGGCAGCAACTTCGGGGCGGCCAACGGCTTCAGCTCCGGCGGGCTGCACGGCATCCTGGCCGCCATCTCCACGAGCGGGATCATCTTCAGCTACCTCGGCTTCGAGCAGGCCGACCAGCTGGCCGGTGAGGCGAAGAACCCCAAGCGGGACATCCCGTTCGCCATCATCGGCGCGATGGTCATCGGCATCGTCATCTACGTCGCGCTCCAGATCGCGTTCCTGGTCGCGCTGCCCGCCAGCGCGATCGGCAACACGTGGGACGCCGCGGGCAAGGGCCTCTACACCGGGTTCACGGGCCCCTTCGCGGAGGTCGCGACGCTGGTCAGCCTGGGCTGGCTGGCCGCGATCATCTACGCCGACGCGATCATCTCGCCCGCCGGCACCGGCCTGATCTACACCACCGGCAGCTCGCGGGTGTCCTACGGGCTGTCCCGCAACGGTTACGTCCCGACGCCGTTCGAGTGGACCAACGACCGCGCGGTTCCGTGGGTCGGCCTGATCGCCGCCTTCGTCACCGGCTGCATCTGCTTCCTGCCGTTCCCGAGCTGGCAGTCGCTGGTCGGCCTGATCACCAGCGCCAGCGTGCTGATGTACGCCGGCGCCCCGCTGTCGCTCGGGGCCTTCCGCAGGCGGCTGCCGAACGCGGACCGGCCCTACCGGCTGCCGGCGGCCGGGGTGATGGCGCCGCTCGGGTTCTGCATCTCCGGGCTGATCATCCTGTGGTCCGGCTGGGACACCGACTGGAAGCTCGCCATCGCGATCCTGATCGGCTACCTGATCCTGGGGATCAGCCGTGCCTTCCACCTCAACGACAAGTCGCCGCACCTGCACTGGCGCTCGGCCGCGTGGTTGCCGGCGTACCTGGTCGGCATCGGCATCATCGTCTACATCAGCTCGTTCGGCCCGATGGACGACCCGATCCTCGGTGACTGGAGCGGCATCTTCGTGACCGCGGTCTTCAGCGTGGCCATCTACTACTGGGCCCTGCAGGTGGCGTTGCCGACCGAGGAGATCGAGGAGATGGTCAACGAGGTCGTGCTGCCCGAGGAGGAGGGCCTGGAGGCCGTCGGGCACTAGCCCTAGCTGGGGGTGGCGCCGGTCAGCGTCGGGTGGCGATCAGCACCGACGCGTCCGGCGCCACCATCACCTCGACGGTGGTGAACCGCTCGTCGGTCAGCCAGCGCTCGCGCAGCACGTCGACGCGGCCCTCGAACACCGGCGGCCACGACGCGCAGGGCGTGAAGTCGTCGAGCACCACGACGCCGCCCGGCTCGACCAGGTCGGCGATCGCGTCCGGGCCGCCATCCTTGGGCTCGCGGGCGTCGAGGAACAGCAGCGAGAACGGACCCTGGTCGCGCAGCGTCGACCAGTCGGCGGCGAGCACGTCGACCTGGTCGTCGTCGGCGAAGATCTCCGCCGCGAGCCCGGCCAGCTCCGGGTCGAGCTCGGCGGTCAGGATCCGCCCGCCCGGACGGATGCCGCTGCGCAGCCACGCGGTGCCGACGCCGCAGCCGGTGCCGAACTCGGCGAGCGTGCCGGTGCGCGACGCCGCCAGGGCGGCGAGCAGCCGACCGGTCTCGTTGCGGCAGAACGCGGCGAAACCCTTCGATCGCGACCCGTCGAAGGCGCGGCGTACGACGTCGGGGAGCTCGGGCGGGGCGGACATGGGACGGAGTGTTCCACGTCACCGCCGAGCGTCCAAGGCGCGGAACCTCGTCTCACATGCCGGAAAGCCTGGGTTATTCACCTGTGCGCGCAGGACGCCGTTGCTAGCCTGCCAGAACCATGCGGACGTTCTTCGTACTTATCGATCGCCGCAGCGAGGCCATCTAGTAAGGCCACCTCGCTGCGGTGGTCGGCAGTGCGTCCACTGTCCCCGGTCTTACGAGGAGCCTCCGCAGCGAGTGACGCGAACGCACCCGGTTCCGCGTCCGAGACCCACCCCCGTCGACCGCGTGACCCGCGTCCGGGACGAACCTCCACCGCTGGCCGCGGAGAAGCGATGCGCCGACCACGGCGATCCCGCACCTCCGCGCATCGAGCCAGCACCGACCTTCCGAGTTCCAGATGGAGACGTTTCAGATGTACGACATGTACCCCGAGTGGGGTCCGGCCCGGCACAGCGAGGAGAACGAGGCAGCCCTGGCGAGCGTCCAGGCCGGACTCGACCTGCGAGACAACGGCGGCCAGCGCCCGGACGACAACTAGAGTCCGCCGCGTGCCGCAGCCAACCGACCAGCAGACGCAGTCCTACCGCCTCGCGGTCGTCCCGGGCGACGGGATCGGCCCGGAGGTCACGGCCGAGGCGGTCAAGGTCCTCGACGAGGCCGCGACCGCCGCGGGCGTGAAGTTCGAGCCGACCCGCTACGACCTGGGCGCCGAGCACTACCTCGCCAAGGGCGAGGTGCTGCCCGACACCGTGCTCGCCGAGATCCGGGAGCACGACGCGATCCTCCTCGGCGCGGTCGGCGGGAAGCCGGGCGACCCGAACCTGCCGCCCGGCCTCCTCGAGCGGGGGCTGCTGCTCCGGCTGCGCTTCGAGCTCGACCACTACGTGAACCTGCGGCCCTCGCGCATCTACCCGGGGGCCGCCTCGCCGCTCGCGGACCCGGGCGAGGTCGACTTCCTGGTGGTCCGCGAGGGCACCGAGGGCCCGTACGTCGGCAACGGCGGCGCCCTGCGCGTCGGCACCCCGCAGGAGATCGCCACCGAGGTCAGCGTGAACACCGCGTTCGGCGTCGAGCGGGTGGTCCGCGACGCGTTCGCCCGGGCCCGCAAGCGGGACCGCAAGAAGCTCACCCTCGTGCACAAGACCAACGTGCTCGTGCACGCCGGCGGGGTCTGGTCGCGCGCCGTGCAGCGGGTCGCCGAGGAGTTCCCCGAGGTGACCGTCGACTACCTGCACGTCGACGCGGCGACGATCTTCCTGGCCACCGACCCGTCCCGCTTCGACGTCGTCGTCACCGACAACCTGTTCGGTGACATCATCACCGACCTGGCGGCCGCGGTCACCGGCGGCATCGGCCTGGCGGCCAGCGGCAACGTGAACCCGGACCGCACCGCGCCGAGCATGTTCGAGCCGGTGCACGGCTCCGCCCCGGACATCGCCGGCCTGCAGCAGGCCGACCCGACCGCGGCGATCCTGTCCGGCGCGCTGCTCCTCGAGCACCTCGGTCTCGACGACGCCGCCCGCGCCGTCGAGGCCGCCGTCACGGCCGACCTCGCCGCCCGCGACGGCTCCCCGCGCCGTACCTGCGAGATCGGCGACGCGGTGGCGGCGCGAGTATCCGGCTGACGCGTCTACCAGGTAGACGCGCGAACCTCCGCCAGCCCCTTCTCACGACCCGGAGGTCGGATACCGTGCACCCCATGGACAGCTCGTTGCAGATCGAGGTCGCGCCGTCGGACCACCCGGTGTCCGCCGACCGGCTCGCGGAGATCCTCGGCAGCCCCGGCTTCGGCACCCACTTCAGCGACCACATGTACGTCGCCGAGTGGACCCCGCAGCGTGGCTGGCACGACGCCCGCGTCACGGCGTACGCACCCCTGACGCTCGACCCGGCGACCGCGGTCCTGCACTACGCGCAGGAGATCTTCGAGGGCATGAAGGCCTACCGGCACGCCGACGGGTCGGTGTGGACGTTCCGGCCGGAGGAGAACGCCGCGCGCATGGTCCGCAGCTCCACCCGGCTCGCGCTGCCGGTGCTGCCCGTCGAGGACTTCGTCGCCTCGGTCGACACCCTGGTGCGCACCGACGAGCGGTGGGTGCCCGACCCGGCGGGGGAGAAGAGCCTGTACGTGCGTCCGTTCATGTTCGCCTCGGAGACGTTCCTCGGCGTCCGGCCGGCCCAGCACGTCACCTACATGGTGATCGCGTCGCCGGCCGGCGCCTACTTCTCCAAGGGCCTCAAGCCGGTCTCGATCTGGCTGAGCGAGGAGTACACCCGGGCCGGGCGTGGCGGCATGGGCGCGGCCAAGACCGGTGGCAACTACGCCAGCTCGCTGCTGCCGCAGCGGGAGGCCATCGAGCAGGGCTGCGACCAGGTGGTCTTCCTCGACACCGAGCACCTGACGTACGTCGAGGAGCTCGGCGGGATGAACCTCTACTTCGTGCACGACGACGGCACCATCGTCACGCCTGCACTCGGCACCATCCTCGAGGGCATCACCCGCGGCTCCATCATCGAGCTGTGCGGCAAGCTCGGGCACCGCGTCGAGGAGCGCCGGTTCTCGATCGACGAGTGGCGCGAGGGTGTCGCGTCCGGCCGGATCACCGAGGTGTTCGCGTGCGGCACCGCCGCGGTGGTCACCCCGGTCGGCACCCTCAAGTGGGCCGGTGGGTCCGTGGGCGAAGGCGAGGAGACCGGGCCGGTCACCCAGCAGGTGCGGCAGGCGCTCGTCGACATCCAGTACGGCCGCGCCGAGGACACCTTCGGCTGGATGCACCGGGTGGTCTGAGGAACCCGGCGGCGGGAGCCCGCCGCCTGCCCGGGATCCCACCCCTGCTCGGCTACCGTGGTGCGGTGACTGCGACGACCCCGCAGCCTGCCGTGACGGTCGGGCCGTACCGCCTCCTCGCCAAGATCGGCGAGGGAGGCATGGGTGTCGTGCACCTGGCCCAGTCGCGCGAGGGTGAGCGGGTCGCGCTCAAGGTGCTCCGGCCGCACATCATCGGCGACGACGAGGCCCGCGAGCGGCTGGCCCGCGAGGTCGCCTCGCTGCGCCGGGTGCGCAGTCCGCGGATCGCCGAGGTGATCGACGCCGACCCCTGGGGCGAGACGCCGTACGTCGCGACGCGGTACGTCCCGGGCCTGTCGCTGCACGAGCACGTGCGGCAGGAGGGGCCGGTCACCGGCAGCGACCTCACCTACTTCGCGGCCGGGCTGGCCGACGCGATCACCGCCGTGCACCGGGTGGGGGTGCTGCACCGCGACATCAAGCCGTCCAACGTGCTGCTCGAGGGCCGCGCCCCGGTGCTCATCGACTTCGGGCTGGCCCGGCTCGCCGAGGACCCCCGGCTGACGCACACCGGCTGGCTGCTCGGCACGCCCGGCTACCTGGCCCCGGAGATCCTCTACGGCGAGGACGCGACCACCGCCAGCGACGTGCACTCGTGGGCCGCGACCGTGGTGTTCGCGGCCACCGGCCGACCGCCGTTCGGCACCGGCCCGGCGATGGCGATCATGGACCGGGTCCGGCGGGGCGAGCACGACCTCTCCGCGGTACCGCCGGCGCTGCTGCCGCTGGTGCGGGCCTGCCTGGCCCCGGAGCCGGGCGACCGCCCGGACACCACCGGCGTGCTGGCGGCGTTGAACGCGCCGGCCAGTCCCCGGCCGGCGCCGGTGCCCGGGCCCCGCGACGACTTCACGATGCCGTTCGCGCTGGCCACACCCGAGGGGCCCGACGAGGAGCGCACC
>JABFXA010000342.1 GCA_013361955.1 Nocardioidaceae bacterium
TCGGAGTCCATCCGGTTGCGGAGCCGCCAGCGGCCGCCGGGCGCGGAGGCTTCCGGGGGAGTGGTGGCGGCAGCGGCGACGCCGGGGAAGGCGGCGGCCGTCGTGGCGCCGAGCGCTGAGCCGAGCACGGTTCGTCTAGAGGTCATTGCGGGGTGCCTCCACGATGCGAACGGACGGTTCCTGACGAGTCGATTCATCGGATCTATGTTCCGGCGAAGCGTAGGACTGGCGCGCAGGAGGCGTCAACGGTCTCAACACGCCGGGGATTGATCCGATGTGCGGGGGTTAATTCGCCGGTTCTGCGGTCCCGATGAACTGCCCGGCCACCGTGCGGATGCAGGCCGACCACCCCAGCGCGGCGAGGTCGCGCGTGAGCGCCTGGGCGTCGTGGAAGACCTTCACTATGCGGTACCTGCTGCCGTCGTCGAGCCGCCGCACCGCCGCCGGGACGGGATGATCCGCGAGGACTTCCTCGGACGAGGCCCCGGCAGGACCGTCGTCGATGAAGATCACTCTGCCGCCGGGAGCGAGCGCGTCGGCCACGGTGCTCCAGAAGCCGGGCAGCCGCGCGGGCGGGACATGCGAGAGCCAGAAGGCGAAGAACACCGTGTCGTAGCACCGCGGCGGCTGCCACGCGAACAGGTCGGCCTCGACGAACTCGACGGTGGGGGCGGCGGTCCGCGCACGAGCGAGGGCCAGCACCTCGGCTGCGGCGTCGACGGCCGTCACCGAGCGCGCCCGCGCGGCGAGAAACCGGGTCCACTGACCCGTCCCGCAGGCCAGCTCCAGCACATCCCCGGCAATCGGGAGACCGTCGACGCAGGCCAGCAAGTCCCGCAGGTCCCCGAGCTCCGCATAGGGCCGGTCGTACTCGGCCGCGCCCGCCCGGTAATAGGCCAACTGCTCGGCCAGCACTGCGTCGTCATCCATACCGCCACGGTCGGCCCTGCCCCTTGGGCAGGGTCAAGGCCGACCGGACAGATGACCCCCGGTCAGGCGCCGACATACTCCGCGAGGTGCTCGCCGGTGAGGGTGGAGCGGGAGGCGACCAGGTCGGCCGGGGTGCCCTCGAAGACGATGCGGCCGCCGTCGTGGCCGGCGCCGGGGCCGAGGTCGATGATCCAGTCGGCGTGGGCCATGACCGCCTGGTGGTGCTCGATGACGATCACGGACTTGCCGGAGTCGACCAACCGGTCCAGCAGACCGAGGAGTTGCTCGACGTCGGCGAGGTGGAGGCCGGTGGTCGGCTCGTCGAGGACGTAGACGCCGCCCTTGTCCCCCATGTGCGTGGCCAGCTTCAGGCGCTGGCGCTCACCGCCGGAGAGCGTGGTGAGCGGCTGGCCGAGGGTGAGATAGCCGAGCCCGACGTCCGCCAGCCGCTCCAGGATCTTGTGCGCGGCCGGGGTACGGGCCTCGCCCTCGGCGAAGAACTCCAGGGCCTCCGAGACCGGCATCGCGAGCACCTCGGAGATGTCCCGGCCGCCGAGCCGGTACTCCAGCACCGAGGCGTCGAACCGCTTGCCCTCGCAGTCCTCGCAGGTGCTGGCGACCCCGGCCATCATCCCCAGGTCGGTGTAGATGACGCCCGCGCCGTTGCACGTCGGGCAGGCACCCTCGGAGTTCGCGCTGAACAGCGCCGGCTTGACGCCGTTGGCCTTGGCGAAGGCCTTGCGGATCGGTTCGAGAAGACCGGTGTAGGTCGCCGGGTTGCTGCGCCGTGAACCCCGGATCGGGCTCTGGTCGACGGAGACCACCCCTAGCTCCTCGGGGATCGAACCGTGCACGAGCGAGCTCTTGCCGGACCCCGCGACACCGGTGATCACGGCGAGTACACCGAGCGGGATGTCCACGTCGACGTCCCGCAGGTTGTTCGCCGTGGCGCCGCGGATCTCCAGGGTGCCGGTGGACTCGCGCACCCCGTCCTTGAGCTTCGAGCGGTCGTCCAGGTGGCGGCCGGTGACGGTGTCGCTGCCGCGCAGCCCCTCGAGCGTGCCCTCGTAGCAGACGGTGCCACCCGCCGTGCCGGCGCCCGGACCGAGGTCGACGACGTGGTCGGCGATGGCGATGACCTCCGGCTTGTGCTCCACGACGAGCACCGTGTTGCCCTTGTCCCGCAGCCGCAGCAGCAGACCGTTCATCCGCTGGATGTCGTGCGGGTGCAGGCCCGCGGTCGGCTCGTCGAAGACGTAGGTGACGTCGGTGAGCGAGGAGCCGAGGTGGCGGATCATCTTCACGCGCTGCGCCTCACCACCGGAGAGCGTGCCGGCGGGCCGGTTCAGCGAGAGGTAGCCGAGACCGATCTCGACGAACGAGTCGAGGGTCTGCTGCAGCGAGGTGAGCAGCGGCGCCACCGACGGCTCCGCGAGTGCGCGCACCCAGTCGGCCAGGTCCCTGATCTCCATGGCGCAGGCGTCCGCGATCGAGATCTTCTTGATCTTCGAGGAGCGGGCGTGCTCGGCGAGCCGGGTGCCCTCGCACTCGGGACAGACGGTGAAGGTGACCGCGCGCTCCACGAAGGCCCGGATGTGCGGCTGCATCGCCTCCTTGTCCTTGGACAGCATCGACTTCTGGAGGCGCGGGATCAGACCCTCGTAGGTCATGTTGATGCCCGCGATCTTCATCCGGGTCGGCTCGCGGTGCAGAAGGTCGTGCAGCTCCTTCTTCGTGAACCTGCGGATCGGCTTGTCCGGGTCGAAGAAGCCGGACTCCGCATACAGCCGGGAGTTCCAGCCGCCGCCGGTGTAGCCGGGGACGGTGAACGCACCCTCGTTGATCGACTTGCTGTCGTCGTAGAGCTGGGTCAGATCCAGGTCGGAGACCGAGCCGCGGCCCTCGCAGCGCGGGCACATGCCGCCCACCTTGTTGAAGGTGACCTTCTGCTTGGCGCCGCCGCCCACCGAGATGGCACCGGCAGCGGAGACCGAGGGAACGTTGAAGGCGAACGCCCCGGGCGGGCCGACGTAGGGCTTGCCGAGCCGGCTGAACAGGATCCGCAGCATCGCGTTGGCGTCGGTGGCGGTGCCGACCGTGGAGCGCGGGTCGGCGCCCATCCGCTGCTGGTCGACGCTGATCGCGGTGGTCAGGCCGTCCAGGACGTCGACCTCCGGCCGCGACAGGCTGGGCATGAAGCCCTGCACGAAGGCGCTGTAGGTCTCGTTGATCAGGCGCTGCGACTCCGCGGCGATCGTGTCGAAGACCAGCGAGCTCTTGCCCGAGCCGGAGACACCCGTGAACACCGTCAGCCGGCGCTTCGGGATCTCGATGCTGACGTCCTTGAGGTTGTTCTCGCGCGCGCCGTGCACGCGGATCATGTCGTGGCTGTCTGCGGCGTGCAGCGCGGGCACCTGCGCGTTCGTCCTCTTCGCCGTGGTCATCGTCTCTCCATGGGTCGGGCCGGGCGGGCGCGGGAGTCGTCGTTCTGCGGTCACGTTAGCCGCGGGTCACGAGAGCGCGCTTCTCGATTCCT
>JABFXA010000167.1 GCA_013361955.1 Nocardioidaceae bacterium
GACGCCCGCCTGGCCGTGCGACCAGTTCGGCATCTGCACCTCGGGCCGGGTGCGGAACCGGGCCGGGACGAACGGCCAGTGCGGCCCGGTCTCCCGCTGCTCGGCCTCGGCGAGCAGCACCCCGGCGGCGTGCGCGGCCAGCTCGCTCGCACCCGGTACGCCGTTACGGTGCGCCCACACCGCGCTCAGCAGCACGCTCGCGGTGCCGAGGGTGGCGTCGTTGAGCCGGGTGCCGGGCAGCGAGCTCGGCGGCCCGACGTACCCCTGAGGCCAGCCGTCGTCCTCGGCGAGCGCGAGCAGCCGCGCGACGGCGGCCTCGCTGCCCGGCGCGCCGAGCGCCAGCAACGCGCCGATCGTGCTGCCCAGCCCGTCGAAGAAGTCGTACGTCGTCTGCTCGGCCACCGGAGCGACGAGCCGCTCCGCCACCGCGTCCGCGAGCGACTGCTCCGGCCCGGTCCACCCCCGGGTCGCGCGCACCTCGGCGAGCGCGTGCGCGAGGCCGCCGATGCCGGCGTACATCCCGTCGCGGTAGGCGTCCGGCTCGGTGACGCCCGGGTGCTGGGGGATCCACGGGCCGGCGTCGTCGTACCGCACCTGGGCGAGCACCCACCGCCAGGCGTCCTCCGCGACGGGGAGGTACGAGTCCACGCTCCGATCATCGCCCACCGCCCCGGTCTCGAGGCTCGCGGTAGCCCGCTCGCACCTCGACCAGCAGGGCAGCGGGTCTCACAGCCATGGCCGGACCGGTGTGCGGGGAGTTTCACGGCGGGGCAACGACGACGTGACCGGCGCCGAAACATCGCCTTCCTAGGTTCCTCGGCAAGTCCCCGACACGAGGAGCACGACATGGCGTCGACCGTCGCCGACCGGCAGCGGCCCCCACGGCAGAGCCCCCGACCCGGCTGGATCGACGACTGGGACCCGGAGGACCCGGAGTTCTGGGAGACCACCGGGCGCCGGGTCGCCCGCCGCAACCTGGTGTTCTCGATCCTGGCCGAGCACCTCGGGTTCTCGGTCTGGGTGCTGTGGAGCATCGTCGCGGTGCACCTGAACGACGCCGGGTTCGCGTTCACCGAGTCGCAGCTGTTCTGGCTGGTGGCCGTGCCGAACCTGGTGGGCGCCACGCTGCGGCTGCCGTACACGTTCGCGGTGCCGCGGTTCGGCGGCCGCAACTGGACGATCGTCAGCGCGCTGCTGCTGGTGCTGCCGTGCCTCGGGCTGGCGTGGGCGGTCAGCGACCCGTCCACGAGCTTCGGCACCATGCTGCTCGTCGCGTCGCTGGCGGGCGTCGGCGGCGGCAACTTCGCGTCGAGCATGACCAACATCAGCTGGTTCTTCCCCGAGCGCGAGAAGGGCTGGGCGCTCGGCCTCAACGCCGCCGGCGGCAACATCGGCGTCGCGGTCGTGCAGGCGCCGTTCGTGGTCAGCGCGGTGGTCACCGCCGGTGCGGGCCTGCACCTGGCGCGGGCCGGGCTGATGTGGGTGCCGCTGGCGCTGCTCGCGGCGTTCTGCGCCTGGCGCTACATGGACAACCTGTCGGTCGCGCGCACCGACGTCGCGTCCAGCGCCGCCGCGGCGAGGCGACCGCACACCTGGGTGATGTCGCTGCTCTACATCGGCACGTTCGGCTCGTTCATCGGGTACGCCGCGGCGTTCCCCCTGCTGATCAAGGGCCAGTTCCCCGACGTCGACATGACGGCGTACGCCTTCGTCGGCGCGCTCGTCGGCTCGCTGGTGCGCCCGCTCGGCGGCAGGCTGTCCGACCGGATCGGCGGCGCGCGGGTCACCGCGGTGAGCTTCGTGGCGATGGGGCTGGGCGTCCTCGGCGTGGTGGGCGCGCTGAGGCTGGGCAGCTTCGCGGCGTTCTTCGGCTGCTTCCTGGTGCTGTTCGTCGCCAGCGGGGTGGGCAACGGCTCGACGTACCGGATGATCCCGGCGATCTTCCGGCACTCGAAGCAGGAGGCCGCTGCCGCCATCGGGATCATCTCCGCGGTCGGTGCGTACGGCGGCTTCCTGGTGCCGCGCACCTACGGCTGGTCCACCGAGGCGTACGGCTCGATCGTCCCGGCGCTCTTCGCCTACGTCGGGCTGTACGCGGTGCTGCTCGTCGTCACCTGGGCGTGCTACCTGCGCCCGCGTGCCGTGATGGCCCGGGCGGCGGTGTGACCGCGACGCACTGCCCGTACTGCGCGCTGCAGTGCGCGACCACGCTGACGCCCGCGACCCGGGCCGACGGGCCACCGGTGCAGGTCGCTCCGCGGCAGTTCCCGACCAACCGAGGCGGCCTGTGCCAGAAGGGCTGGACCAGCGCCGAGGTGCTCTCCGCGCCGGACCGGCTCACCGAGCCGTGGCTGCGCCGCGCGGACGGCCGGCTGCACCCGGCCACGTGGGACGAGGCGCTCGGCCACGTCGCCGCGGAGGTGACCCGGCTGCAGGCCCGGCACGGCCGGGACAGCGTCGGCGTCTTCGGCGGGGGCGGGCTGACCAACGAGAAGGCCTACCAGCTCGGCAAGTTCGCGCGGGTCGCGCTCGGCACCCGGTTCGTCGACTACAACGGCCGCTTCTGCATGTCCTCGGCCGCGGCCGCCGGGAACCAGGCGTTCGGCCTCGACCGCGGGCTGCCGTTCCCGCTCGCGGACGTCGCGGGCGCCGACGCGGTGCTGCTGCTGGGCAGCAACGTCGCCGACACCATGCCGCCGCTCGTGCAGCACCTGGCCCGGGCCCGCGAGCGCGGCGGCCTCCTCGTCGTCGACCCCCGACGCAGCGCCACCGCGGCCCTGACCGGCGAGGGCGGCGGGCTGCACCTGCAGCCGGTGCCCGGCACCGACCAGGCGCTGCTGCTCGGCCTGCTGCACGTGCTGGTCGCCGAGGACCGCGTCGCCCACGACTACCTCGCCGCGCGCACGACCGGCTGGGACGCCGTCCGCCGCTCGGTGAGCGAGTGGTGGCCGGCCCGGGTGGCGGACCTGACCGGGGTGCCCGAGAGCCGGCTTCGGCAGGCCGCCCGGGTGCTCGCCGACGCGGACCACGCCTACGTGCTCACCGGTCGCGGGGCGGAGCAGCACGTCGACGGCACCGACACGGTCACCGCCGCCGTCAACCTCGCGCTCGCGCTCGGCCTGCCCGGCCGCGTCGGGTCCGGCTACGGCTGCCTGACCGGCCAGGGCAACGGCCAGGGCGGCCGTGAGCACGGGCAGAAGGCCGACCAGCTGCCCGGCTACCGCAGCATCGACGACCCGGCCGCCCGCGCGCACGTCGCCGGCGTGTGGGGCGTCGAGCCCGACTCCCTGCCGGGCAAGGGCGTGCCGGCCGTCGACCTGCTGCGCCGGCTGGGTCGCGCCGGCGGGATCCGCGCCTTGTTCGTGCACGGCAGCAACCCGGCGGTGAGCGCGCCCGACGCGACCGTCGTACGCCGCCGGCTGGCGTCGCTGGACCTGCTCGTGGTCTGCGACGT
>JABFXA010000001.1 GCA_013361955.1 Nocardioidaceae bacterium
CGCTGCACCTCGGTCGAGAACCGCGGACGCCCCATCGAGACCACCCCGCATCAATCAGGGTGTTGCGAAAGCACCTTGAGCCCGCGGCCCCCTCGCACCTCGACCAGCGGGTGGTCAGCCGGCGAGGACGGCCCGGGCGCTCTGCAGGTCGTCGGTCGCGAACACGACGCGGACCCCGCCGAAGGTGGTGTAGGCAAGGTCGATGTTGACGTTGGCGTCGGCGAGGCGCCGGGCCAGCTCCCCCAGGGCGCCGGGCTCGTCGGCGACGCTGACCACGAACACCTCGCGCGCCTCGACCACGCCCATCGCGGCCTGGTCGAGGGCGTCGCGCAGAGCTTCGAGCCGGTCGTCGTCGACCAGGATGTGCACGACGCCCCGGCCCTCCCCCGTGAACGCCGCGAAGCCGTCGAGGTTCACCCCCGCGGCGCCGGCGACCTCGCCGAGCCGGGCCAGCTCGCCCGGCCGGTCGTCGAGGATCACCGTCACGTCGTACGCCATCACGACGAATGGTGCCGCACCGGAACGGCACCGTCGAGATCCCCCGAGCCGCCGTGCTCAGTGCGCGACGGCCGGGCGGTGCCAGACCAGGCGCCAGGGGATCCGCCGACGGCGCGACGGACGGTCGGGGCGCAGGGTCCGGTGCAGGTGGTACTGCTCCGCGGCGGCGATATCGTCCGCGCGGGCGGTGCGGGCCAGGCTCAGGGCGGTGGCCGGGTCGATGTAGGTGGTCATGGTGCCCTCCGGTGTGGTTGCTGTTGTCGGCACGTTCCACACTCGGCCTAAGCCGCCCCCGGGACATCGGGAGAACTCCTTATCTTGTGCGACCCCGGTCCCGGCTACCTCAGACGAGAGGTTTCGGACCCGGTCCAGGAGGTACCGGGTGGTTGACACCTGAACCTTTCTGGGGAGGTCGCATGCCCGCGTACGTCGAGGACGAGTTCGACCGCGACACCGACTACATCTCCGACCGGGTCACCGCGGACGGCCGCGACGGCTGGCCGGTCGAGCCGGGGCGCTACCGCCTCGTGGTGGCCCGCGCCTGCCCCTGGGCCAACCGGGCGATCATCGTGCGCCGGTTGCTGGGGCTCGAGGATGCGATCGGGATGGGGGTCTGCGGACCCACGCACGACGCGCGCAGCTGGACCTTCGACCTCGACCCGGGCGGGCGCGACCCGGTGCTCGGCATCGAGCGGCTGCAGGAGGCGTACCTCGCCCGCTACCCGGACTACGACAAGGGCATCACCGTGCCGGCGCTGGTCGACGTGCCGTCCGGCAAGGTGGTCACCAACGACTTCCCGACGATCACGCTGGACCTGTCGACGGAGTGGCGCGCGTACCACCGCCAGGGCGCCCCGGACCTGTACCCCGAGCCGCTGCGCGACGAGATCGACGAGGTCGCCGGGTGGGTCTACACCGACGTGAACAACGGCGTCTACCAGTGTGGGTTCGCCGGCCGGCAGTCGGCGTACGAGTGGGCGTTCCGGCGGCTGTTCGACGCCCTCGACCGGCTGGAGGAGCGGCTGTCGGGGCAGCGGTACCTGGTCGGCGACACGATCACCGAGGCCGACGTACGGCTGTTCACGACGCTGGCGCGGTTCGACGCGGTCTACCACGGCCACTTCAAGTGCAACCGGAGCCTGCTGACGCAGATGCCGGCGCTGTGGGGCTACGCGCGCGACCTGTTCCAGACGCCCGGCTTCGGCGACACCGTCGACTTCGCGCACATCAAGCGGCACTACTACGTCGTGCATCGCGACATCAACCCGACCGGGATCGTGCCGGCAGGGCCCGACCTGTCCGGGTGGCTGACCCCCCACCACCGCGAGGAGCTCGGCGGCCGGCCCTTCGGCGACGGCACCCCGCCCCCCGCGCCGCGCGCGGACGAGGTGGTGCCCGAGGAGCACCGCGCGGCGTGAGCGGCTAGGCGTGCGCCTTGTCGTCCTCCGCGCACGGCTCCGGTACGTCGGGCGGCTCGGCCTCCCGCGCGTGCCGCCGGCGCGCCCGCCAGGCGACGAGCGCGACCACGACCATCGCCAGCGCGGCCACGGCGCCGGCCCGCCCGACGTACGACGCGACCTTCTCGTAGGAGCTGCCGGCGAGGTAGCCGGCCACCACGCAGCCGACGCCCCACAGCAGGCCGCCGAGGGCGTTCCAGGCCAGGAACCGGCGGTAGCGCATCCCGCTGAGGCCGGCCAGGCCCGGCGTGACGGCCCGCAGGAAGGCGGTGAACCGCCCGACCAGCACGGCCGAGCCGCCGCGACCGTCGAGGAAGGCGCGGGCGTTCGCGACCCGGCCTCGGTGCCGGCGGAACAACCGCCAGCCGAGCATCCGCGGCCCGAACCGGCGGCCGACCTCGTAGCCCACCGAGTCACCGGCGATCGCGCAGGCCACCACGACGGCGGCGAGCAGCGCCAGCGACAGCCGCCCCGTCGAGGCCAGGAACCCGCCGAGCAGCACCGCCGTCTCGCCGGGCAGCACGAAGCCGACGAACAGCGCGGCCTCGCCGAACACCAGCGCACCGACCACCGGCAGCACCACGCCCGCAGGCAGGTGCAGCAGCGCGTGCAGCAGCGACATCACATCCTCGACGGTAGGCAGAAGGCCTGAACGCAGCATGAACGGCGGCCGTGGCAGACTCCGCGGCATGACCTTGCACACGTCAACCGTCGAGATCCAGACCCGCGACGGTGCCGTCGACGGGTTCGTCGCCGCGCCGGACGACGGAGCCGAGCACGCGGGTGTGCTGTTCTACATGGACGCCTTCGGCGTCCGGCCGCGCCTGGAGGAGATGGCCGGGCGGATCGCCGAGCAGGGGTACGTCGTGCTGGTGCCCAACGTCTTCTACCGCAGCCGTCCCGCCCCGGTCGTGGACACCTCCGACCTGATGGACCCGCAGGCGCGGGCCGGCAAGTTCGGCGTGCTCCGGCCGATGATGGCCGAGCTCACCCCGGAGCGGGCGATGAGCGACGCCGACGCCTACCTCGAGTTCCTCGCCGCGCACCCGGGGGCCGCGCAGCGCCCCATCGGCGTGACCGGCTACTGCATGGGCGGCGCGCTGGCGCTGCGCACCGCGGCGCACCGGCCGGAGGACGTGGCCGCGGCCGCCGCGTTCCACCCCGCGCGGCTGGCCACCGACGCCGAGGACAGCCCGCACCTGCTGGCCCGGCGGATCAAGGCCGAGGTGTACGTCGGCAGCGCCGACCGCGACCAGGGCATGCCGCCGGAGCAGCAGCAGCGGCTCGACGAGGCGCTGACGGCGGCCGGCGTACGCCACACCTGCGAGCAGTACGACGGCGCCACCCACGGCTTCACGATGAGCGACACCGCGGTCTACGACGAGGCCGCCACCGAGCGGCACTGGGACGCGCTGCTCGGCCTGTTCGCCCGCAACCTGGGTTGAGTCAGAAGCCGATCGGCAGGCCGGCGTAGTTCTCCGCGAGCCCGGCGGCCGCGGCCTCCGACGTGGTCACCCAGCGCAGCTGGGAGAGCTGCAGCTGCTCGTCGAACGGGTCTCCGGTGGTGTGCAGCATCGACGTCATCCACCAGGAGAAGTGCGTGCACCGCCAGACCCGGCGCAGCGCGTCGTCGGAGTAGGACTCGGCGAGCCCGGGGGACCCGTCGACCAGCCACGCGGTGAGGGCGCGGGCGAGCAGGCAGACGTCGGCGATCGCGAGGTTCAGGCCCTTGGCCCCGGCGGGCGGCACGATGTGCGCGGCGTCGCCGGCCAGGAACAGCCGGCCGTGCCGCATCGGGGTGGCCACGAAGGACCGCATCGGCAGCACGCTCTTCTCGGTGATCGGGCCGGACTGCAGCGTCCAGCCGTCCTCGCCGTGCCCGAGCCGGGTGGCCAGCGCCTCCCAGACCCGGTCGTCGGGCCACTGCGCGAGGTCCTCGTCGGGACGCACCTGGAGGTACAGCCGGGAGACCGTCGCCGAGCGCATCGAGTGCAGCGCGAACCCGTCGGGGTGCCAGGAGTAGATCAGCTCGTCGGTGGACGGCGCCACGTCGGCGAGCACGCCGAGCCAGGCGTAGGGATAGGTGCGCTCCCAGGTCCGGCGCACGTCGTCGGGAAGGGCGCCTCGCGACGGGCCGTGGAACCCGTCGCAGCCGGCGACCGCCTCCGCCTCCACCCGCCGGGGCGTGCCGTCGGCGTCGGTGAAGCTGACCGCCGGCCGGTCGGTGTCGACGTCGTGCAGGGTGACGTCGGCGACCTCGTAGTACGACTGCTGGCCGGCGCGCTCGCGGGCCGCCATCAGGTCCTTGGTCACCTCGGTCTGGCCGTAGATCCACACCGAGCGGCCGACGTGGTCGACGAAGTCGAGGTGGTGCTTCTCCCCCGGCCAGTGCAGGTAGATGCCGCGGTGCTCGTCGCCCTCGGCGTGGATCCGGTCGCCCAGGCCGACCTCGGTGAGCAGGTCGACCGACGACGACTCCAGCACGCCGGCGCGGATCCGGCCGAGTACGTAGTCCGGCGAGCGGTTCTCCAGGAGCACCGTGTCGATGCCGGCACGGTCGAGCAGGTGGGTGAGCAGCAGCCCGGCGGGGCCGGCTCCGACGACCACCACGCGGGTCCGGATGGGCTGGTTCATTGCGTCCTCGACAGGTCGGTCTCGATGTCGGACACCGCGCGCAGCAGCGGCGGCAGGAACTCCTTGCGGGCCCGGTCGCGGGTGACCCGGCTGATGTGCGAGGAGACGTTCACGGCGGCGACCACCCGGCCGTGCCGGTTGCGCACCGGTGCGGCCAGCGAGCGCAGGCCGTGCTCGAGCTCCTGGTCCACCAGCGCGTAGCCCTGCTCCCGCGCCTCGGTCACCTTCGCGCGCAGCTCGTCGCGGCTGCGCACCGTGTGCGGCGTGATCGCCTCGAGGTCGATGCGGTCCAGCCGGGACTCCAGGTCGCCCTCGTCGAGGCCGGCGAGCAGCACCCGCCCCATCGACGTGGCGTACGCCGGGAACCGGGTGCCCACGTTGATCGCCACCGTCATGATCCGCGAGGTGGGCACCCGGGCGACGTACACGATGTCGTCGCCGTCGAGCACCGACATCGACGAGGACTCCTGCACCTCGCGCACCAGCCGCTCGAGGTGCGGCTCGGCGATGCCGGGCAGGGAGAGGCTGGAGAGGTACGCGTAGCCGAGGCCGAGCACCTTGGGGGTGAGCCGGAACAGCTTGCCGTCCTGCCGGACGTAGCCGAGGTCGGTCAGGGTGAGCAGGAAGCGGCGAGCCGCGGCCCGGGTGAGCCCGGCCGCGCGGGCGACGTCACTGAGGGTGAGCGACTGCGCGTCGGGGCCGAAGGCGGTGATCACGCTGAGGCCGCGCTCGAGCGACTGCACGAAGTGCGGCTCGCGGGGCTCGCTCACCGAGACCTCCGTAACGTTGACCGACGTGACGGTGCTTCCGTAGATTGTTCGGCATCGTAACGCATGTTCGCTAGACGAACACACCTCGGAGAAGGGGAGGCACGCGGTGCAGGGTCGTGAGGTGTACGTCGTCGACGCCGTGCGCACGCCGGTCGGCAGGCACGGCGGCGCGCTGGCCCGGGTCCGCCCGGACGACCTCGGGGCGGTGGTGATCAAGGCGCTCCTCGAGCGCAGCCCGGCGCTGGACCCGGCCCGCATCGGGGAGGTGTACTTCGGGGCCGCGAACCAGTCCGGCGAGGACAACCGCAACGTCGCGCGGATGGCGGCGCTGCTCGCCGGGCTGCCGACGTCGGTGCCCGCGGCGACCACGAACCGGCTCTGCGCCTCCGGGCTCGACGCGGTCGTCAACGCGGCCCGCGCGATCGCGGTCGGCGACGCCTCGGTGATGCTCGCCGGCGGGGTCGAGTCGATGAGCCGGGCGCCGTGGGTGCTGCCCAAGCCGGACCGGCCGTTCCCCGCGGGCAACAGCAGCATGTACTCCACGACGCTCGGCTGGCGGATGGTCAACCCCGCGATGCCGTCGGAGTGGACGGTCAGCCTGGGCGAGGCCACCGAGCTGCTCGGCGACAAGTACGGCATCAGCCGCGAGGCCGCCGACGCGTTCGCCGTACGGTCGCAGAGCCGGGCGGCGCGGGCCTGGTCCGCGGGCGCGTACGACGCCGCGGTCGTGCAGGTGCCCGAGGCGGAGCTGGCCCGCGACGAGGGCATCCGCGACGGGGTGAGCCTGGAGTCGCTGGGGAAGCTGAAGCCGTCGTTCCGCGGCGACGGGACCGTGACCGCCGGCAACGCCTCGCAGCTCTCCGACGGCGCCGCGGCGCTGCTGCTCGCCGACGAGCAGGGCGTGGCGGAGCTCGGCGCGGAGCCGCTGGCCCGGATCGTCTCCACCGGTGTCGACGGGGTGGAGCCGCAGTTCTTCGGGATCGGCCCGGTGCGGGCGGTCCGCCGCGCGCTCGAGAAGGCCGGTCGCGGGTTCGGCGAGGTGACCACGATGGAGCTCAACGAGGCGTTCGCGGCCCAGTCGCTGGCGTGCCTGTCCGAGTGGCCGGAGCTCGACCACGAGCTGGTGAACCCGCACGGCGGGGCGATCGCGATCGGGCACCCGCTGGGGTGCTCCGGCGCGCGGCTCGCCGGCGCGGTCGCGCACGAGCTCGCGGCGGCCGGCTCCGGGCTGGGCGTGGCGACGCTGTGCATCGGCGTCGGACAGGGACAGGCACTGGTGATGGAACGATGAGCTCTTTCGACGACGGCGTCCGCAAGGACGACCTCGACCCGCCGTACCTCTTCGCGGACTACGCGTCCACGGTGCTGCGCTCCCCGGGCAAGGCGCTGCTGGTGCCGCCGCCGGGGCTCACCGAGCTGACCGGCCCGGCCTTCGGCAACGGCGACGTGCGCGACACCGACGCCGACCTCACCGTGCACGGCAGCGGCGAGGCGATCGGCGAGCGGATCATCGTGCACGGCACGGTCACCGACAGCCTGGGCAAGCCGGTGCGGAGCTCGCTCGTCGAGGTGTGGCAGGCCAACGCCGCAGGTCGCTACGTGCACGCGCTCGACCAGCACCCCGCGCCGCTCGACCCGAACTTCGTCGGCGCCGGGCGCTGCCTGACAGACGACGAGGGCCGCTTCCGGTTCACCACGATCAAGCCCGGGCCGTACCCGTGGAAGAACCACACCAACGCCTGGCGGCCGGCGCACATCCACTTCTCGCTGTTCGGCCGGGCGTTCACGCAGCGGCTGGTGACCCAGATGTACTTCCCCGGCGACCCGCTGTTCTACCAGGACCCGATCTTCAACGGGGTCCGCGACGAGCGCGCCCGCAAGCGGATGATCTCGTCGTACGACCACGGCACGACCTCCCCGGAGTGGGCGACCGGCTACCGCTTCGACATCGTGCTCGGCGGCGCCGAGGCGACCCCCCTGGAGCACTGATGACCGAGTACACCTACGACGTCACCGACGTCGCCGCGTCCGCGGGACCGACGCCGTCGCAGACCGTCGGCCCGTTCTTCCACATGGCCCTGCCGTACGACGCGGGGCCGGCTGTCGTGGGGCCGGAGCGGCCGGGGGCGCTGACCCTGCACGGCTACGTGTACGACGGTGAGGGCGCCGGCGTGCCCGACGCACTGGTGGAGGTGTGGCAGGCCGACGAGGAGGGCGCCTTCTGCGGCACGCCCGGCGTCTACGAGGAGCCCGACGCGACCGGTTTCCGCGGCTTCGGCCGCTCGGCGACCGACGAGCACGGCCACTACGCGTTCACCACCGTCCGGCCCGGGGCGGTGCCGACCACCGACGGCGCGGCGCAGGCGCCGCACCTGGCGATGTCGGTGTTCGCGCGCGGGATGCTGCGCCGGGTCGTGACCCGGGTGTACTTCGCGCCCGACGACGCCGACCCGCTGCTCGCGGCTGTCGACGAGGACCGCCGGGCAACGCTGCTCGCGACCCGGGACGAGGGTGGCTACCGTTTCGACGTGCGGCTCCAGGGTCCCGACGAGACAGTCTTCCTCGATGTCTTCGCCCGCTGACCACGGGTTGCTGTCGCCGGTCTGGGCCGGGACGGCCGTCGAGTCACTGACCGACGACGACGCCGTGGTCCGCGCGCTGCTGCGGGTCGAGGCCGCGCTGCTCACCGCGCAGTCGGCCCCGGAGGGCGCGGCGCAGGCGGTGGCCGCGCTGCGGTTCGACTCCCGATCGCTCGCGCTCGCCGCGGTGGCCGGCGGCAACCCGGTGATCCCGCTCGTGGCGGCGGTCCGCGAGGCGGTCCCGGACGAGGTCGCCGCGTGGGTGCACCGCGGGGCCACGTCGCAGGACGTGCTCGACTCCGCGCTGATGCTGGTGGTGGACGACGTCCGCCGGGAGGTGCTGGTCGACCTCGGCAGCGTCGCCGCGCACCTGGCGTCCCTCGCCGACCGCACCCGCGCGGTGCCGGCGCTGGCGCGGACGCTGACCCAGCCGGCCCTGCCGACCACGCTCGGGTTCCGGGTGGCCGGCTGGCTGGCCGGTGTCCAGGACGCCGCGGCCGCGCTGCTCGCGTGCGACCTGCCGGCGTCGCTGGGCGGACCGGTCGGGCACGGGTTCGCCCCCGACGTGGTCGCGGCGTTCGCCGGCGAGCTCGGCCTGGCCGCCCCGGTGGTCGGCTGGCACGTCCGACGTACGCCGGTGGTGGGGATGGCGCACGCGCTGACCGTGGCCGGGGGCGCGGTCGGGAAGATCGCCGCCGACCTGCTGGTGATGGCCCAGGGCGAGGTGGGCGAGGCCCGGGAGGGCGCGCCGGGCGGCTCGTCGTCGATGCCGCACAAGGCGAACCCGACCCAGTCCGTGCTGGTGGTCTCCGCCGCGCGGCAGCTGCCGGCGCTGGCCTCCGTGCTCGGCGCCTCCCTGGTCGCGGAGCAGGAGCGCGCGACGGGTGGATGGCACGCCGAGTGGGAACCCTTGAGGTCGATGCTGCGGCTCGCCGGTGGCGCGGCGGCCCGCGGGGCGACGTACCTGCCGTCCGTGGAGTACGACGAGGACGCGCTGGCCCGCAACCTCGCGGGGCTCGACGTGACCGCCGACCTGACGCACGTGGACGCGTGGATCGACCGGGTGCTCGCCCGGCAGGAGGAGGTCTTTCCGTGATTCCGGCTCATCGGGTCGACGGTCCCGTCGGCGCGCCGGTGGTGTTCCTCGGCAACTCGCTCGGCACGACGTGGGAGATGTGGGACCCGCTGCTGCCGGCGCTGTCGGCCTACCGCGTGGTGCGCTTCGACGCGCGCGGGCACGGGCGGTCCGACGTACCGCCCGGGCCGTACACCGTCGGCGACCTCGCCGGCGACGTGGTCGAGCTGGCCGACGAGCTGGAGGTGCCACGGTTCGCGTTCGTGGGCCTGTCGCTCGGCGGTGCCGTCGCGCAGGAACTGTGCGTGGCCCGGCCCGACCTGGTGTCCGCGGCGGTGCTGTGCTGCACGGTGCCGAAGTTCGGCGACCCGGCGACGTGGCACGAGCGCGCCGCGTCGGTGCGGGAGTCGGGGATGCAGGTGCTGGCAGAGGCGACGAAGGGCCGGTGGTTCACCGACGCCTTCCGGGAGACGTCGCCCGAGACCGTCGACCGGATGATCGCGATGCTGACGTCGACGCCGCCGGACGGGTACGCCGCCTGCTGCGAGGCGCTGGCCACCTTCGACTCGTGGTTCGCGCTGCCGTCGGTCGGCGCACCGGTCCGGGTGGTCGCCGGCGCCGACGACCCGGTCGCGACGCCCGCCGTGTGCGAGGAGATGGCGTCGGTGATCCCGGGCGCCGACCTCGTCGTCGTACGCGACTGCTCGCACATCGCGCCGGTCGGGCAGCCCGAGGCGTTCGCCCGGGCGGTCGTCGAGCACCTGGAGAAGCACCTGTGAGCGACCACGAGGAGGGCATGCGGGTGCGGCGCGAGGTGCTCGGCGACGAGCACGTCGACCGGGCCGTCGCCGGCACCACCGAGGTGACCGCGGAGTTCCAGGACCTGATCACCCGCTACGCGTGGGGCGAGATCTGGACCCGCCCCGGCCTGGCCCGCCGCGACCGGTCGATCGTCACCCTCACCGCCCTCGTCGCCGGCCGGCACTTCGACGAGCTGGAGTTCCACCTCGAAGCCGCGCTCCGCAACGGCCTCACCAAGGAGGAGATCGTCGAGGTGCTGCTGCAGACCGCGATCTACTGCGGCGTCCCCGCCGCCAACTCCGCCTTCGCCGTCGCCAACCGCGTCCTCCGGTGACGCCGAGGCGCGCGTCGTTGCGGTGAGAAGTACGCCGAGGCGCGCGTCGTTGCGGTGAGAAGTACGCCGAGGCGCGCGTCGTTGCGGTGAGAAGTACGCCGAGGCGCGCGTCGTTGCGGGCTTGTGGACGACGTCGGACGTCGGCCCGTCCGATCGGGCCAGCCTGTCGGGATGACGATCTGGACGCCTCGGCAGGGCCAGCCATTCCTCGACGCCTCGTTCCCGCTCCCGCTCGACCGGCCTTTCACGCGACAGCACGCCCTGGCTTCGGGGATCACCCCGTGGGTGCTGCGTCATCTCGTGGACGTGGGACTGGTCCGCCGCCTCGTCCGAGGGGTGTACGTGGCGGCGCAGGTCGTCGACTCCGTGCCGATGCGGGCGCGGGCGCTGTCGCTCGTCGTACCGCGGACCGCGGTCGTCACCGACTGGACCGCCTGCTGGTTCTGGACCGGCATCGACGCGCCAGGTGCGCACGAGCGCGCACCCGAGCTGTATGTGTTCCACCGGAATCCGCATACCCGGCTCCACAACGGTCTGAGCATCGGCGGCGCGCGCAGCTTCAGCCCCGGTGACCTGGTCGTCGTGGAGGGCGTCTCGCTGACGTCGCCGCTCCGCACGGCGTGCGACATCGGCCGGCTCTTCCACCGCGACCGGGCGATCGGTGCGATCGACGCTCTGCTTCGGCACGGCACCTTCGACCTGGACCATCTCGTGCTGGAGGTGGAGCGCTTCAAGGGGATGCGCGGTGTCCGCCAGCTGCGAGCCCTGGCTCCGCTCGCCGACGCCCGCGCCGAGTCACCCGGCGAGTCGACCCTGCGGCTGCGGTGGCTCGACGAGTACACACTGCCGGCGCCGACTCCGCAGGTTCCGATCATCGTGGACGGCGTCGAGGTGTACCGCATCGACCTCGGTGTGCCCGAGCTCCGCTACGGCTGCGAGTACGACGGCGCGCTGCACCACGGCCCCGGCCAGAAGGCGAAGGACCGCGCGCGGCTGAAGGACCTGTTCGAGCGCTTCGGCTGGGACGTCGAGCCGGCCCGCCGACGCAACGTGTTCGGGCCGACCCGCGACGTCGAGGAGATGCTGCACGACGGCGTCCGCCGCAACCGGCTGCGTGCCGGCCTTCGCGCCTGGCCGTACGACGCGGCGTGACCGCAACGACGCGCGCCTCGGCGTACTCCTCACCACAACGACGCGCGCCTCGGCGTACTCCTCACCACAACGACGCGCGCCTCGGCGTCAACGGGGGCCACCACGGCGGGCGCGGAGGTAGTCGGCGACGACGTACTCGCCGAGGCGGGACAGGTCGGGGGTGAAGACGCGGCCACCGGCGCGGCGGGCGACGGCGTCGACGAAGCGGGCCAGGCCGGGGTCGTCGCCGAGCATGAAGAAGTTCAGCGCGGCGCCGTAGCGGGTCAGCTCGTCGACCTGGCCGACGGTGGCGCGCAGCGTCTCCATCGTGGTCGGCCACTGGAACACCGGGAACCCGTCGGAGGCGATGTGCGCGGTCGGCTCGCCGTCGGTGACCACCATGATCACCGGCTCGGCGTCGGGGTGCCGGCGCAGGTGCCGGGCCGCGATCATCAGCGCGTGCTGCAGGTTCGTGCCCTGCACCCACTCGGGCTCGACGTCGGCGAGCTGCACCGGCGAGAGCCGCCGTGCGGTCCGGTCGAAGCCGATGATCTCCAGCGCGTCCTGCCGGAACCGGGTCGCGACCAGGTGCGACAGCGCCAGCGCGGTCTGCTTCATCGGACCCCAGCGGCCCTCCTGCACCATCGAGAACGACAGGTCGACGCACAGCGCGACCGCGGCCGTCGTACGCCGCTCGGTCTCGACCACCTCGAAGTCCTCGACCATCAGCGTCGCAGGCATGGAGGAGCCGCGGCGCAGCGCGTTCGACACCGTCCGCACCGCGTCGATGGGCAGCTCGTCGCCGAACACCCACGGCCGTGTCGTGCCCACCAGCTCGTCGGCCGACCCGGTGCGGTGGTCCTCGTGGTCGCCGGTGCCGTTCGCGTCGAGCTGCGCGAACACCCGCTTCAGCGCCGTCTCCCCCAGCCGACGTACGGCGCGGGGGGTCAGCCGGAGCCCGTCGTCGCCGCGGGTCACGAACCCCTGCCGCTCGAGCTCGCGCTCCAGCTCGCGCAACGCCCGGAAGTCGGCCGCCGCGGACGCGCCGAGGTTCCGCTCGAGCGCCTCCACGTCGACGTCGTCGAGGGTGGCGCCGGCGTGCGTCTGCGCCAGCGACTGCTCCAGGGCCTCCAGGTCGGCGAGCTCGGCGACCGCCTCCACGGCGTCGCTGTAGCCGAGGGAATCGCCGCCCTCGCGCATGTTCACCGGCCCCCGGTTCATGCCGGGCCGCAGCGCGCGCAGGTTGTCCGAAAGCTGCGCCATCTGCGAGGCGAGGTCGGGGTCGCTCAGCGCGTCGCTCATCAGCTGGCCGAGCTGCTGGCGCTGCTCCGGCGACAGCGACGCGAGCATCCGGTCGGCCGCGGCCTGCCGCCGCGCCAGCGCGTCGATGAGCTCGTCGACGTTCTGCGGGTTCTCCGGGAACAGGTCGCCGTGCTTGTCCATGAACTCCCGGAACCGGTCCTCGGTGTCCTCCCCCCGCGCGTGCGCGGCGAGCAGGTTGTTGAGGTCGGCGAGCATGTCCTTGACGGCCTGCATCGCCTCGGGGTCCTGGTCCTGCAGCAGCCGCTTCATGCCGGCGAACTGCGCGTCGAGCACCTCGCTCTGCAGCATCTGCTGGATCGACTCGTACGTCGCGCGCGCCTCGTCGGAGTGCCAGTCGTACGGCGCCAGCGCGCGCACCGCGCCGGCGGTGTCGTCGGGGAGCGTCGCGAGCTCCATCTCGTTCCACCGCGCCGCGTCGGTGTCCTCGGAGGCGAGCTGGTCGCGCTCCTGTGCCAGCGCCTGGTCGAGCGCCGCGCGCACCTGGTCGAGCGTGCCGCCGAGGTCGCCGCGCCGCCGCGCCGCGTTGCGCATCTGCCGCACCCGGGCGGCGAGGTCGTCGAGCCCGCGGTTGCCGTCGAACCCGCGCCGCAGCAGGTCCGACAGCGCCTCTCGCAGCGACCCGCCGGAGAGCACGTCGCGGCCCACCTCGTCGAGCGCCGCGCGGACGTCGTACGGCGGGGCGAGCGGGTCGGGACCGTCGTGCCAGGGGCCGTAGCGGAACCGCGACATGTCAGGCTCCGTACACCGAGCGGCCGCCCACCGACTCCTTGTCGATGCGCCGGGTCAGGTGCAGGCCCTCGAGCACGAACTCGAGCGCGGCGGCCACCTCGCCCGGGTTCGCGTCGTCGCCGTGCCCGAGCCGGTCGAGCACCTTGGACAGCCCGGGGACGGTGCCGACCTGGTCGAGCAGGTCCTGCGCGGGCACCAGCTCGCCGGTCTCCACCGTCTCGCCCTCCGCGAACAGCTCGGTGAAGCCGGACAGGTCGAGCCCGCCGAGCCGGTCGCGGAACGTCTCCGCGACGGCGACCCGCAGCAGGTGCTGGACGACCTCGGCCTCGCGGCCCTCCTCGCCCATCTCGAACTCCACCTTGCCGAGCAGCGTCGGCACCACCGTCGGTACGTCGCACACCCGCGCGACCGCGAGGCTCTCGCCGACCCGGGCGCCACGGCGCAGCGCGGACGCGGCGACCCCTTCGGCCGCCGCGATCGCGAAGCGCGCGCTCACCCCCGACCGGTGGTCGACGGCGGGCGACTCCCGCAGTCCGCGGGTCAGCCGGGCCACCACCTCGACCAGGTGCTCGGGCACGTCGGCGACCAGCCGCGCCTCCTGTCCGACGAGCGCGACCTCCTCCGCGACCTCCGCCGGGTAGTGGGTGCGGATCTCCGCACCGAACCGGTCCTTGAGCGGGGTGATGATCCGGCCCCGGTTCGTGTAGTCCTCCGGGTTCGCGCTGGCCACCAGGAGTACGTCGACGGGCAGCCGCAGCGAGTAGCCGCGCACCTGGATGTCGCGCTCCTCGAGCACGTTGAACATCGCCACCTGGATCCGCTCGGCGAGGTCGGGCAGCTCGTTGATGCCGAAGACGCCCCGGTTGGTGCGCGGCAGCAGGCCGTAGTGCACGGTCTCCGGGTCGCCGAGCGTGCGGCCCTCGGCCACCTTCACCGGGTCGACGTCGCCGACCAGGTCGCCGACGCTGGTGTCGGGGGTGGCCAGCTTCTCGACGTACCGGTCCTCGCGGTGCCGCCACGCGACGGGAAGGTCGTCGCCCTGCTCGGCGGCGAGCCGGCGGCAGCGCACGCACACGGGCGCGAGCGGGTCGTCGCCGATCTCGCAGCCCTCGACCACGGGGGTCCACTCGTCGAGCAGCTGGCCGACGGTGCGCATCAGGCGGGTCTTGCCCTGGCCGCGCTCGCCGAGCAGCACCAGGTCGTGGCCGGCCAGCAGCGCGCTCTCGAGCTGCGGCAGCACGGTGTCGTCGAAGCCGACGATCCCGGGGAAGGCGGGCTCGCCGGTGCGGAGTCGGTGGAGGAGGTTCTCGCGGATCTCGGCCTTGACCGAGCGGGAGCGGTATCCGGTGGCGCGGAGGGCACCCAGGCTCGTGGGTCGGCTCATGCAGCCGAGCCTAGGCCGACGCGTGAAACTCCCAGTCGTACCGGACGTCGGTCAGGTCCTCGCTGAGGCTCCACAGCTTGCCGGCCAGGGACTCGTCGCGGGCCAGCGGCTGCGCCTTGGCCGGGCCGACCTTCCCGCGCGACTCGCGCATCGACTGCGGCCCGGAGTACGAGCCGGGCGTGGCCTCGGTGGCGGCGTAGAGGGTCGGCTCGGCGCCGGCCCGGGCGCTCGGGAGCAGCACCCGTCCGACGTACGGCCACAGCTGGCGGACGCCGGGGATGGAGCCGAGGCCCTGCTCGCTGCTGACCAGGTTGGTCACGCAGACGCCGGGGTGCGCGGCGGTCGAGGTGAGCCCGGCACCGGCCAGCGAGGCCCGCCGCTGCAGCTCGAAGGCGAAGAGCAGGTTGGCCAGCTTGGCGTTGGAGTACGCCGGACTGGGCCGGTAGTGCTCGCGCGGGTTGCCCTCGAGCAGGCTGCCGCGACCACCGTGGTGCGCGATCGACGACACCGTGACCACCCGCGACGCGGGCGCCGCGAGCAGCGAGGGCAGCAGCCGGCCGGTGAGCGCGAAGTGGCCGAGGTGGTTGGTGCCGAACTGCAGCTCGAAGCCGTCGCTCGTCTCCTGGTAGCGCGGCGGCGTCATCACGCCCGCGTTGTTGACCAGCAGCCCCAGCGGGCCCTGCCAGCCCTCGGCGAACTCGCGCACCGAGTCGAGGGAGCCGAGGTCGAGCCGGGCGACGTGGAGGGTGCCGGCCCGGTCGTCGAGCTGGCCGCGCATCCGGGCGGCGGCCGCCTCCGCCTTCTCGACGCTGCGGCAGGCGAGCGTCACGTCGGCTCCGTGGCGGGCCAGCTCGAGCGCCGTCCACCAGCCGATCCCCGAGTTGGCGCCGGTCACCACGGCGGTGGTGCCGGTCAGCGAGGGCAGGTCCGAGACGCTCCAGCTCATGACCTGGACAGTACCCAGCAGGACGGCGGCTCAACGGCTCCGGGGTCGGCGCAGCACCACGACGCTGTGGTCGGTCGCGTCGAACTCCAGCCCGGGCAGCAGCGGCACCGCCTCCTCGTACATCGACGCGGTGCCGACGGCGTCGTCGCTGGTGTCCAGCTCGAGCGTCCAGCCGTCGCCGTACACCTCGTCGGGGATGGTGAACTTGGTCGGCTCCGAGCCCGCGTTGAAGGCGATCAGGAACGAGTCGTCGACCACCGGCTCCCCGCGGCGACCGGGCTCCGGGATGCCCTCGCCGTTGAGGAACACCATCAGCGTGGTGCCGCCCGCGCCCCAGGCGCCGTCGGTCATGTGCTCGCCCGAGGGCGTGAACCAGGCGATGTCGGCGATCTCGTCGCCGCCCGCGGTCGACTCGCCCGCGAAGAACCGGCGGCGCCGGAACACCGGGTGCTCCGAGCGCAGCCGGACCACCCGCCGCGCGAACGCGAGCAGCGCCTGCCGCGGCTCGTCGAGGTCCCAGTGCATCCACGACGTCTCGTTGTCCTGGCAGTAGACGTTGTTGTTGCCGTGCTGGGTGCGGGCGATCTCGTCGCCGTGCGCGACCATCGGCACCCCCTGCGACAGCAGCAGCGTGACCAGGAAGTTGCGGTGCCGCCGCTCGCGCAGCGCGACGACGGCGGGGTCGTCGGTGGGACCCTCGACGCCGGAGTTCCACGAGCGGTTGTGGCTCTCGCCGTCGTGGTTGTCCTCGCCGTTCGCCTGGTTGTGCTTCTCGTTGTAGGAGACCAGGTCGCGCATCGTGAACCCGTCGTGCGCGGTGACGAAGTTGACCGACGCGATCGGCTTGCGGCCGGAGTGCTCGTAGAGGTCGGAGGAGCCGACCAACCGGGACGCGAAGTCGCCGAGCGTGCCGGGCTCGCCCCGCCAGAAGTCGCGCACGCTGTCGCGGTACCGGCCGTTCCACTCGGTCCACAGCGGCGGGAAGTTGCCGACCTGGTAGCCGCCGTCGCCGAGGTCCCACGGCTCGGCGATCAGCTTGACCTGCGAGACCACGGGGTCCTGCTGCACCAGGTCGAAGAACGCCGACAGCCGGTCGACCTCGTGGAACTGCCGGGCCAGCGACGAGGCCAGGTCGAAGCGGAACCCGTCGACGTGCATGTCCAGGACCCAGTAGCGCAGCGAGTCCATGATCAGCTGCAGCACGTGCGGGTGCCGCATCAGCAGGGTGTTCCCGGTGCCGGTGGTGTCGTAGTAGAAGCGCTTGTCCTCGTCGACGAGCCGGTAGTACGCCGCGTTGTCGATGCCGCGGAAGCCCAGCGTCGGCCCGAGGTGGTTGCCCTCGGCGGTGTGGTTGTAGACCACGTCGAGGATCACCTCGATGTCCGCCTCGTGCAGCGCCCGCACCATCGCCTTGAACTCCTGCACCTGCTGGCCGCGCTGGCCGGTCGCGGAGTACGCGTTGTGCGGGGCGAAGAACCCGATCGTGTTGTAGCCCCAGTAGTTCGACAGCCCCTTCTCGACGAGCGTCGGGTCCTGCACGAACTGGTGCACCGGCATCAGCTCGATCGCCGTGATCCCGAGCTTCTTGAGGTGCTCGATCATCACCGGGTGCGCCACCCCGGCGTACGTCCCGCGCAGCTCCTCTGGCACCTCGGGGTGCAGCCGGGTCAGGCCCTTGACGTGCGCCTCGTAGATGACGCTGTCGTTGTACTCCCGGTCGGGGCGCCGGTCGGTGCCCCAGTCGAAGAACGGGTTCACCACCACCGAGAGCATCGTGTGCCCGCGGGAGTTGCGCCGGTTGAACCGCTCCGGGCTGCCGAACCGGTAGGAGAACAGCGACTCGTCGCCGTCGATCTGGCCCTCGAGGGCCTTGGCGTACGGGTCGACCAGCAGCTTCGCGGGGTTGCAGCGGTGCCCGGAGGCCGGGTCGTAGGGGCCGTGGACCCGGTAGCCGTAGCGCTGCCCGGGCTGGATGCCGGGCAGGTAGGCGTGGTGCACGTAGGCGTCGGTCTCCACCAGGTCGACCCGCGTCTCCTGTCCGGAGTCGCTGATCAGGCACAGCTCGACGCGCTCGGCGACCTCGGAGAACAACGCGAAGTTGGCCCCCGCGCCGTCGTACGTGGCGCCGAGCGGGTACGGCCGGCCGGGCCAGATCTGCATGGGTCTCCCTCGATCGGTGACGGGTGGGCGTGCGGGTCGCACGTCCGCTCCCGAGTGCCCCGGAACCCTACCGGGGTCACGGGGTGCACGGATGTCCGCGCCAGGACGACTGATTCCGCACTTTTTCGACGCCCAGTCACGTGAAAGAGTGGTCCCATGCCGATTGCGACGACTGACCCCCGCACCGGAGCGGTGCTCAAGACCTTCGACGAGCTCACCGACGAGCAGCTCGAGGACCGGCTCGCGCGCGCGGCGGCCGCGGCCTCGACGTACCGGCTGACCAGCTTCGAGGAGCGCGAGGGGTGGCTGCGCCAGGCCGCGGACATCCTCGACAAGCGCACCGACGAGCTCGCCGAGCTGATGACCACCGAGATGGGCAAGACCAAGAAGGCGTCGGTCGCGGAGATCGGCAAGTGCGCCGCGGTGCTGCGCTACTACGCCGACAACGGCCGCGACCTGCTCGCCGACGAGGCCGTCGACGGCGACGTGGTGAACGCGTCACAGGCCTACACGCGGTACCTCCCCCTCGGCGTGGTGCTGGCGATCATGCCCTGGAACTTCCCGCTCTGGCAGGCGATGCGGTTCGCGGCCCCGGCGCTGACGGCCGGCAACGTCGGGCTGCTCAAGCACGCCAGCAACGTGCCGCAGACCGCGCTGTTCATGGAGGAGCTGTTCCGCGACGCCGGTTTCCCCGACGACGTGTTCCAGACCCTGCTGATCGGCAGCGGCAAGGTCGAGCAGGTGATCCGCGACGACCGCGTCGCGGCCGCGACCCTGACCGGCAGCGAGGGCGCGGGCGTCGCGGTCGGCCGGACCGCCGGCGAGTCGCTCAAGAAGGTGGTGCTCGAGCTCGGCGGCTCCGACGCCTTCGTGGTGATGCCGTCGGCCGACCTGGCCCAGGCCGCCAAGGTGGCGACCACCTCGCGCACCCAGAACAACGGCCAGTCCTGCATCTCCGCCAAGCGGTTCATCGTGCACCAGGACGTCTACGACGAGTGGGTCGGGCTGTTCGTGGAGCAGATGCGCTCGCTGGTCGTCGGCGACCCGATGGACGAGGGCACCGACGTCGGTCCGCTGTCCACCGAGCAGGGTCGCGAGGACGTCGAGGAGCTGGTGAAGGACGCCGTCGACAAGGGCGCCCAGGTGCTCCTCGGCGGTGAGCGGCCCGACCAGGCCGGCTGGTGGTACCCGCCGACCGTGCTCGCCGGCGTCACCGAGGACATGGAGATGTACCTCGAGGAGGTCTTCGGCCCGGTCGCGCAGGTCTACAAGGCCACCGACATCGACGACGCGATCCGGATCGCCAACGCCACCCGGTTCGGCCTCGGCTCCAACGCCTGGACCACCGACCCCGAGGAGCAGGAGCGGTTCGTCCGCGACCTCGAGGCCGGCCAGACCTTCGTGAACGGCATGGTGGCGTCGTTCCCGGCACTGCCGTTCGGTGGCATCAAGGCGTCCGGGCACGGCCGCGAGCTCGCCGGTCTCGGCATCCGGGAGTTCATGAACGCCAAGACGGTCTGGGTCGCGAAGTAGCCGGTCAGCGGCGCTCGACGAGCCCGCGCAGGTACGACGCCTGGCCGACGTGCTGCGCGGCGTCGTCGAGCACGCTGACCAGCCGTACCATCAGCGACACCGGCGGGTCCCACCGCTCGTCGACGATGCGCTCGTAGTCGTCGGGCTGCAGCGTCTTGAGGTAGTCGACGGTCGCGTTGTGCACCGCCTCGTGGTACGCCGCGAGCAGCTCGGCCGGCGCCCGCACCAGGCCCACCTCCTCGGCGGACATGCCGTAGCCGGTCGCGGCCACGTCGAGGGGCAGCCGGAACCGCTCCACCCAGCCGCCGACGGTCCACACCTGCTCGGACCCGGCCACGTCGGCGACGTGGTCGTCCTGCACGCGGGTGAGGTGCCAGACCAGCCAGGCGATGGAGTTCGCCGCCGGGTCGGGACGGAAGGTCAGCGCGTCCTCGTCGAGGCCGCTGACCACCGAGGCCACGGTCTCGCGGACCCGGTCGTAGCCGTCGAGGAGCACGTCGGTCGCAGTCGCCATGCCCCGAACCTAGCCCGCGCCACCCACGGGCGGCCGGGTCAGGTGCGCGGGCCGTGGTGAAGGGCGGACCCGCAGCGCGGGCAGTGCCCCCGTGAGCAGATGTCGAGCTCCTGTCCGCAGGAGCAGAGCCGGATGGTGCTCGGTCTCGGTCGGTCAAGCTGTTCGATGGTCATGTCGTATCCCCAGGTCGGTGCACCTTCCACGCTAGGCGGGACACCTCGGCCTCTCCATGGTCAGATCAGGCCGAACCGGCCACCGCCCACGTGGTGCCATACCGCCCGAACGTGCACCCCCAGGAAGGGGTAGTCCGTGTCGTTCGGCAGGTGGAACAGGGTCCTGGACCTGCCAACTGACACGGACTACCCGTCCGTCAGGTGCGGGGGCCGCCGGCGACGTAGAGCACCTGGCCGGAGACGAAGCCGGCGGCGGGTGAGCAGAAGTACGCCACCGCCTCGGCGACGTCCTCGGGCTGGCCGGCGCGGTTCACCGGGATACCGGCGACCCGGGCGGCGCTGAACTCCTCGAAGCCCTGGCCGACCCGCTCGGCGGTGGCGCGGGTCATCTCGGTGACGATGAAGCCCGGGGCGACGGCGTTGCAGGTCACCCCGAACTTGCCGAGCTCGTGCGCGACGGTCTTCGTGAAGCCCTGCAGGCCGGCCTTGGCCGCGGCGTAGTTGGCCTGGCCGCGGTTGCCGAGCGCGGAGGTCGAGGACAGGTTCACGACCCGCCCCCACCGCGCCTCGGTCATGTGTCTCTGGGTCGCGCGGGTCATCAGGAACGTGCCGCGCAGGTGCACCTGCATCACGGTGTCCCAGTCGCCGGCGGACATCTTGAACAGCAGGTTGTCGCGGAGCACGCCGGCGTTGTTGACCAGCACGGTCGGCGGCCCGAGCTCCGCGGCGACGCGGTCGACCACGGCCTGCACGGCGTCCTCGTCGCTGACGTCGGCGGCGTACGCCGCACTGCGGACGCCCTGCCCCTCGAGGCGGGTCGCGGTCTCGGCGGCGGTCGCCTCGTCGATGTCGACGCAGGCGACGGCGAGCCCGTCGGCGCCGAGCCGCTCGGCGATCGCGGCGCCGATGCCGCGGCCGGCGCCGGTGACGATCGCGACGACCTGCTCGGGCGGGGTGTAGGTGGTGTCGGCGGTCATGCGCCTCTTTCTAGCGGAGCGGCCACGACGACGCCGTCGCCGGGTGGGTCGGCGTACAGCCGGTCGACGAGGTGCGCCCGGTTCGCGAGCACCCGACGCTGGTTGACGTACCCCTTGTCGGTGACCTCGCCGGCGTCGAGCCCCGGCGGCGCGGTCATCAGCAGCACCCGAGCGACGCGGGCGGCCGAGCCGACCGCCGCGCCGTGGTCGCGCAGCCGCTCCGCGACGTGTACGGCGAGCTCGGGGTCGGTCCACACCTCGCCCGCGCCGGTCGGCTCGCGGCCGAGGAGCCGCGCGGCCTCGGCCGGGTTCAGCCAGGCCAGCGCGCACACCTCGTCGCGGTCCTGCCCGGTGACCACCGCGTCGGCGAGCACCGCCACCGCGGACAGCAGTGCGGTGCGCACCGCGCCGACGTGCACGAACGTGCCGGTGGACAGCTTGAAGTCCTCGGCCAGCCGGCCGCGGAAGAGCAGCCCCAGGTTCGGGTCGGCAGGGGCGGCGACCTGGACCGCGTCGCCGGTGCGGTAGTAGCCCTCGTCGTCGAAGGACGCCGCGGTCAGGGCGGGCCGGCGGTGGTAGCCGGGGGTCACCATCGGGCCGCGCACCCGCAGCTCGTAGGCGTCGCCGGCCTCGTCGGGCACCAGCAGCAGGTCGGCGCCGGCCATCGGCACCCCGATCGAGCGGGGGTCGGTGAACTCGAAGTGCGCGGTCGTCGCGGCCGGCGCGGTCTCGGTCATCCCCCACGACCCGGTCACCGGCACCCGCCGGCCGGTGGTCCGCTCCCCCAGCCGCAGCAGCCGCTCGCGCAGCGTGCCGGGCAGCGCGGCGCCGGCGTTGAACACCAGCCGCAGCCGGGAGAAGAAGCTCCGCGCGAGGTCGGCATCGCCCTCCAGCGCGGGCAGCAGCTGCGCGTAGCCGGCCGGCACGTTGAAGTACACCGTCGGCGGTACGTCGGCCAGGTTCGCGAGCGTCTGCGCGACCATCCCCGGGGCCGGCCGACCGGCGTCGACGTACAGGGTGCCGCCGTTGACCAGCACCAGGTTCAGGTTGTGGTTGCCGCCGAAGGTGCGGCTCCACGGCAGCCAGTCGACGACCACCGGCGGCTCGTCGGCGAGGAACGGCCAGGCCTGCCGGATCATCTGCTGGTTCGCCGACAGCATCCCGTGCGTGGTGAGCACGCCCTTGGGGCTGCCGGTGGACCCGGAGGTGAACAGCAGCTTCGCGACCGAGTCCCGGCCCAGCCCGTCGTACGCCGCATGCACGGCGGCACCCGGCGCCGTCGCGGCGAGGTCGTCGAGGCGGAGACCGGACGTACCGCCGCGGGACCTGAGCCGGGCCGCGGCCGGGAACGCGTCGAGGGCGGCCGCGAACACGTCGCCGTCCTCGGCGTAGACCGCACCGGGCTCGACCAGCGCGGCGATCTCGCGCAGCCGTGCGTGGTCCTTGGACATCAGCGAGTAGGCGACGCTGACCGGCGCGACCGGCACGCCCGCCACCTGCGCCGCCAGCTGGACCACGAGGTGGTCGACCGAGCCGCCGGACAGCACGACCAGCGGGCGGTCGGGTCCGAGCCCGAGGTCGAGCAGCGCCTGGCCGAGCGCCAGCGCGCGCCGGTCGGCCTCGCCGTAGCCCAGCCCGCGCCAGCCGCCGTCGCCGTCGCGCTCGGCGACGAGCAGCCGCTCGGGGTCGCGGCGGGCGTGCTCGCGGAACGCGTGCAGCACGCTCAACGGGTGGTCGCGCAGCGGGTCGGCGGACCACATCCGCAGGCTGCCGTCGGGGCGCCGCTCGGTGCGGACGTCGGGGGTGGCGAACTGGCCCTCGACCTCGAGGGTGCAGTCGTAGGTGACCAGGAACCCCTCGCCGCGGGGGGCGACCGTGTCGACGTGCAGCCGCAGCCGCACCCGGTCGTGCACGGTCACCGGCGAGACGAACCGCACCCGGTCGAGCCCGTAGTTGAAGCCGTGGAACCGGCCGAGGATCGCCGCCGACAGGTAGTCGAGCAGGGCGAGCAGGTGGAAGCCCTCGACCAGACCCTCCGGGTACTCCGGGCCGAGCCCCTCGCCGTACGTCAGGTCGAGGTAGGCGCCGCGGAAGAACTGCCCCTCGCGCTCCGGGTCGACCTGCAGCCAGTCGCCGACGAGCTCGCGACCCTCGAGCGCGCGGAGGTCGGCGAGCACGCCGGGCGTGGTCGCGTTCCGGGTCACCGGACCACGCGGGCGCGGCCCGCGGCGGTGATCACCCGGTCCTGCCGGTCGGTGCCGAGCAGGTCGGAGCGGTACAGCTCGGCGAGGTCGGCCCGGGCGACGCCGAGCACCCGGGCGAGCTGGTGCACCTCGAGCTTGTGCATCCGCCCGCCGGCGTCGTCGACGCGCTTCAGCAGCTCGCCGACCGGGTCGTCGACCTGCTCGGGGGTGCCGCCCTCGCTGCCCTGCCAGGTGCGTTTGGGGTGCCGGCGCAGGTACTCCTGCTCCAGCTCGAGCATCCGCTTCGTGTGCGTCTCGAACTGGGCGGCGGTGCCGTGCAGGAACACCCAGTTGCGGGAGTCGTGCAGCTGCTTGCCCTGCGTCTCGAGCTCCTCGTCGGTGAGGTCGGCGGCGGGCCGCCCGGTGGTGGGCACGTCGGTCATCGGTCGCCTCCCGGCAGTCCGGCGTAGACGGTGAGTGCGTTGCCGCCGAGCACGGCGGCCGCGGTGTCGTCGTCGAGCCCCAGGCCGACCACGTCGCGGGCGTTGCGGGACGTGCTCGGCACGCCGGGCCAGTCGGTGGCGAAGATCCACCGCTTCGCGAGCCGGCCGAGGTCGTAGCGCCGGTAGTACTCCGGCAGCCGCTTCGGCGGCAGCCCGGACAGCTCCAGCCAGACGGTCGGGTTCGCCAGCGCCATGAACGCCGCCGCGTCGTACCACCACCCGCGGCCGCCGTGCGCGAGCACCACGTCGACGGTCGGGAAGTCGCGGACCACCGGGAGCAGGTACTGCGGGTCGGCGTACTCGTTCATCGAGCCCGGGAAGGTGCTGGTGCCGCAGTGCACGATCAGCGGCACGCCGCGCTCGGCGAGCACCTGGTACGCCGGGTAGAGCATCGGGTCGTCGCAGCGGAACCCGCCGTGCACCGGGTGCAGCTTGAGGGCCGCCGCGCCGAGGTCGAGCTGGCGGCGCACCTCGTCGGCGAGCGGGAAGTGCAGGTGCGGGTTGACGTTGGCGACCGGGCGGAACCGCGTCGGGTTCTGCTCGACGATCGGCAGCAGGTCCTCGAAGCGCTGGTAGCCGGTGGCCTTCGGGGAGTACTCGCAGAACAGCAGCGCGTGGTCGACGCCCTGCTCCTCGAACAGCGCGTCGAGCCGGTCGGGACGAGGCGTGCCCTCGGCGTCCCAGAGGTCCTCGAGGATGCCGTCGGGCCCGAAGTCGCGGGCCCACTGGACCCAGGCGGGCGCGAGCGACGGCAGCACCGGCACGTGCACGTGCGCGTCGACCAGGGTCATGCCGTCGAGGGTCACGCCGACCAGGCCTTCACCAGCGGGGTGTCGGTGCCGACCTCGCCGACCTTGCGGGCGCCGCCGGGCGCGCCCAGCGGCTCGTCGCGGCCGTCGAGCAGCTCGGTGAAGAACGCCCGGTTGTCCTCGACGAACTGCTCGTCCTCCTCGAGCACCCGGCGGTCCTGGCTGATCGCCTCGACCGGGCAGACCGGCTCGCATGCACCGCAGTCGATGCACTCCTTGGGGTTGATGTAGCTCTTGCGCTCCCCCTCGTAGATGCAGTCGACGGGGCACTCCTCGACGCAGGACTTGTCGTTGACGTCGATGCAGGCGCTGGCGATCACGTAGGGCATCTGCGCTCCTGTCAGGCGGGGACGGGTACGTCGTGGGGCAGGTCGGTGGAGTGGCCGGGGAAGAGCTGGGCGCCGGGGTCGAGGTGCACGGCGGCGTTGTTCACGGCGGTGGCCACCTCACCGAACCCGACGGAGATCAGCCGCACCTTGCCGTCGTAGTCGGTGATGTCGCCGGCCGCGAACAGCCCTGGCACGTCGGTGCGCATGGCGGAGTCGACGACCAGGTGCCGGTTGTCGTGCAGGGTCACGCCCCACTCGCGCAGCGGGCCGAGGTTCGCGGTGAAGCCGAGCGCGGCGACCACCCGCTGGCAGGGCAGCACCCGCGGCTCCTCGCCCTTCACGGTGACCTCGGCCTTCTCCAGCAGGTCGCCGCCGTCGAGCCGGGTGACCTGGGCGTTGACCACGATCTCGACGCCGGACTCGCGCACCTGCTGCACGCTCGCGGCGTGCGCCCGGAACTGCTCGCGGCGGTGCACCAGCGTCACGCTGGACGCCAGCGGCTGCAGCATCAGGCACCAGTCGAGGGCGCTGTCGCCGCCGCCGACCACGAGCACGTCGCTGCCCACGTACTCCTGCGCGGAGGGCACGAAGTACTCCAGCCCCCGGCCGAGGAAGTCCTCGCCGGCCGGCAGCGGCCTCGGGCTGAACGTGCCGATGCCGCCGGTGACCACGACCGCGCCGGCGTCGACCTCGGTGCCGGCGCTGGTCGTGACGCGAAGCCGGCCGTCGTCGAGGTGATCGAGCCGCTGCGCCTCCTGGCCGAGCAGGTACGTCGGCTCGTACTGCGCCGCCTGCGCCACCAGCCCGGCGACCAGCTCGCGGCCGGAGATCGAGGGGAACCCGGCGACGTCGTAGATCTGCTTCTCGGGATACATCGCGGTGACCTGGCCGCCGAGCTGCGACAGCGAGTCGACGACCGCGACGGACAGCCCTCGCACGCCGGCGTAGTAGGCGCCGTACAGCCCGACCGGACCGGCGCCGACGATCAGCAGGTCGGTCCGCAGGGCGGTCACGTCGCGACCACCGGTCGGACGGCCGGCTCGGTGGTGGGCTCGGCGGCGGGCTCGGCGGACACGAAGTCGCGCACCTTGAACCGCTGCAGCTTGCCGGTCGCCGTCTTCGGGAGCTCGGAGACGAACACCACCCGTCGCGGCGACTTGAAGTGCGCCAGTCCGTCGCGGCACCAGGCCACCAGGGACGCCTCGTCGACGTCGGCACCGGTGACCACGACGGCCACCGGCTTGTCGAGCCCGTCGGCGTCGGCGACGCCCACGACCGCGGCCTCGCGGACCGCGGGGTGCTCGAGCAGCCGGCTCTCCACCTCGGCCGGCGAGACCCAGATGCCGCCGGCCTTGAGCATGTCGGAGTTGCGGCCCAGGCAGGTGTAGTAGCCCTCGCCGCTGCGCACGTAGGTGTCGCCGGTCTTCAGCCACTCGCCCTGGAAGACCTGCCGGCTGGCGTCGGTGCGGTGCCAGTAGCCGAGCGCGATCGACTCACCGCGCACGTGCAGCGCCCCCGGCTCGCCGTCCGGGACCGGTGCGCCGTCGTCACCGCGCAGCTGTACGTCGTATCCGGGCACCGGCAGCCCCGTGGTCCCGGGGTGGACGTCGCCGGGCCGGTTGGACAGGAAGATGTGTAGCGCCTCGGTGGAGCCGATGCCGTCGAGGATCTCCACGCCGAAGCGGCCGGTGAACCGGTTCTGCAGCGGCGCCGGCAGCGGCTCGCCGGCCGACGCGCACAGCCGCACGCTCGCGAACGCGTCGTCCGGCAGGTCGCTGGCGGTCAGCGCCGCGTAGAAGGTGGGCACGCCGAAGAACAGCGTCGGCCGGGCCTCGGCGAGCCGCTCGCGGACCACGTCGGGGGTGGGCCGGCGCGGCTCCAGCACGGTGGCGGCGCCGACCGAGAACGGGAAGAACATCGAGTTCCCGATCCCGTAGGCGAAGAACAGCTTGGCCACCGAGAACGTCACGTCGTCGGGGGTGATGCCGAGCACCTGCGCGCCGTACGTCTCGCAGACGTGCCGGATGTTCGCGTGCCGGTGCATCGCCGCCTTGGGGAGCCCGGTGGTGCCGGAGGTGTAGAGCCACAGCGCCCAGGAGTCGTCGACCGTGTCGGCGTACGACGGGTCGCCACCGCCGCCGGTCAGGTCGGCCCAGCCGTGCACGGCGACGCCGTCGGGCACCGGCACCTCGCCCCCGCCGGCGACCACCAGGTGCTCGACGTCGGGCGCCTGCGCGAGCGCCTGGCCGACCGCCTCGAGGAACTCCGGGGTGGCGATCACGGCACGGGCGCCGGAGTCGGCGACGATCCCGCCGAGCTCCTTGCCGGTCAGCATCGTGGAGACCGGCACCGCGACGAACCCGGCCCGGAACGCGCCGAGGATGCCGGTGAGCATCGGCACCTCGTCGCTCATCACCAGCAGCACCCGGTCGTCGCGGCGCAGCCCGAGCCCGCGCAGCCCGGCGGCGACCGCCCCGACCCGTTCGTCGAGGTCGGCATAGCTCAGCGTCTCGGACGCGACGACCGCGGTGCGGTCGCCGCGTCCCTCGGCGACGTGCCGGGAGACCAGGTAGTCGGCAGCGTTGAAGCCGGTCATGTCACACCCGCTGGTAGTCGTAGGAGCCGCGCTGGCCGGACCCGTAGCGCCGCAGCGCCCCGTCGGGGCCGGACGCGTTCGGGCGGTTGAAGATCCAGTTCTGCCAGGCGGTGAGCCGGCCGAAGATCTTGGTCTCCATCGACTCCGGGCCGACGAAGCGGTGGTTGGCCTCCATGCCGGTCAGCGCGTCGGGCGACAGCGAGGCCCGCTCCTCGAGGACGATCCGCAGCTCCTCCTCGAAGTCGATGTCGTCGAGCGCCATCGTGACCAGCCCGGCCGCTTCCGCGGCGCGGGCGTCGAGCCGCTCGCCGACCTGCTTGCGGGCCGCCTCCAGGTCGTCGTCGTGACCCCAGAACCGCGACTCCAGCCGGGACAGCTCGTTGCCCATCGGGAAGCGGCCGTCGTTGCTCGAGGTGAGCACCAGCACCGCGGGGTCGGCGTCCGGGTCGACGTCCTCGTAGACCCCCTCGAGCATGTACTGCCGGTCGCACGCGAGCAGCAGCTCGGCCAGGAAGCCGGTGAAGCAGCTCCCGGGCTCGACGACCGCGACCAGGCTGCGGCTGGTCACGTCGAGCCGCTTGAAGGTCCGCTTGAGGTACTGCGTGGTCTCGTGCACGAACCAGTCGCTCGGCCCGTCGACGTCGGCGTCGGCGAGCTGCGCGTCGTACGCGAGGACCGCGTCGAGGTCGCCCGCCGTGCGGAACACCCAGGTGCCGAGCTGCTGCTCGTTGGTGCGCAGCCGGAGCACCAGGTCGTCGAGGGCGCGGGCGACGGCGAACGGGTACCAGTCCACGCCCGCCTCGACCGGGTGCTCCGGCGGCGCGTCGGTCGGGCCGGCGACGGTGATGTCGACGCGCCGGGCGCCGCGGTCGAGGGTGGCGGTGACGTGCGGGTAGCTGATCGTGTCGCCGTCCTCGGTGCGGTCCAGCGGGGTGAGCGCGACACCTTCACCGCTGCGACGCCGGGACGCCTCGACGGCCCGGCGGGCGCGCACGCCTAGCTCCTCGTCCCAGCGGTTGCGCGGCACGGTGGCGTCGACCAGGCCCCACTCGACGGCGGTGGCGCCGCGGTACCCCTCGGCCTTGGTGGCGAACAGGTCGGCGCGGTCCTTGCGCACGTGCCGCTTGTCGACCACCCGGGTCAGCCCGCCGGTGCCCGGCAGCACGCCGAGCAACGGCACCTCGGGGAGGCTGACCGTCGACGAGCCGTCGTCGACGAGCACGATCTCGTCGCAGGCCAGCGCGAGCTCGTAGCCGCCGCCGGCCGCGGTGCCGTTCAGCGCCGCGATCCAGGTCTGGCCGGACTCGTGGGCGTCCTCGATCGCGTTGCGGGTCTCGTTGGTGAACTTGCAGAAGTTCACCTTCCAGGCGTGGCTGCTCTGCGCGAGCATCCGGATGTTCGCTCCGGCGCAGAACATCCGCTCCAGCCCTCCGGTCATCACGACGGCCTTGACCTGCGGGTGCTCGAAGCGCAGCCGCTGCACCGCGTCGTACAGCTCGATGTCGACGCCGAGGTCGTAGGAGTTGGACTTCAGCTGGTAGCCCTCGACCAGTCCCCCACCCTCGTCGACGGTCAGCGTCAGCGTCGCGACCTCGCCGTCGACGGCGAACCGCCAGTGCCGGTAGCCGGCCGGGTCGGTCTCGAAGTCGACGACCGGGACGTGGGGGGCGTCGGACTGCTCGGACATGCGCACCTCGCGGGGGTCGGCTGGGGCTGTGACCACAAACACTCTACGCTTGACCGCCAGATCGACAAGAGTTTGTCGAGTATCAGTCCCGGCGGGTGATCCGGCCCGCCGGCACCGGTTCCTGGGAGGCTGGACCCGTGACCGAGCCCGCCCCCGCCGCCTCCCGCCGCCGCGAGGCCGGGTCCGCGAGCGCCCGCTCGCTGCTGCTCACCGTGCTCGGCGAGTTCGTGCACCCGCGGCACACCTCGGTCTGGACCGCGACCCTGCTCCAGGCGATGGCCGCGCTCGGCGTCGAGGAGAAGTCCGCCCGCCAGGCGCTCACCCGGACGGCGTCCGAGGGCCTGCTCACCTCGACCCGGCACGGCCGGCGGGTGCTCTGGGAGCTCACCCCCCAGGGCGCCGACCTGCTCGAGGAGGGCACCCGGCGGATCTACGGCTTCATGCGCGAGCGGCACCCGTGGGACGGGCGATGGCTCGTGCTCAGCGTGCCGATCCCGGAGACCCAGCGGCAGCTGCGGCACCGGCTGCGGACCCGGCTGACCTGGCTCGGCCTCGGCTCGCCGACCTCCGGGATCTGGGTGTCGCCGGACGCCACCAAGGGCCAGGAGGTGCACGCGGTGATCCGCGACCTGGGCCTCGACGAGCACGCGTTCGCCTGGGTGGGCCCGGCCAGCGGCATCGGCGACGAGTCCCGGCTGCTCGCCGACGCCTGGGACCTCGCCGACGTCGAGGAGCGGTACCTGGCGTTCCTGGCGGACTTCGAGGACCGGCAGGCGCGCACCCCCGGCGAGGCGTTCGCGGCCCAGGTGCAGATGGTCCAGGAGTGGCGGCGGTTCCCGTTCCTCGACCCGGACCTGCCCGGCGAGCTGCTCGACCACGACTGGCCCGGCCCGCGGGCCGCGTCCGCGTTCCACGACCGGCACGCCCGCTGGCACCGGCAGGCGCAGGCCGAGTGGGACCGGATGGACGCGGCCGCCGGCCCGCGCGGCTGATCCTGCGTATTTAGTTGCATGTAGCACGCATCTCGTCTACCATTGCTTGTGGACACCAAGTGATTGGGTGAGACGAGGGACATGACCACCACGACGGAGACGATCGCCGCCCCGGTCGGGACGCCGGACCCGGCGACCGAGGAGCTGCTCGGCGCCCTGACCCGGCTCAGCCGGGTGCTCAAGTCGACCCGCTTCCGGCCGGCCGGCGAGGTGTCGCTGAACCGGGCCGAGATCGGCGTGCTGCGCTGGCTCGAGAAGCACGGCGAGACCCGGGTCGGTGACCTGGCGTGCGCCTTCGGGCTGAGCCCGTCGGTGATCAGCCGTCAGGTCGGCAGCCTCGTCGAGCGCGACCTGGTCGGCCGGCGTCCCGACCCGGCCGACGCCCGCGCCGGCCTGATCACCCTCACCGATCGCGGCCGCACCAGCCTCGACGAGATGACCCGGCAATACGTGCGCCGGCTCGGCGAGGTCGTCGGCGACTGGGCCCCCGAGGACCGCCGGCACGCCGCCGTACTGCTCACCCGGCTGGCCGACCGGCTCGCCGAGTCCCACGACTGAGACCCGACATCGGACCGCTTTCAGTGACCCATGGGTCACTGAAACCCATCCGTTGTCGGAGGGATTTCCACACCGCACCCACGGACCAGCACCCGGAAGGACATCCATGACCACCGCCACGGCCGCCCCGGCCCGGCCTGCCGCTCCACCGCACGGCGAGGAGCTCACCCACCGCGAGATCCTCGAGGTCCTCGCGGGCCTGCTGGCAGCGCTGTTCACCGCGATCGTCTCCTCGACGATCGTGTCCAACGCGCTGCCGACGATCATCAGCGACCTCGAGGGCACCCAGACCCAGTACACCTGGGTGATCGTCGCCTCGCTGCTCGCGATGACCGTCACCACGCCGATCTGGGCGAAGCTGTCGGACCTGTTCAACAAGAAGCTGCTCGTGCAGACCGCGATCGTGCTGTTCGTCCTCGGCTCGATGGCCGCCGGCATCTCCCAGAACGTCACCGAGCTGCTCGGCGCCCGCGTGGTGCAGGGCATCGGCATGGGCGGACTGACCGCGCTCGCGCAGTCGATCATCGGCGCGGTGATCCCGCCGCGGAACCGCGGCCGCTACAGCGGCTACATGGGCGCCACGATGGCCGTCGCGACGGTCAGCGGCCCGCTCATCGGCGGCGTCATCGTCGACACCGACTGGCTCGGCTGGCGCTGGTGCTTCTTCGTCTGCGTGCCGCTCGCCGTGGTGGCGCTGGCCATCCTGCAGAAGTTCCTGCACGTCGCGACGTACCGGCGCCGGGTGCGGCTCGACCTGGGCGGCGCGTTCCTGATCTCGGTGGCCGCCAGCCTGCCGCTGCTGTGGGTGACCTTCGCCGGCAACGAGTACGCGTGGTGGTCCTGGCAGACCGGTGCCTTCCTCGGCGGCGCCACGGTCGCCGCCCTGCTCGCGGTGGTCGTCGAGAGCCGGCACCCGGAGCCGATGGTCCCGCTGAACGTGGTCCGCGACCGCACCACGGCGCTGGCGATCCTGGCCAGCCTCGCCGTCGGCATCGCGATGTTCGGTGGCTCGGTGTTCCTCGGCCAGTACTTCCAGATCGCCCGCGGCTACTCGCCGACCGAGGCCGGCCTGCTCACCGTGCCGATGATGCTCGGCTCGCTGGTCGGTACGGCGGGCGCCGGACAGATCATCACCCGCACCGGCCGCTGGAAGCGGTTCCTGGTGGCCGGGTCGCTGCTACTGGTCATCGGCCTCGGCCTGCTCGGCACCATCGACCACACCACGCCGATCTGGCACTTGAGCCTGTTCATGGCCCTCATGGGACTGGGCATGGGGATGCTGCTGCAGAACCTGGTGCTCGCGGTGCAGAACACCGTCGACGTGACCCAGGTCGGCGCGGCCAGCGGCACGGTCGCGTTCTTCCGTAGCCTCGGCGGCGCGATCGGCGTCTCGGTGCTCGGCGCGCTGCTCACGAACCGGGTCTCCGACCTGATGACCTCCGGCCTGGCCGCGATGGGCATCGACCCGTCGCGGCTCGGCTCCGGCAGCGGCACGCTCGACCTGCACGCGATGCCGGCCCCGATCGAGCACCTGACCCGTACGGCGTACGGCGACGCGACCGGCCGGATCTTCCTGGTCGCGGCCTGCGTCGCGGTGGTCAGCCTGCTGGCCGTGCTGGTGATCCGCGAGGTGCCGCTGCGCACCACGGTCCGCAAGGTCGAGGCCGCCGACTGACCTCCCCGCACCGGGCCGCGGGCTACGGCTCGCGGCCGGTGTGCCGGGCGATCCCGTCGACGGCGAGGTCCCACCGCGGCGGGGGTGGGACCTCGTGCCCCATCCCGGGCACCGGCACCAGCCGGGCGTCCGGGATCTCCCGCGCCAGCGACTCTCCGTGCGCCGGCGGGAAGAACGGGTCGTCGGCTCCGTGCAGCACCAGCGTCGGCGCCGCGATGTCGGCCATCGCGAACGGCACGTCCTCACCGTCGAGCACCCAGTGGTTCTTGCTGCTCGACGCCATGTCGCGGGTCCGGGCGACGACCGTGCGACCGATCTCGCGGACGTGCTCCTCGTCGTACCCGAGCGACCCGGCGTACGGACGCAGGTCCTCGACCAGCCGGTCCAGCACCGCCTCCGGGTCGGACCAGTCCGGGTCCGGCGGCGGGTCGGTGAAGCCCGCGCGCACCGCCGGCGACATCGACGGCAGCTCGCTGCGGTCGGCGCGCTCCCCCGCATTCGTGGTTGCGAGCAGGGTCAGCGTGCGTACCCGCTCGGGGTGCACGGCCGCGAGCTGCTGAGCGATGCCGCCGCCCATCGAGATCCCGACCAGGTGCGCCGAGGCCAGCCCCAGCGCGTCGAGGATCCGCAGCGGGTCGTCCGCCAGGTCGTTGAACGTGTACGTCGGACGGCCCGGCGGCGAGGCAGACGAGCGGCCGGTGTCGCGGTGGTCGTAGCGGACCACGTAGCGCCCCCGCGCGGCGAGCCGCTCGCAGAAGCCCGGCTCCCACCAGTCCATCGAGGACGCGGCCCCGGACAGCAGCAGCACCGGCGGGTCGCGGGGGTCCCCGAACGTCTCCAGGCACAGCTCGGCCCCGGGCACGGTCACGATCCGCTCCGTCATGCCCGTACCGACCAGCGCACCGGCCCGGACTCATCGGCGTGGACCCCGGGGGGCGAAACTCCTGTCGTCCTGTCGGAGGGCCGACCTACCATGGAGTGATGGTGGTGGTGAAAGCCGCCGCGAGTGTCGTGGTCGTGCTGCTGTTCCTGGTCGTGGGCATCCTGGGCCCCGCTGGTCTGGCGCGCCTGCGCCGCCGGTTCGCCGACCGGGCCGACCGGGTCCGCCGGCGCCACACCCGCGACCTGCCCGCGGCACCGACCGGTCGGCCGATCGAGCGGATCGCCTATGACGTGCACCGGCTCGGCCACCGCTACCGCTGCCCGCCCGCGGGCATCTCGTTCGCGCGCTTCGACGCGCGCCGCCGGGCCTACGACGCGGTGCTCGTCGAGGCCTGCACGGCCCTCGAGGTCGAGCACCTGCTCGCCGTGCTCCCGGCCGGCACCGACCTCGACACCGAGCGGGAGCGGGTCGAGGGCGCACTCGGGCTCGCCGGCCTCCGGCTCGGCGGGGCCGCCTAGCGCGACGGCAGGTCCACGGCGGTGGGCGGTCGGCCGTGCGCGAGCAGCGCGCCCGTGCCGAGGTCGACGACCGCGAGCGCCGAGGTCTTCATCTCGACGGCTAGGCCGGTGAGCTCCTCCACCAGCTCCTCGACGCCGGGGTTGTGCGCCACGAGCACCGTCCGGCCCCGCTCGACCCCGGCGACCACGTCGAGCAGCTCGTCGAGCGAGGCGGCGTACAGGTTGGCGACGACGCGGGTCTCCGGCGGAGACGCCAGCTCGGCGGCGACCAGGTCCCAGGTCTGCCGGGTGCGGGTGGCCGGCGAGACCAGCGCGACGTCGAGGTCGGGCAGGTGCGCGGCCAGCCAGCGGCCGGCCTCGGGAGCCTGCCGACGCCCGCGCGGGGCGAGCGGGCGCAGCCGGCCGGGCTCGCCACCAGACCAGTCGGACTTCGCGTGCCGCAGCACCACCAGCAGCCGGTCGGTCATCGGTCGCCCTCCCTCGGGGTATCAGCAGTGACCCGCCCGGGCTCCTCCCAGATGGCCCCACCGGCGCTCACACGCGCGGACCAGACCAATGTTTCCGCAAGGGCGCCGAGGCAAAGTTGAAGGACGAGACAGGCAGTCTCGTGGAGGGAACATCATGTGTGAAGCAGCATCCCCGGCGGGCAACCTGTCCTGCGTCCGGGACGACTGTGACGGCCGGGGTCACGTGTGGGTGCACGCGAGCTCGGCGCACGACGACAAGGCCGACTGACGACAACCTGACCCGCCGCTCAGTAGCGGTGGTCCTCGATGTCCACGTAGGCACCGGCCTCCTCACGGCCGGGCCCGAGGTCGCCCGAGGTCGCCGGGTCGTACGGCGTCGCGTCGGTCGCTCGCGGCCGCGAGGGTGGCACACGGTTGCCGACCCGCTTGCGCAGGTCGCCGTCGACGGCGCCGCGGAAGCCCCGCACCACCAGCCAGTCGTGCACCAGCTCACGGCCCTCGTGCTCGCGGATCGTGTTGTAGACGTAGTTGATGCCGCGGCCCGCGGCCTCCTCCTCGAGCTGCTGGAGCACGAAGCTGCCGACGCCCTGCTGCTGGCAGCCGGGGTCGACGGCGAGCAGGATCTCGGCGTCGCCGCCCCAGCCGATGTCGAGCCGGCCGTAGCCGACCACCCGGTCGCCGGCGTCGCGGTCCCGGACCACCCACCACTCGCCGGGCAGCGGGTCGCCGTCGGCGAACGGGATCACGAACGTGCCGGCAGGCGCGCCGCCGATCACCCGCTGCTTGTCGGCGTCCCAGGCCGGCGCCGCCTCGGGGACCCAGGCGAGGTTCACACGAGCCCCTCTTCGGCGAGGTGCACGTAGTCGAACTCGACGGGCTGGTCGTTGATCCCGGTCTGCGGCGGCGCGATCCAGGCGGCGAACCTGCCGTACTCGTACTCCGGGACCATCAGTGACGCGACGTCGCGGCGGTCCTGCTCCGAGGGCAGCCACTCGTCCTTGTGCGCCTCCCACTCCTCGTCGGAGAGCACCCGGCCGTCGGGGCTGACGTGGTGCGCGGCGTATGCACCGACGCGGCGGTTGAAGCCCTCGTGCGGGAGCACCAGACGCTCCTCGAGGCCCTGGTCCTCGAGCGCCTGGTTCCAGCGGCGTACGCCGTTGGCGCAGTCGGCGACGTACTCGTCGCGCAGGTCGAGGTTGAGGGCGGAGAGCATCGGCACCTCCTTCTGCCGGATCTCGCCGTCCTCGACGACGTTCATCATCCGGGTGTCCTCCAGCAGCACGTGGTCGTCCTTGCGCCGGGTCTCCTGCCAGCGGCCCTTGAGACCCGAGGAGTAGTAGTTGCCGGCGTTCGTCGACTGCTCCGAGCCGAACAGGTCCATGGAGACCGAGAACTGGAAGTTGAGGTACTTCTGGATCACGTCGAGCGGGATGCCGCCGTTCTCGAACACCTTGTCCTTGCCGTGCTCCTTGATCAGCTCGGCGGTCCGCTCCACGGTGCGCTGCACGCCGGTGGTGCCGACGAACATGTGGTGCGCCTCCTCCTTGAGCATGAACTCGCAGGTGCGCGCCAGCGGGTCGAAGGCGGACTCCTTGAGGGTGCCGAGCTGGTACTTCCCGTCGCGGTCGGTGAAGTAGGTGAACATGAAGAACTGCAGCCAGTCGGTGGTCTCCTCGTTGAAGGCGCCGAGGATCCGCGGGGCGTCGAGGTCGCCGCTGTTGCGCTTGAGCAGCTGCTCGGCCTCCTCGCGACCCTCACGACCGAAGTAGGCGTGCAGCAGGTAGACCATCGCCCAGAGGTGCCGACCCTCCTCGACGTTCACCTGGAACAGGTTGCGCAGGTCGTAGATGCTCGGCGCGGTGTTGCCGAGGACCCGCTGCTGCTCGACCGAGGCCGGCTCGGTGTCGCCCTGGATGACGATCAGCCGCATCAGGTCGGCGCGGTGCTCGCCGGGGACCTCCTGCCAGGCCGGCTCGCCCCGGTGCTTGCCGAAGTGGATGGTCTTGTCGGGGTCGCGCTCGGCGAGGAAGATCCCCCAGCGGTACTCCTCCATCGGCACGTGCGCGAAGTGCGCCCAGCCGTCCCGGCCGACCGCGATCGCGGTGCGCAGGTAGACGTCCTTGGTCGGCAGCTGCGGCCCCAGCGACCTCCACCAGTCGAGGAACTTGGGCTGCCAGCCCTCCAGCGCCCGTTGCAGACGCCGGTCGTCCGCGAGGTTCACGTTGTTGGGGATCCGCTCGTCGTAGTCGATCTTGCTGAGCGGCCCGGTCGGGGCCGGGGCGGCACCGTGACGGTCGTCGGTCTGGGTCATGACCCCATCTTGCGACGTTTCTCTGCCGTTTCGCAAGAGTGGTGTAGAACTTTGTGAGCCCGGTCGGCGGGCCGCCGTCGCGTGCCGGGAGAATGGCGGGGTGAGCCAGCTCCAGGACGACGACGACATCATCGGCCCGTTCGTGCGCCACCTCGGCGTGCAGTTCGACGAGGTCGGCCCCGACAAGGTGGTGGCCACCTGGACCGCCCGCCCCGAGCTGCACCAGCCCTACGGCATCGTGCACGGGGGCGTGCACTGCTCGGTCATCGAGACGCTGGCCAGCGTGGGGGCGGCGTACTGGATGGCCGAGCAGAACCCCGAGGGCAAGGTCGTCGGCGTCAACAACAACACCGACTTCTACCGCGCGGTGCGCGAGGGCACGCTCACCTCGACGGCGACGCCGTTGCACCGCGGCCGGTCGCAGCAGGTCTGGCTGGTCGAGACCATGGACGCCGACGGCCGGCTCGCTGCCCGCGGCCAGGTGCGGCTGCAGAACCTGTCGTGAACACCCCCTGGTGTCGAGGCTCGCGCTAGCGGGCTCGCACCTCAACCAGCGGTCTTGCCCAGCCGCCAGTAGCCCATGAACGCGACGCTGTCGCGGGGCAGGCCGACCTCGCCGACCAGGTGCCGTCGTACGTCGCGGACCACGCCGGCCTCCCCCGCCACCCACGCGTACGGCGACCCGCCGGCCGCGACCGCCGCCGGGACCTCCCAGAGCAGCTCGTCGGGGTCGACGTCGTCGACGTCGGCCGGGCCGCCGCCCCAGGCGGCGGTCACCTGGCGCACCGCGTCCAGCAGCGCCTCGCCGTGCGCCCGGTCGCCGCGGGCCAGCCAGGTCACCGACAGCTCGGCGTGCGTGAACAGGTCCTGGAAGTCCTCGGCGCCGGGCACCTCGAGCAGCACGTGCCCGACGTACCCGGCGGACAGCGTGGCCAGGATCGACCCGACCGCGGGCACGGCGGTCTCGTCCGCGGCGAGCAGGACCGGCACCGGCGCACGGTCGGGCTCCGGGGGCGCCCACTCGATGCCGCCGTACGCCGCGCCGTTGCGGCGGTTCGGACCGAGCAGGGTCAGCCGGTCACCGGGCCTCGCGGAGGTCGCCCACGCGGAGGCCGGACCGGACACCCCGTGCAGCACGAAGTCCACGTCGATCTCGCGGTGCCGTACGGCGCGGATCGTGTAGGTGCGCATCTCGCCCCGCTCGGCCGGGTCGCGGGCGAGCCAGCGCGGGTACCAGCCGGGCGAGAGGTCCGCGACCGGCGCGGTCGAGCCGCCGCCGGTGGGCACGATCAGCTTGATCCGCTGGTCGCGCGGGCCGCGCGCGCCGCCGTCGCACAGGTCGTCGAGGCAGTCGCCGCCGAGGGTGACCCGCACGAAGCTCGGCGAGACCCGGCGGACCCGCAGCACCTCGGTCTCGAAGCACAGCATCGGGCTGATCGAGCGGCTCACAGCGGCACCTCCTGCTGGGCGGGCACGTGCCGGCCGACCGGCACCACCAGGGGCGTGCCGGTGACCGGGTCGTCGACGACCAGCGACTCCATCGCGAACACCTCGCGGACCAGGTCCTCGGTGACCACCTCACCCGGGCGCCCGGCGGCGACCACCCGGCCTTCGCGGAGGGCGACGAGGTGGTCGGCGTAGCGGGCAGCGAGGTTCAGGTCGTGCAGCACGATCACCACCGTGGTGCCGCGCGCGCGGTTCAGGTCGGTGACCAGGTCCAGCACCTCCACCTGGTGCGCGACGTCGAGGAACGTGGTCGGCTCGTCGAGCAGCAGCAGGTCGGTGCGCTGCGCGAGCGCCATCGCGATCCAGACCCGCTGCCGTTGCCCGCCCGACAGCTCGTCGACGGGGCGGTCGGCGAGGCCGAGCACGTCGGTGGCCGTCATCGCCGAGGCGACCGCCTCCTCGTCGTCGCCGGTCCAGCGGCGGAACCAGCCCTGGTGCGGGTAGCGCCCGCGGCCGACGAGGTCGGTGACCGTGATGCCCTCCGGGGCGACCGGGGTCTGCGGCAGCAGCCCGAGCAGGGTGGCCACCTCGCGGGTGGACCGCTCGTGGATCGCCCGGCCGTCGATGAGCACCGCACCGTGCGCCGGCTTCAACAGCCGGGCCAGGCCGCGCAGCAGCTTGGACTTCCCGCACGCGTTCGCGCCGACCACGATCGTCACGCAGCCGGGTGGTACGTCGAGGGTCAGCCGGTGCACGACGGTGCGGTCGTCGTACGCGAGCGAGAGGTCCTCGGCGCGCAGGGTGTGGTTCATGTGGTTCTCCGGTTGCCGGCCACCAGCAGGTAGACGAGGAACGGCGCGCCGATCGCGCCGGTGACGACGCCGACGGGCAGGGAGACGTCGGGGACCAGGTTGTGCGCGACGACGTCGGCGGTGAGCACGAGCAGCGCCCCGACCAGGGCCGCCGCGGCGACCGAGGGCCGGCCGCCGAGCAGCCGCCGGGCGATGGGCCCGGACAGCAGCGCCACGAACGCCAC
>JABFXA010000246.1 GCA_013361955.1 Nocardioidaceae bacterium
CGGATCTGCCAGCCGGCCATCGAGAACGGCGAACCGGTCCGCGCCCAGCTCGCGATCCGCAACGTCAACCGCACCGTCGGCACGATCCTCGGCCACGAGGTGACCAAGCGCTACCAGGGCGAGGGCCTGCCCGACGGCACCATCGACATCACGTTCACCGGCTCCGCCGGCCAGTCGTTCGGTGCCTTCGTGCCGCGCGGCATCACCCTGCGGCTCGAGGGCGACGCCAACGACTACGTCGGCAAGGGCCTGTCCGGCGGCCGGATCGTGGTCCGGCCCGACCGGAGCGCCACCTTCGACGCGACGAAGCAGATCATCGCGGGCAACGTCATCGGCTACGGCGCGACGTCCGGCGAGATCTTCCTGCGCGGCCAGGTCGGTGAGCGGTTCTGCGTCCGCAACTCCGGCGCGACCGCCGTCGTCGAGGGCGTGGGCGACCACGGCTGCGAGTACATGACGGGTGGCCGTGTCGTCGTGCTCGGACCGACCGGCCGCAACTTCGCCGCCGGCATGTCCGGTGGCGTGGCGTTCGTGCTCGACCTCGACGAGGGACGGGTCAACCCCGAGCTCGTCGAGCTCGCCGCCGTCGACGGTGACGCGGCCGAGGAGCTCGAGGCTCTCGTCAAGCGGCACCTGGAGGAGACCGGATCGACGGTGGCCGAGGAGCTGCTCGCCGACTGGCCCGCCGCCGTACGACGGTTCACCGAGGTCATGCCGACCGACTTCAAGCTGGTCCTCGCTGCGAAGGAGCAGGCGGAGGCCGACGGGCTCTCCGAGGACGAGACCGCCACGAAGATGATGGAGGCGCTCCATGGCTGAGTACCTGCGCCGCCCCAGTGCGGTTTCTGCGTCTCTGGTCATTGCGACGATGGAGGGCTGTGCCTGATGGCTGACCCCAAGGGCTTCCTCAAGGACGGCCGCGAGGTTGCGACCCGTCGTCCCGTCGAGGAACGCGTGCAGGACTGGAACGAGGTCTACCCCGAGGGGGCGGGCCGGTCGCTGCTGCCGATCATCACCAAGCAGGCCGGGCGCTGCATGGACTGCGGCATCCCGTTCTGCCACCAGGGCTGCCCGCTCGGGAACATCATCCCGGAGTGGAACGACCTGGTCTGGCGCGACGACTGGGACGGTGCCATCGAGCGCCTGCACGCGACGAACAACTTCCCGGAGTTCACCGGGCGGCTGTGCCCGGCGCCATGCGAGACCGCGTGCGTGCTCGGCATCAACCAGGACCCGGTGACGATCAAGAACGTCGAGGTCGCGATCGCCGACCGCGCGTGGGAGTCCGGGATGGTCCGGCCGCAGCCGCCGGAGTGGCTGACCGGCAGGACCGTCGCCGTCGTCGGCTCGGGACCGGCGGGTCTCGCGGCGGCGCAGCAGCTCACCCGCGCCGGCCACACCGTCGCCATCTACGAGCGCGCGGACAAGCCCGGCGGCCTGCTCCGCTACGGCATCCCCGAGTTCAAGATGGAGAAGAAGTACCTCGACCGGCGCCTCGACCAGATGCGCCGCGAGGGCACCGTGTTCCGCTCCGGCGTCGACGTCGGCCGCGAGGTCACCGGCGAACAGCTCGTGGAGCGGTTCGACGCCGTGGTGCTCGCGATGGGCTCCACCGTGGCGCGCGACCTGCCGATCCCCGGGCGCGAGCACGGCGGTATCCATCAGGCGATGGAGTTCCTCCCGCAGTCCAACCGCGCCTCGCTCGGCCAGACCGTCGAGGACCAGATCGTGGCCACCGGCAAGCACGTCGTGATCATCGGCGGCGGCGACACGGGCGCCGACTGCCTGGGTACGGCGCACCGCCAGCGGGCCGCGTCGGTGACCCAGCTCGAGATCATGCCGAGGCCCGGCGACGACCGCCCCGCGGGGCAGCCGTGGCCGACGTACCCGATGCTCTTCCGGGTCTCCTCCGCGCACGAGGAGGGCGGCGAGCGGGTCTACTCCGTGTCCACCAAGGAGTTCCTCGCCGACGACGACGGCAACGTCCGCGCGCTTCGCCTGGCCGAGGTGGAGATGAAGGACGGGAAGTTCTCGGAGGTCGAGGGCAGCGAGCGCGAGATCCCCGCGGAGCTGGTCTTGTTCGCGATGGGCTTCACCGGCCCCGAGCAGGACGGCATCGTCGCGCAGCTCGGCGTCGAGATCGACGACCGCGGCAACATCCGGCGCGACGACGCGTACATGTCCACGCAGCCCGGCGTCTTCGTCGCCGGCGATGCCGGACGTGGCCAGTCGCTGATCGTGTGGGCGATCGCGGAGGGCCGCGCCGCCGCGGCAGCCGTCGACACGTACCTCACCGGGTCGACCACGCTGCCGGCGCCGATCCCGCCGACCGAGCGGCCGCTCGTCGTCTGACCACATCTTGGAACGTTCAAGGGCCGGGTCGGGGTGACTGCTCGGTAGCCCGATAGCGTGATCGCGTGCGTAGAGCCAAGATCGTCTGCACCCTCGGCCCCGCCGTCAACACCCCCGAACGCATCCGTGCGCTGGTCGACGCCGGCATGGACGTCGCACGGCTGAACCTGAGCCACGGCTCGCACGCCGAGCACGAGCGGGTGTACCGGATGGTGCGCGAGGCCTCGGACTCCTCGGGGCACGGCGTCGGGATCTTCGCCGACCTGCAGGGCCCGAAGATCCGGCTGGGCCGCTTCGCGGACGGTCCGGTGCAGCTGCACCAGGGCCAGGAGTTCACGATCACCACGCGCGAGGTCCCGGGTGACGCGAGCATCGCCTCGACGACGTACGAGGGGCTGCCGGGCGACGTGGCCGCGGGCGACCATGTGCTCATCGACGACGGCAAGGTCCGGCTCGAGGTGATCGAGGTCGACGGCACCGACGTGATCACCCGCGTCGTGGTGCCCGGGCCGGTCAGCGACAACAAGGGCATCAACCTGCCCGGTGTCGCGGTGTCCGTGCCGGCGCTGTCGGAGAAGGACGTCGAGGACCTGCGCTGGGCGCTGCACCTGACCGTCGACTTCGTGGCGCTGTCCTTCGTGCGCTCCGCCAAGGACGTCGAGGACGTCCGCGCGGTCATGCGGGAGGAGGGCGTGATGCTCCCCGTCATCGCCAAGATCGAGAAGCCGCAGGCGCTCGACAACCTCGAGGAGATCGTCGACGCGTTCGACGGCTTCATGGTGGCCCGCGGCGACCTCGGCGTGGAGTGCCCTCTCGAGGACGTCCCGTTCCGGCAGAAGCAGGTCATCGAGGTGGCCCGCCGGCACGCGAAGCCGGTGATCGTGGCCACCCAGATGCTCGAGTCGATGATCGGCAACCCGCGGCCGACCCGCGCCGAGGCCTCCGACGTCGCGAACGCGGTCCTCGACGGCGCCGACGCGGTGATGCTGTCCGGTGAGACCAGCGTGGGGGAGTACCCCATCGAGACCGTCGCGACGATGGCCCGGATCGTGGAGTCCACCGAGGACCACGGGCTGGCCCGGATGGCCGCCATCGACTGGCAGCCGCGGACCCGTGGCGGGATCATCGCCAAGGCCGCCGCCGAGGTGGCCGCGCGGTCCGGCGCGAAGTACCTCGTCGCGTTCACCCAGAGCGGCGACTCGGCGCGGCGGCTGTCGAGGTACCGCGGGCACATCCCGATCCTGGCGTTCACGCCGGTGCCCGTCGTCCGCTCGCAGCTGTCGCTGACCTGGGGCGTGGAGACCTTCCTCGGCGCCGCCGTGGAGCACACCGACGAGATGGTCCGCCAGGTCGACGAGCACCTGCTCCGCGTCGGCCGCGTCCAGGAGGGCGACCTCGTGGTCGTCGTCGCCGGCAGCCCGCCCGGCATCCCCGGCTCCACCAACGCCCTGCGCATCCACCGGATGGGCGACGCGATCAACGAGGTCGCGCCGGCGTACCACCGCGACCGCTGAACGCCGAGGCGTCTTGTCTTGACGGTCAAGACGCGACGCCCCGACGTACCCGTGTCGTGAAGACGAGACGCCTCGGCGCGGTCGGTGCCCCGGGTGGGATTCGAACCCACACTGGATGGTGTTTGAGACCATTGCCTCTGCCGTTGGGCTACCGGGGCGGCGGGCGGTGCACAGGCTAGCCGACGGGTGACCACGGTCCGGACCAGCGGTTGCCATAGTCGAGCAACTTGATAGAGTTTCGGCATGCGGCGGATGATCGAGGGACTGTTCGGGCACGAGCGCGCGGTGGCGAACGCTCGCGCGGCCTGCACCGAGCTGTCCCGGCGCCGCGTGGAGCGCGAGGAGGTCGAGCAGTACCTCGAGCGCCGACTCATGAGGTTGCGCCGCTCCGCGTGACCATGCGCCGCGCGCACGCACTACCGTGTGGCCCGTGACCGCTCCGCAGGACGCCCCCGCCCGTCGCGTCGTGATCGCCGAGGACGAGGCGCTGATCCGGCTCGACCTCGCCGAGATGCTCGGCGAGGAGGGGTACGACGTCGTGGGCCAGGCCGGCGACGGCGAGACCGCCGTGTCGCTGGCGGAGGAGCACCGCCCGGACCTGGTGGTCCTCGACGTCAAGATGCCGCGACTCGATGGCATCGCGGCCGCCCAGCGGATCGCCCAGCAGCGGATCGCCCCGGTGGTGATCCTGACCGCGTTCAGCCAGCGTGACCTGGTCGACCGCGCCCGCGACGCCGGCGCGATGGCGTACCTGGTCAAGCCGTTCAGCAAGGACGACCTGGTGCCGGCGATCGAGATGGCGGTGAGCCGGTTCGCGGAGCTGCAGATGCTGGAGGCCGAGGTCGCCGACCTCACCGAGCGGCTGGAGACCCGCAAGTCCGTCGACCGCGCGAAGGGCGTGCTGCAGCAGCAGCTCGGGGTGAGCGAGCCCGAGGCGTTCCGGTGGATCCAGAAGACCGCGATGGACCTCCGGCTGTCGATGCGGCAGGTCGCCGACGGGGTCATCGAGCACGGTCCGTCGCTCGGTGCGGGGACCGCCGAGTAACACTCGTCAAGGACCCGGTCCTGGCAAATCGACCCGGTCTGTATGGTCAACCGCCCACAGGTCACGAAATGGCAACGACCCTTGCTCTATTTGTGCGCAGATCGCCGACACACAAGGGGATTGGCGCTAGGTTCACACCATCAGAAACGCGGCACCCCCTGCCCCCTCCCGGTGGCCGAAGGTAAGCCGTTGCACTCTCCACCTGACGGAGGCTCAATGATTCGCCCTTCCCGCGCTTGGCGCACGGCGATGGTGCTCGCGACGGCGTCGCTGGCCCTCACCGCCTGCGGCAACAACAACGACAACAGCGCGTCCGACAACGCGAGCCAGTCCGCCGGCGCCGAGAGCTCGGCGCCCGCCAAGGGCGACGGCACGCTCACGGTCGGCACGCTGCTGCCGCAGACCGGTGACCTGGCCTTCCTCGGCCCGCCGGAGTTCGCCGGCGTGCAGACCGCCATCGACGACATCAACGCGGCCGGCGGTGTGCTCGGCAAGGACGTCGTCCAGGTCAAGGCCGACTCGGGCGACGGTACGCCGGACATCGCCGGCGCGCAGACCGACAAGCTGCTCGACGCCAACGCCGACGTGGTGCTCGGTGCCGCGTCCTCGTCGGTGTCCCTGAGCGTGATCGACAAGATCACCGGTGCGGGCGTGGTCCAGTTCTCGCCCGCGAACACGTCGCCGGCCCTCGACGACGCGAAGACCGACCCGAAGAACCTGTACTTCCGCACCGCCCCGTCCGACGTCCTCCAGGGCGCCGTGATGGCCAACACGGTGATCGAGGACGGGTTCAGCAACGTCGCGATCCTGGCTCGCCAGGACGCGTACGGCGAGCTGCTGGCCGCCCAGATCGAGAAGGGCATCAAGGCCGGTGGTGGCGGCGTCGCCACCAAGCAGCTGTACTCCGCCGACGCCACCAACTTCACCGCCGAGGTGAACAAGGTCGCGGCGAGCAAGCCGGACGCTCTCGTGCTCGTGGCGTTCGACGAGACCAAGAAGATCATCCCGCAGCTGATCGCCAAGAACGTCGGCCCCTCGGACATCCAGACGTACTTCGTGGACGGCAACACCGCCGACTACTCGAAGGACTTCCCGAAGGGCACGCTCAAGGGCGTGAAGGCGACCTACCCGGGCGCCGAGCTGACCTCCGACTTCAAGGCCCGGATGCTCAAGACGGACCCGAAGCTGAAGGACTTCACCTACGGTCCCGAGTCGTACGACGCGGTCATGCTCTCCGCCCTGGCGGCCGAGCAGGCCAAGTCCGACGACCCGTCGACCTTCGCCCCCGACATCATCAAGGTGTCCAAGGACGGCACGGAGTGCTCGACGTTCCAGGAGTGCTCGGACCTGATCAAGAAGGGCACGGACATCGACTACACCGGTGTCTCGGGTCCGTGCGACCTGGGCGACACGGGTAGCCCCACCAAGGCGACGATCGGCATCTTCCAGTACGACGACTCCAACACGTACAAGAGCCTCAAGTACGTCACCGGCGTCATCTGACAGACCGCAACTCACGAGAAGCCCTCCCGGCGCTGCCGGGAGGGCTTCTGTGTTGTCTGCGCTCGCTCCGCTTCGCGCGGTCGTCGCGCTGGCTGTGGTGCGAGCGGGCTACCGCGAGCCTCGAAGCCACGCCGTCGAGGGGCGGGCACGTCACGACCGCCGGTTTCGAGGCTCGCCCAGCGGCTCGCACCTCAACCAGCGGTGGGTACGACGCCGAGCGGTCGGACACGCGCGGCGGGGCCGCGCCGATCTAGTTGTGCGAACCGGCCAGCGTGCCCAGGTACAGCTCGATCACCTTGGGGTCGTTGGCGAGGTCCTTGCCGCTGGCGGTGTAGGCGTTGCGGCCCTGGTCGAGGACGTAGCCGCGGTCGCAGATCTGCAGGCAGCGACGGGCGTTCTGCTCGACCATCACCACGGAGACGCCGGCGCGGTTGATCCGCCGGGTCTGCACGAACACCTCGTCCTGCATGACGGGGGAGAGGCCGGCGGAGGGCTCGTCGAGCAGCAGCACCGAGGGCTCCATCATCAGCGCGCGGCCCATCGCCACCATCTGCCGCTCGCCGCCGGACAGCGAGCCGGCCCGCTGGGCGCGCCGGTCGATGAGCGCCGGGAACAGGTCGCCGACGAACTCGAACCGCTTCCTGAACGACTTCGGCCGCTGGTAGACGCCCATCTCCAGGTTCTCCTGGATGGTCAGCGACGGGAACACGTTGTTGGTCTGCGGCACGAACCCGATGCCCTTGCTGACCAGGGTGTCCGCGCGCTGGTTGGTGATGTCGTTGCCCTTGAGGGTGACCTTGCCGGAGCTGATCCGCACCAGTCCGAACAGCGCCTTGAGCAGCGTCGACTTGCCGGCGCCGTTGGGGCCGATGATGCCGACGAGCTCGTTCTCCTGGCAGTACAGGTCGGAGCCGTTGAGGATGTTGACGCCCGGCAGGTAGCCGGCGATCAGGTTGTCCGCGCGCAGCACGGCGCCCTCGGCCGCCTTGAGGTGCTCGCTGCGGTCGGCCGAGTCGGCCTCGTTGGCCGGCGAGGCCTTCGGTTCGTCAGCCACGCTGCTCTCCTTCGCTGGACGTGGACGCGGTCTGCACCGGCTCCTCGCCGTGCTCCTCCGCGATCTCGGCCTCGGCCGCGGCGAGGATCTGCTCCTCCATCTCGACGCTGAGGTCCTGGTCGTGGTGGGACCCGAGGTAGGCGTCGATGACCCGCTGGTCGCCCATCACGGAGTCGGGCGGCCCCTCGGCGATCACCTTGCCCTGGGCCATCACGATGACCCAGTCGGAGATGTCGCGGACCATGTCCATGTCGTGCTCGACGAACAGCACCGTGCGGCCCTCGTCGCGCAGCGACTTCACGTGGCCGAGCAGCGACTGCTTCAGGGCCGGGTTCACGCCCGCCATCGGCTCGTCGAGCATCACCAGCTCGGGGTCGGCCATCAGGGCGCGCGCCATCTCGAGCAGCTTGCGCTGGCCGCCGGAGAGCGAGCCGGCGAAGTCCTCGCGCTTCTTGATCAGCAGGAACCGCTCGAGGAGCGCGTCGGCCTTCTCGGTGTTCGACGTCTCCTGGTGGCGCCAGAACGGCGCGAACATCGCGCGCAGCAGCCGCTCGCCGTGCTGTCCGGTGGCGCCGACGCGCATGTTCTCCAGCACCGTGAGCTTGGCCAGCACCTTCGTCAGCTGGAAGGTGCGGACCATGCCCATCCGGGCGACGCGGTACGCCGCGACGCCGCGCAGGCTCTGGCCGTTGAACGACCAGTCGCCGTCGTCGGGACGGTCGAAACCGGTGATGAGGTTGAAGAACGTCGTCTTGCCCGCACCGTTCGGGCCGATCAGCGCGGTGATCACACCGCGCTGGATCTCGACGTGCTGGACGTCGACGGCGGTCAGACCGCCGAACGTGCGACGCACGTTGTCGGCGACCACGATCGGGTCGGGCTTCTTGGACCCCGGCTCGTGCGCGACCTCGCGCAGAGCCGCCCGGGCCGCCGAGACGTCGACGCCGGTCGCGTTCTCGAGCTCGGTGTTGATCTCAGCGGGCATCGATCGCCAGCTCCCTTCGGTCGCCGAAGATTCCCTGCGGACGGTAGATCATCAAGAGCATCAGGGAGAGGCCCATGACGACGAACCGCATCAGGCTCGCCTGGTTGCTGGTCATGATGGACGCCGGGATCAGCGGGTCTGCGCCCGACGTGGCCGCCCCGAAGAACAGGTCGAGGAAGCTGATCAGGAACCAGAAGATGATCGTTCCGGCGACCGGCCCGAGCACCCGCGCCGCGCCACCGAGCAGCAGCACGGTGTAGGCGAAGAACGTGGTGTCGGTGGCGAAGAACGACGGGTTGATCGCCGAGTGCTGCAGCGCGGTCATGATGCCGGCCAGGCCGCCGATCAGACCACCGATGAGCAGCGACTGCATCTTGTACGCGTAGACGTTCTTGCCGAGGCTGCGCACGGCGTCCTCGTCCTCGCGGATGCCCTTGAGGACCCGGCCCCAGGGGCTGCGCATGAGCAGCCACACGACGAGGCAGCACAGCGCGCAGAGCAGCCAGCAGACGACCAGAGTCCAGAAGTCGTACGGCCGCCAGGACACCACGCCGGGGATGCCGATCCGGCCCGTGAACGGGTTGAGGTTCGCGAAGCTGGAGTTGAACGCCTGCAGGCCGTCCTGGCCGCCGAAGTACTTCAGCAGCGTGACCGACCCGATGGTCTGCCGGATGATCTCGGCCGCCGCGATCGTGACGATCGCCAGGTAGTCGGCGCGCAGCCGCAGGGTCGGGACACCGAGCAGCAGCGCGAGCAGCGCCGCGGCCACCAGGCCGACCAGGGAGCCGAGCCAGAAGGACAGCCCCCAGGTCGCCACGAACGAGGTCATCGCGTAGCCGGCCACGGCCATGAAGCCGGCCTGGCCGAAGTTGAGCAGTCCGGTGGAGCCGAAGTGCACGTTGAGGCCGATCGCGGCCAGGCAGTACACCGCCGCCACCGGTCCGAGGCCCTGCTGGAGCGCCTGGCTGAAGATCGAGTGCCAATCCATGGGTGTCTGTCTCCTAACCGACCCGCTGGGACTTGCCGAGCAGCCCCTGGGGCCGGATCAGCAGGACGACGATGAGTACGACGAGCGCGCCGACGAACTTGAGCTCGGCGGGCACGAACAGCGTCGACACCTCGATGAAGATGCCGATCACGAGCGCGCCGACGATCGCGCCCCACGCGGTGCCCAGGCCGCCGAGCACGGTGGCCGCGAACACCAGGAGCAGGATCTTGAAGCCGAGCTGGTAGTCGAAGCCCTGGGTGAGCCCGAACAGCACGCCGGACAGGCCGGCGAGCCCGGCCCCGACGATCCAGACCACCGAGATGACCCGGTCGACGTTGATGCCGGACGACGCGGCGAGCGCGGTGTTGTCGGCGACGGCGCGGGTGGCCTTGCCGAGCTTGGTCCGCTGCAGCGCGAGCACCACGATCACCAGCACCACGACCGAGAAGATGGTGATCGCGATGTCCTTGGGCGTGATCAGGATCGGGCCGAGCTCGTAGGGCTGCGGGCTGGAGAACTGAGAGTACTGGTGGGTGCTGCCGCCCGCCCAGTACTGGTAGAGGCTGCGCAGGAAGATCGACAGGCCGATGCTGACCACCATCATCGCGATCAGCCCGGTGCCACGGTGCCGCAGCGGCCGCCAGAGCCCACGGTCGTTGAACCAGCCGAAGACCCCCGAGGCGATCGCCGCCACCACGAGGGCCACGAAGACGGTGATGTTCACGTCGCCGACGCGGAACTCGCCGGGGAGGCGGTCCACCGCATAGGCGACCAGCGCTCCGAAGGTGATCAGCTCGCCGTGCGCGAAGTTGGTCAGCCCGGTGGTGCCGAAGATCATCGAGAGGCCGAGCGAGGCCATCGCGAGCAGCAGCGAGAACACCAGGCCGCCGACGGCCAGCTGGAGCGCCTGCACCGGGATGCTGGTGTCGGGCGAGGTGTCCTCACCGATCGGGAACGTCACGTAGACGTCGGAGTCCAGCTGCAGGGTGACCTTCAGCGAGACCTGCTTCGGGTTCCGGAGCGCCGCGCCCTCGGGCAGCGACTTCTTGTCGATGTTGACCGTGAACGACTTGCCCAGGTTGTCGATGGACTTGCCCGGCAGGGCGATGTCGAAGACGCCGGTCTCGTTGCTGGTACCGGTGCCGACCTCCTTGCCGGACTCGTCCTTGACGGAGATCTTGGCGTCCGGCACGGGTGCCGGCGGCTTCTCACGGAGGTCGCGCAGACAGCCTTGGATGTGGATGGTGTCGTCGTCGCGCGGCGCGGGCTTCACGCAGGTCTGCGCACCGGCCTGGTTCACGGCCTGGCTCGCGGACTGGGCGACGGGAGCGGCGTTGGCCGGCGAGCCGGTCGTCATCAGCGCGCCGACGGCCACGGCGGCGACCGTGACGGCGAGCGCTCGGAGCGCGAGGCGACTCCTGGCGCGGATAGTTCTCGGGCGGGCGTGCATGGGGCTCCTGTCGCCTCGACTCGACGTACGGTCCAGACCGTTCTGTCGGGAGCGAACGGCCGTGGTGACGCGGGACTATAGCGACAGCGTGCAACGCGGTTGTAAAGCGCTCCCGCCTGCCCTCGCCAAGTCGCACCCTAGATCCAACACCACGGCGATGGGGCCATCCAGAGGACAAAATCCGGTCACGGTTGGGGCGCACCTCGCTGGTCGCTGAGGACGCTTGGAGCCGCCAACGACGCGGACACCCGGCGGGGCGGTCGTTGAAACGCCGACTACCCAACTAACTCGCGGGGGCGTAACCTGTCCCGGTCCGACCCGCGCGATACGAGGGGCATCCGGTGGTCGGGCATCCCGTTGGTCGCCGCGCTGTCGCGTGGCCGCACTCGAGCCGGGCGAGATCGGCTGGGAAGAGGTGTCCCCGTGTCGCGTTGCCCCGCGCTGGTACGAGACGCCGGCCCCCACGACGCGGACGCGCTCGTCGACGTCTGGGGCGTCGACGGTGGGAAGAAGCCGGCACCGCAGGACGTCCCGCAGCTGACCCAGGAGGCCGCCGCGTCGATCGCGCGCATCGCGGCCGACCCCGACCAGCGGCTGCTGATGGCCGTCGTCGGCGACCGGGTCGCCGGTGCGGTGCACCTGCTGCGGGCGCCGGTCTCGCCGGTGCACGCCGAGGCCGCGGTCTACGTGCTGCACCTGCACGTGCTCAGCGGCTTCCGACGCCACGGCGTCGGCCGCGCGCTGATGGAGGCGACGGTGTCCTGGGCCGAGGAGAAGGACGTCGCGCACGTGATCACCGCCGCGTCGGTCAGCTCGCGCGACGCGAACCGGTTCATGGCCCGGCTCGGCCTCGGCCAGATCGCGGTCCTGCGCGGTGCCTCGACCGCGGCGCTCCGGGCCAAGCTCCCCGTCGAGCCGCCGCCCGCGGCCCGGGTCGGCACCCCGCAGTCGCAGCACAACGTCGGTGCGGTGCTCGCCCGGCGCCGGCTGCTGCGTCGCGCGCAGGCGCGGCCCTCCGACTGACCCGCTACCAGCGCACCGGCGGCCGGTCGCGCTGGGGGTGGCGGCGACTAGGGTTGCCCGCGTGAGTGCGACCAGCCCCGACGAGACCCCGACCGACGGCCTCGAGGCTGCCGAGTCCCGCCCGCGCCTGCTGCTGCTCGACGGGCACTCGCTGGCGTACCGCGCCTTCTTCGCGCTGCCGGTGGAGAACTTCTCGACCACGACCGGTCAGCACACCAACGCCGTCTACGGCTTCACCTCGATGCTGATCAACGTGCTCCGCGACGAGCAGCCGACCCACGTCGGGGTGGCCTTCGACGTCTCCCGGCAGACCTTCCGGTCCGAGGAGTACTCCGAGTACAAGGCGAACCGGTCCACCTCCCCGGCCGAGTTCAGCGGCCAGGTCTCGCTGGTCAAGGAGGTGCTCAACGCGCTCCGGATCCGGATGATCGAGAAGGACGGCTACGAAGCCGACGACGTGATCGGCACGCTGGCCACCCAGGCGGTCGACCAGGGCTACGAGGTGCTCATCTGCACCGGTGACCGCGACTCCTTCCAGCTGGTCAGCGACAGCGCGACGGTTCTGTACCCGAGCCGGGGCGTCTCCGAGATGGCCCGGATGACCCCCGAGGCGGTGATGGACCGCTACGGCGTCGAGCCGACGCGCTACCCCGAGCTGGCGGCGCTGGTGGGGGAGAGCTCCGACAACCTGCCGGGCGTCCCCGGCGTCGGGCCCAAGACCGCCGCGAAGTGGATCAACCAGTACGACGGCCTCGACAACGTCATCGCCAGCGCCGACCAGATCAAGGGCAAGGCCGGCGACAGCTTCCGCGAGCACCTCGGCGACGTGATCCGCAACCGCCGGCTCAACGCGCTGGTGGTCGACCTCGACCTCGACGCGACCCCGACCGACCTGGCCGCCCAGCCGTGGGACCGCCAGGAGGTGCACAAGCTCTTCGACAGCCTGGAGTTCCGGGTGCTGCGCGACCGGCTGTTCCAGACCCTGGAGTCCGAGGAGGAGATCGACGAGTCCGGCTTCGAGCTGCAGCCGACCCGGCTCGAGCCCGGCGCGCTCGCGGGCTGGCTCGACGACCACGCCTCCGGTCCCGAGCGGGTCGGCCTGCAGGTGCAGGGCACGTGGCGGGCCGGCAGCGGTGACGTCGCGGCGATCGCGCTGGCCGCCGAGGACGACGCCGCCGCCTGGCTCGACGTCTCGACGCTCACCCCCGCCGACGACCAGGTGCTCGCGGCCTGGCTGGCCGACCCGAGCGTGCCGAAGGTGCTGCACGACGCGAAGGGCCCGATGCTGGCGCTCGCGGCGCGCGGCTGGGAGCTCGACGGCCTCGCCCGCGACACCGCGCTCTCGGCGTACCTCGCCCGTCCCGACCAGCGGTCCTACGACCTGGCCGACCTGACCCTGCGCTACCTCAAGCGCGAGCTCAAGGTCGGCGAGCCCGCCGACGACCAGGGGCAGCTCTCCTTCGACGGGCTCGACGACACCCGCGAGGCCGGCGACGCCGCGATGCTGCAGGCGCGGGCCGTGCTCGACCTCGCCCAGGCGCTCGACGAGGAGCTCGAGCAGCGTGGTGGCACCCGGCTGCTGTCCGACGTCGAGCTGCCGCTGGTGCGGGTGCTCGAGCGGATGGAGCAGATCGGGGTCGCCGTCGACGTGGAGATGCTCGACGCGCTCGAGGCCGAGTTCGCCGGCGAGGTGAAGCGGGCCGCCGAGGCGGCCTACGCCGCGATCGGCAAGGAGATCAACCTCGGCTCGCCCAAGCAGCTGCAGGTGGTGCTGTTCGACGAGCTGCAGATGCCGAAGACCAAGCGCACCAAGACCGGGTACACGACCGACGCCGACTCGCTGCAGGCGCTGTTCGAGAAGACCGAGCACCCGTTCCTGGCGTACCTGCTGGCGCACCGGGACGCGACCCGGCTGCGGCAGACCGTCGAGGGCCTGCTGAAGACGATCAGCCCGCGCGACGGCCGGATCCACACCACGTTCAACCAGACGATCGCGGCCACCGGCCGGCTCAGCTCCACCGAGCCGAACTTGCAGAACATCCCGATCCGGACCGAGGAGGGC
>JABFXA010000278.1 GCA_013361955.1 Nocardioidaceae bacterium
CGCCTCGCCGGACGGGGCGGGCGCCGACCCGGTGCTCGACGGCGCGCTGGCGCTGATCTGGACCACGACCCCGTGGACGCTGCCGTCGAACCTCGCCGTGATGGTGGGGGAGGACATCGACTACGTCGTGGTCGAGTCGGCGTTCACCGGCACGCCGGAGCGGTACCTCCTCGCCGAGGCCCGCCTCGCGGCGTACGCCCGCGAGCTGTCGCCGGAGGGCGAGCCGCACGTCGTGGGCCGCTACCGCGGCGCCGACCTCGTCGGCCGCACCTACACGCCGCCGTTCTCCTACTACCACGGCCACGCGAACGCGTTCCGGCTGGTGCCGGCCGAGTTCGTCACCACCACCGACGGCACCGGCCTCGTGCACACCGCCGGCGCGTTCGGTGAGGACGACAAGGTGGTGACCGACCGCGAGGGCATCGAGGCGGTCATGCCGGTCGGGAAGGACGGCCGGTTCACGCACCCGGTGGCGGAGTACGCCGGCATGCAGGTCTTCGACGCCAACCTGCCGATCATCGACGACCTCAAGGCCGTCACCCGGGGCGAGGCTGCCGGGTCCGTGACCGCCGGCACCGTGCTGCTGCGCCGCGAGACCTACGACCACAGCTACCCGCACTGCTGGCGCTGCCGCGAGCCCCTGATCTACAAGGGCGTCTCGTCCTGGTTCGTCGAGGTCACCGCGTTCAAGCAGCGGATGATGGAGCTGAACGAGCAGATCAACTGGGTGCCGGAGCACATCCGCGAGGGCCAGTTCGGCAAGTGGCTGGAGAACGCCCGCGACTGGTCGATCACCCGCAACCGGTTCTGGGGCTCCCCGGTGCCGGTGTGGAAGAGCGACGACGAGCAGTACCCCCGGCTCGACGTCTACGGGTCGTTCGAGGAGCTCGAGCGGGACTTCGGCACGCTGCCGCGCAACCAGGCCGGCGAGCCCGACCTGCACCGGCCCTACATCGACCGGCTGGTGCGGCCGAACCCCGACGACCCTCGGCCGCTGGGAGAGGGCCGCTCGATGATGCGGCGCGTCCCCGACGTGCTCGACGTGTGGTTCGACTCCGGCTCGATGTCGTTCGCCCAGGTCCACGTGCCGTTCGAGAACGACGAGTGGTTCGCGCACCACTTCCCGGCCGACTTCATCGTGGAGTACATCGGCCAGACCCGCGGCTGGTTCTACACCCTGCACATCCTGGCCACCGCGCTGTTCGACAGGCCGGCGTTCGAGAACTGCATCAGCCACGGGATCGTGCTGGGCTCCGACGGCAACAAGATGTCGAAGTCGCTGCGCAACTACCCCGACGTGCGCGAGGTCTTCGACCGCGACGGCGCCGACGCGATGCGCTGGTTCCTCATGTCCTCGCCGATCCTGCGCGGCGGCAACCTGGTCGTCACCGAGCAGGGCATCCGCGACTCGGTGCGGCAGGTGCTGATCCCGCTGTGGAACAGCTGGTACTTCTTCCAGCTCTACGCCAACGCGGCCCACGCGGCCGACGACGGGACCGGCTACGACGCGTCGCGGTCGACCGCCTCGACCGACCCGCTCGACCGCTATGTGCTGGCCAAGCTGCGGCAGTACGTCGCCGCGATGACCACCGCGCTGGACGAGTACGCCGTCGCGGATGCGTGCGACGCGACCCGGTCGTTCCTCGACGTGCTGACGATCTGGGACATCCGCCGCTCGCGCGACCGGTTCTGGGGCGACAGCCCCGACGCGTTCGACACGCTCTACACCGTCCTGGAGACGGTGTGCCGGCTGACCGCGCCGCTGATGCCGCTCACCACCGAGGAGGTCTGGCGCGGGCTGACCGGTGGCCGGTCGGTGCACCTGGCCGACTGGCCGCTGGTGGAGGAGCTGCCCGAGGACGACCGGCTGGTCGCGTCGATGGACCTGGTGCGGGAGGTGTGCTCCGCGGCCTCCGCGCTGCGCAAGGCCCGCAACCTGCGCACCCGGCTGCCGCTGGCGACCCTCACGGTCGTCGTACCCGACCCCGACGCGCTCGCCGGCTTCGAGCCGATCGTCGCCGACGAGGTCAACGTCAAGTCGGTGCGCCTGCTCGCGGTCGACTCCGACGAGGCGGCGTCCTACGGGGTGTCGCAGCGGCTCACGGTCAACGCCCGGGCCGCCGGCCCGCGGCTCGGCCGCGACGTCCAGGTCGCGATCAGGGCGTCGAAGTCGGGCGACTGGTCGGTGGCCGAGGACGGCACCGTGACGGCCGGCGGGCTCGCGCTGCAGGAGGGCGAGTACGCCCTCGAGACCGTCGCCGGGTCCGCCGACGCGGGCACGGCCACCGGCGTGCTGCGCAGCGGCGGGTTCGTCGTGCTCGACACCGACGTGACCCCCGACCTGGCGGCCGAGGGCCTGGCCCGCGACCTGGTGCGTGCCGTCCAGCAGGCCCGGCGCGACGCCGGCCTGGAGGTCTCCGACCGGATCGCGCTGACCGTCGCCGGCCCCGCCGCGGTCCAGGAGGCCGCCCGCACCCACGAGCAGCTGGTGGCGAGCGAGACCCTCGCCGCGGCGTACTCCGTGGTCGACGCCCTCCCCGACGGCCTTCCCGCCACCGACGTGCTCGTGGGCGACGGTGAGAAGGCCACCGTGGCGGTCGCCAAGCAGTAGGCCGTGTCGGCCCGGCTGGTTGGATAGGCACGTGAGCCTGGACCTGACGAGCGACGTCGTGACGCTGACCCGCGAGCTGGTCGACATCGAGTCGGTCAGCCGCGGCGAGGGCGCGATCGCCGACGCGGTCGAGGCCGCGCTGGCGGCGTACCCCCACCTCACCGTCACGCGCCACGGCCACACCGTCGTCGCGCGCACGGACCTGGGGCGCGGCGAGCGGGTGGTGATCGCCGGGCACCTCGACACCGTGCCCGTCAACGACAACCTGCCCTCCCGGCTGGAGCGGCGCGCCGACGGCGACCTCCTCCACGGGCTCGGCAGCTGTGACATGAAGGGCGGCGACGCGGTCCTGCTGCGGATGGCCGCCACCGTGCCCGAGCCGGTGCGCGACGTGACCTACATCCTCTACGAGGCCGAGGAGATCGAGGCGGTCCACAACGGGCTGCGGCTGGTCGGCGAGGCACACCCCCAGCTGCTCGCCGCGGACTTCGCGATCCTGATGGAGCCTTCGAACGCGCAGGTGGAGGCCGGCTGCCAGGGCACCATGCGCGTCGAGGTCCGCACCCGCGGCGAGCGCGCCCACTCCGCGCGCAGCTGGCGCGGGGTCAACGCCATCCACGAGGCGGGCGAGGTGCTCCGCCGCCTGGAGTCGTACGACGCCAGGCGGCCCGTGGTGGACGGGCTGGAGTACCACGAGGGGCTGAACGCGGTGTTCGTCCGCGGCGGCGTGGCCGGCAACGTGGTGCCCGACGAGTGCGTCGTCACGGTCAACTACCGGTTCGCCCCGGACCGCTCGGAGGCGGAGGCGGAGGCGTTCCTGCGGGAGTTCTTCGACGG
>JABFXA010000449.1 GCA_013361955.1 Nocardioidaceae bacterium
GGTGCCCGACTTCATGTCGAACGTCGTCGTCGGCCTCTACGACTTCCGGCACGAACTGGCCAAGGTGGACCCGGAGTTCGGCCGCAACGCGGAGAACTACTACCACCACTGCCGCGAGCACGACCTCACGCTGACCCACGGCCTGGGCGACCCGCAGATCGACCGCTCCGCGACCCCCGCCGAGCGGCCGGAACTGGGGCTGAGGGTGGTCCGGCGCGACGCCGACGGCATCGTCGTGCGCGGCGCCAAGCAGATCGCCACCCTGGCGCCGTACGCCCACGAGGTCCTCATCTACCTCTCGCCCGCCAACTACCTGCGCGAGGACCCCAGTTACGTCTGCTGGTTCGCCGCCCCGCTGGCCACGCCGGGCCTGCGCGTGCTGTGCCGCAGGTCCTACACCGACGGGTCCGACGGCCTGTCCGCGCACTACGACGAGCAGGACGCCATGCTGGTGTTCGACGACGCGTTCATCCCGATGGACCGCGTCTTCCTGCTGGAGGACTCCGCAACGGCCGTCCGCGGCTTCGGGGAACTGAACAAGTGGTCGCTCTACACCGGCCAACTGCGCTACTACCACCGGCTGCGCACCATGCTCGGCGTCGCCTCGCTGCTGGCCCAGTCGATCGGCGTCGACAAGTTCCGCCAGGTCACCGACCTGCTCGGCGAGCTCACCTCCTACGTGGAGATCGTGCGGCTCGGCCTGGCCGCCGTCGACGCCGAGAGCCGGCCCACCCCCTCGGGCCTGCTCGCCCCCGGCTCGACGGCCGCGCTCGACGCCGTCGCCGGCGGCTTCTCCACCCGCGCCTCGGCGATCATCCGGCAGATCGGCGCCTCGGGCCTGATCATGCAGCCCTCGGAAGCCGATCTGGCGACGCCCGAACTGCGCACGGTGCTGGACACCTACCTGTGCGGGCGCGACATGCGGGTCGAGGAGAAGGCCCGGCTCTTCCGGCTCGCCGCCGATCTCGTCGTCGACCGCTTCGGGATGCGCCAGGAGCTCTACGAGACGTGGAACCGCGGTGACCCCGCCCGGGTCCGCTCCATGCTCTACGCCCGCTATCCCGATCTGGAGCACTGCGAGACGCAGGCCCGAAAACTGGTGGAAGGGCGGAGCGAGCGGACATGAGCCTCGACCGTATTCGACTCGAAGGCGTCACCACCCACAACCTGCGCTCGGTCGACGTCTCCTTCCCCAAGGGGCAGTTGGTCGTCGCCGCGGGCGTCTCGGGGTCGGGCAAGTCGTCCCTGGTCATCGACACCCTCTTCGAACACTCGAAGACGCTGTACCTGGGTGCGCTGTCCAGCAAGTCCCTCGACATGGGCGACGGTGACTACCAGTTCGACCGGATCGCGGGGACGCAGCCGCCGGTGGCCCTGCGCCAGCGCGACGGCGGCTCCTCCAACCCCCGCTCGACGGTGGGCACCCTCACCGGGCTGGACGGGCTGTACCGGCTGCTGTTCGGGGCCGGTTCGCGGCCGGTCTGCCCGGCCTGTCTCGGCCCCACCGACGCGGACCTGTTCTGCGACGACTGCGGCTGCTTCGCCGAACCGCACACCGCCAAGCACTTCAGCCCCAACCGCAAGGAGGGCAAGTGCCTCGCGTGCGACGGCATCGGCGAACTCGTCGGCTTCTCCCTGGACAAGATCATCCCGGACCGCTCCAAGACGCTCACCGAGATCTGGGACGGCGCCGATCCCGGCACGTTCGCCGTGCCCAACATGCGCAAGGCCTTCGAGGCGATGGCCGCGGACACCGGCCTGGACCTCGGCCTGCCCTTCGAGAAGCTGAACCCGGAACAGACCGAACGGGTGCTGCACGGCTCGGACACCGTGTACACCCTCAAGATCCGCAAGGTCACCAACGACTTCCGGTTCGAGGGCATCCTCGGCTTCCTGGAGCGCGCCTACAAGAACGCCTCGACGGCCGCCCGCAAGAACGCCTTCGCCAACTACCTCGGACGGGAGACCTGCTCCGCCTGCGAGGGAGGAAGGCTGCGGCCCGAGTCGCTCAGGGCGACGGTCGCCGGACACACCTTCCACGACTTCCAGAGCGACGAACTCGCCCACTCCATCGTCCGGTTGCGCGACGCGCTCACCGCCGGCGACCTGCCGCCCCAGGTGCGTGAACTCGCCTCCGCCATCGTCAAGCAGAGCGCCAACATCGACGACGTCGGCCTGGGCCACCTCCAGCTACGGCGGCCGGTGCCCACCCTCTCCGGCGGCGAGCTGCAGCGACTGCTGCTGGCGCAGCACCTGGCCAGCGACCTGACCGGGGTCATGTACGTCCTGGACGAACCGACCGCCGGCCTGCACGAGGCCGACACCGGCAAGATCCTCACCTCCCTGCGCCGGCTGCGGGACCTCGGCAACACCGTCATCGTCATCGAGCACGACGAGTCGGTCATCCGGGCCGCCGACTGGATCGTCGAACTGGGGCCCGGAGCCGGCTCCCGCGGCGGCGAGATCGTCTTCGAGGGGCGGTTCGACGACCTGCTGAACTGCGCCGGGTCCCCGACCGCGACCGCGATGCTGACCGGCGGGCCGTCACGGACCAAGCCCGACCTCACCGGCGCGCGGTGGCTCCAGGTACGCGGCATCACCCGCAACAACGTCGTGGACGCCACCGCGGACCTCCCGCTCGGCGGGCTCACCTGCATCTCCGGCGTGTCCGGCGCGGGCAAGAGCTCCCTGGTGGCCGGCCTGCACGATGCGGTCTCCCGGGCCATCGCCCGGCGGGCGACCGGCACGCCGGCCGACGGCGACAGCGTCGACGGAGCCGACGGCCTGGACGACGTCATCCACGTCGAGCAGCGTCCGATCGGCCGCTCCAGCCGGAGCACCCTCGCCACCTACATCGGCATCAGCGACCACGTCCGCGACGCCTTCGCCGCCAGTGCCGACGCGACCGAACGCGGCCTGGGCCGCGGTGAGTTCAGCCCGAACGTGGCCGGCGGGCGATGCGAGTCCTGCAAGGGACTCGGACTGGCCGAGATCGAGATGACCCTGTTCAAGAGCGAGTTCATCGTCTGCCCCGAGTGCGACGGCCGCCGCTTCCAGGAACACGTCCTGGAGGTGCGGCTGGACGGCCGGAACATCTACGACGTGCTGTCGATGACCGTCGAGGACGCCCTCGGCTGGTTCGACGCCAGGACTCACCCCAAGGTCGCCCAGGCACTCGGCGTGCTCGACGAGTTCGGACTCGGCTACCTGCAGCTCGGCTGCTCGACCACCACCCTCTCCGGTGGCGAGGCGCAGCGCCTCAACCTGGCCGGCGAACTGCTCAAGCAGCGCCGCAGCCGCACCCTGTTCATCTTCGACGAGCCGACGCGCGGCCTGCACGCCGCCGACATCCGTCATCTGCTGGCCCTGTTCGAGCGGCTGATCTCCACCGGCAACACCATCGTGGTCATCGAGCACAACGTGAAGGTGATCGC
>JABFXA010000341.1 GCA_013361955.1 Nocardioidaceae bacterium
TGGCTCCTGACGTGGCGGCGGTCCGGCTGTGCCGGGCTGCCGCCTCGCTGTCCGGGAAGCGCCGGGCCAGCGCGTGCTGGAGCGCGTCGGAGCCGCGGGGCAGGACGAGGTTCAGCCATTCGGCCACGCGGCCGGGGAGCGTGTCGATCGTGACCGGCCGGTCCTCGAGCGCCCGGACGACGGTCGCCGCGGCCTGGTCGGGGGTCAGCGCCGGCGCCTTCGCGTAGGCGTCGGTCGGGCCGATCATGTCGGTGCGGACCAGGGACATCCGGACGTTGGTGAACGTGACCCCGTCGCCGTACAGCTCGCGGCCGGCGATCCGGCTCCACGCGTCGAGCGCGCTCTTCGAGGCGATGTACGCCGCGAACTTCGGCGCCTTCACCTGCACGCCCCAGGTCTGCACGTTGACCACGTGGCCGAACCGCTGCTCGACCATGTGCGGCAGCAGCCCGAGCATCAGCCGGACCGGGGCGAAGTAGTTGATCGCCATCGTGCGCTCGAAGTCGTGCATCCGGTCGTAGGACAGCGCGATGGAGCGGCGGATCGAGCGGCCGGCGTTGTTCACCAGCATGTCCACACCGCCGTGCTCGGCGAGCAGTGTCGCGACCAGCGCGTCGACGGCGGACCCGTCGGTGAGGTCGCAGGCGTGCACGTGCGCCGTGCCGCCCCGCCGGCGTACCTCCGCGGCGACGCGCTGCAGCTGGTCCTCGCGCCGGGCCACCAGGACGGGGACACCGCCGCGCTCGGCGACCAGGTACGCCGTGGCCTCGCCGATGCCGGACGACGCACCGGTGACCAGCACCGTGCGGCCGGCCAGCGGTGACGGTGCCGAGGGCCGCAGGTGCCGGCGCAGGAACGCCCGCGGCGTCGTGAGCAGCAGGCTCACAGCGCCGGCCGGGTGTCGGCCCACGGCCGGGCCCGCTCGAGCTGCGCGGCCAGGGTGAGCAGGGTGGTCTCGTCGTGCCGCCGGCCGACCAGCTGGACGGCGAGCGGCAGCCCGTCGTCGGCGAACCCGGCGGGCACGGAGGCGGCGGGGTTGCCGGTGACGTTCCACAGCGCCGTGTAGGCGACCATCGGCATCGAGGCGAGCAGGGCGCGCACCGCGCCGGCGCCGTCGAGGACGCCCACCTCGGGCGGCCGGCAGGCCAGGGCCGGGGTGAGCAGCACGTCGTGGTCGTCGAAGACCCGGTTCGCCCGCTCGGCCACCCGCTCGCCCTGCCGGAGCGCGCGCTCCACGACGGCCGGGCGCGCCCATGCGCCGAGGCGGGCGCTGTGCCGGGTGCGACGCTCGAGGCGGCGCGGGTCCTCGACCAGGTCGAACTCGCTGCGGATGCCGCCCCACATCTGCGGCAGGAACGCCGCGGTGGCGTCAGGGTAGCCGGGGTCGACCTCGGTCACGTCGTGGCCGAGCGAGGTGAGCAGGGCCGCGGTGTCGCGGACCGCCTGCACGTGCGACGGGTGCGGCCGCTGGCCGACGGACGGCGCCCTGGTCGACCAGGCGACCCGCATCGGCTGCGGCTCGGCGCCGGCGGCCGCGGCGAACGACGTGGTCGGCTCCTCGGCCCGGAACCGGTCGACCGGCAGCGAGCCGCGCAGCACGTCGTACACGATCGCGCTGTCGAGCACCGAGCGGGTCAGCGGGCCGGCGGTGCCGAGCCCCCACCACAGGTGCGGCATCGGCGCACTGGTGACCCGGCCGCGCTGCGGCTTGAGGCCGAACAGCCCGCAGCACGCCGCCGGGATCCGGATCGAGCCGCCGCCGTCGCCGCCCATCGCGAACGGCACCAGCCCGCCGGCCACCGCGGCCGCGCTGCCGCCGCTCGACCCACCGGGCGTGCGGCTGGTGTTCCAGGGGTTGCGGGTCAGCCCGTGCGCCACCGACTCGGTGAACGGGAACTGCCCGAACTCCGGCATGTTCGTCTTGCCGACCACGACGGCGCCGGCCTCGCGCAGGCGGCGGACCACCTCGGCGTCCTGGGTCGCGGGCCGGGAGTTCGCGCGGCCGCCGAAGGTGGTCACCTGGCCGGCGACGTCGATCTCCTCCTTGATGGCCACGGGTACGCCGTGCAGCGGACCGCGGTCGCCGCGCTGACCGTCGCGCACCGCGGCCTCGGCCAGCGCCTGCTCGTCGAGCACCACCGTGAACGCGTTGAGCCGCCCGTCGTACCGGTGGATGCGCACGAGGGTGGCGGCCACCAGGTCGCGGGAGGACACCTCACCGCGCGCGACGGCCGCCGCCTGCCCGGCGACGCCGGCCCAGGCGAGGTCGTCGTCGCTCATCCCGCGACCCCGCACCGGCGGAGGGTGAGCACGACCAGCGACCGGGTCACCTCGACCAGCTGCTCGATGGACACCTTCTCCAGCGGGGCGTGCGCGTCGGCGATGTCGCCCGGACCGTAGTGCAGCGTGGGGATGCCACCGATGCCGGTGTAGAGCCGCAGGTCGCTGCCGTACACGCCGGCCGCCAGCGGCGGCGCGGTGCCGCCGGTGGCGGTGACCGCCGCGGTCATCTCCCCGACCAGTGGGTGGTCGGCGTCGGTGCGCCCCGGGGAGAACTGCCCGCCCGGCCAGGTGACCAGCGGGCGGTTCTCGCGCAGCCACGGGTCCTTCACCGCGACCTCGTTGACCACGTCCTCGAACCGGGCCCGCGCGAGCCGGGGGTCCTCGTCGATCTGCACGCCGAACCGCCCCTCGGCGACGAGCCGGTCGGGCACGTTGCTGGACCACTCGCCGGCCTGCACGATGCCGAAGGACAGCGCGTACGGCACCGATCCGACGAACAGCGGGTCGGGGTCGCGGTTGCGCTCGGCCTCGAAGCCCATCAGCGCCGCGTGGATCGGCAGGAACGCCTCGAACGCGCTCACCCCCTCCGTGCGCATGCTGCCGTGCGCGGACCGACCGGCGACCTCGATGCGGAAGGTCAGTGCGCCCGCCGTCGCGGTGAGGATCTGCGCGCTGGTCGGCTCGGTGATCACCGCGGCCTCGCCGATGTGCCCGCGGCGGAGGGTGGCGAAGGCGCCGAGTCCGCCGTCCTCCTCGCCGACCACGCAGTGCACGGCGAGCGGTCGCTCCAGCCGTACGCCGGCGGCGGCCAGCGTGCGCACCACGGCGAGGTTCGCCGCCGCACCCGCCTTCATGTCACACGCGCCGCGACCGTAGAGCGCGCCGTCGCGGATCTCGGCGGAGAAGGGGTCGGAGCCGAGCCAGTTGAGCGGGTCGCCCGGCGGCACCACGTCGAGGTGACCCTGCAGCACCAGCGCGGGCATCGAGTCGCGCTCGTGGCTGTCCACGGTGCCGACCACGCCGACCGCCTGGGCGCGCTCCACCTCGACGCCCGGGAACAGCGGGTCGGCAGCAAGCTCCGGCAGGTCGACGTCCCAGCGGTCCACGTCGGTGCCGAGGTCGCGCAGCATCGTGGCCGCGGTCTCCTGCACGTCGATCTCGGCGTCGGTCCCGCCCATGCTGGGGATGCGCACCAGCTCCATCAGCGAGTCGACCAGGGCGGCCTCGTCGAGGTGGCCGACGACGGACCGTTCCGCGGGTGTCAGCGCGTCGCTCATGGGGCCGAGTCTGCCCTAGCGACGTACGGCGACAACCCCGGGTGCTCAGTCCTCCCAGCGGAACAGCCGGACGGCGACGAGCGTCACCACCGCGGCGAAGCCGAGCAGGATCAGCATCGGCACGATCGCGGCGGTGGGGCCCTGTCCGCGCACGAGCACGTCGAGCATCCCGTCGTTCAGGTGCCGCAGCGGCAGCGCCAGGGAGGTGGCCTGCAGCCAGGGGGGTGCACCGTCGAGCGGGAAGAACGAGCCGGACAGGAACGCCATCGGCAGCACGAAGAAGTTCGCCAGGTTGACCGCACCCTCCTGGGTCTTCGCGATCGCGCCGGCGAGCAGCCCGAGCGACATGAACGCCATCGTGCCGGCGACGAGCAGCGGGACGCCCATCCACCAGGAGCCGGTCAGCTGCAGGCCGAACGCCACCAGCCCCAGCCCCAGGAAGATCGCCATCTGCACCAGCGCGACCAGCACGGTGACCACCACCCGGGCCGCCACCACCGACCTGGTCGGGACCGGCGAGAGCTGCAGCCGGCGCAGCAGCTTGCTGTTGCGCCAGCCCTGCAGGGTGGCCGCGGCCCCGAACGCGGCACTCATCGCGACCGCCCAGCCGAGCAGGCCGGGGGTCACGAACTGGATCGCCTTGAGCGACTGGTCCTCGACCCGGACCGCGTCGAGGCGGTACCGCGGCGGGGTGCCGGACGCGGCCTGGTTCGCACCGTCGACGAACGCGTTGAGGGTGCCCCGGGTGACCGCGGCCTTGGTCTGGTCGGCCTGCGTGTAGTGCGCGACCACGGTGTTGCCGCGCATCTGCACGGCCACGTCGGCGTCGCCCTTGCGCACCTCGGCGACGGCCCGGTCGGCGTCGCGCGACCGGGTCACCTCGAAGGAGTCGTCGAACGCCTGCCGCGCGCCGTCGGGGAGGTTGTCGAACAGCGGCACCTGGCCGACCACGACCATGGTGATCTTCGGGCTGCTCGCGAAGTTGAAGATGCCGCCGAACAGCACCAGGAACATCAGCGGGAACACCAGCGCGAAGAACAGCGACATCTTGTCGCGCACGAAGCCCTTCACGATCGCGACCGCGATGGCGCGGAACCCGGTCACCGGTCAGCCTCCCCTCTTCGCTGGTTGAGGCGCGAGCCCCCTGGGGCGTGCCCCGAAACCAGGCGGGCCGCCCTGGAGGAACACGTCGTCCATCACGCCCGGTACTCACGGCCGGTGAGGTCCAGGAAGACGTCCTCGAGGGTGGCGGCCTTGACCTGCAGGCCCTCGAGCGCGTTCAGCTCGGCGAGGCGGGTGAGCACCGCCGACGGGCTGCGGGTGGAGAGCACGGTGGAGGTGCCGTCGTCGGTGACCGCGTCGACGCCGGCGACGGCCCGCGCGTCGTCGGCGGTGACCAGGTGCGGGGACACGAAGATCCGCACCGGGGCGTCGAGCCCGCGCACCAGCGCCGAGGGCGAGTCGAGCTGCAGCACCTTGCCGTGGTCCATGATCGCGACCCGGTCGCAGAGCGCCTCCGCCTCGTCCATGTAGTGGGTCGTCAGCACGACGGTGCGGCCGGCCTCGTTGAGCGAGCGCAGCAGGTCCCAGAGGTTGCGCCGGGCCTGCGGGTCGAGCGCCGCAGTGGGCTCGTCGAGGAACACCACCTCCGGCTCGTGCACGAGCGCGCAGGCGATCGCGAGCCGCTGCTTCTGGCCGCCGGACAGCGCCTCCGTGCGGCTGCCGGCCTTGTCGGTGAGGCCGACCCGCTCGAGCCAGTCGTCGGCCTGGCCGGGTGGTACGCCGTACAGCGCGGCGAAGGTGTGGATCTGCTCGCGCGCGGTGAGCCGCTCGAAGAACGCGGACGCCTGCAGCTGCACGCCGATCCGGGGCAGCAGCCGCGGGTTGCGCGGCCAGGTCGGCTCCCCGAGGAGGTGTACGTCGCCGGCGTCGGGGCGGCGCAGCCCCTCGACCATCTCCAGCGTGGTGGTCTTGCCGGCGCCGTTCGGCCCGAGGATCCCGAAGAACTCCCCGGTCGCCACGTCGAACGACACGTCGTCGACGGCCGCGAGGTCGCCGTACGCCTTCCGCAGCCCGCGCACCGAGATGGCAGGCCCCCCGTTTCCGGAACTCACGGGGTCGACAATAGTGTGCGCACCACCCGGAGCCCGACGGAGAGCCGGGCCAGGTCGGCCTGGTCCTCCGCGCAGATCTCGTCGAGGGTCCGCACCGCGCGGGAGACGACGACGGAGTCGCCCTCCTCCCAGTCCGCGATGCGCACCGGCACCGGCCGCTCGCTCTCGGTCTTGGCGAGCACCTGCGCGGTCAGCTGCGCGTGCACGGTGTGCAGGTCGTCGCGGAGCGCGGCGCGCGCCATCGTCTGCCAGCGGTCGTCGCGCGGCAGCGCCAGGATCCGCGCGACCAGCGCGGACAGGCCGAGCCGCTCACCGAGCGCGAAGTGCACGCGGGCCACCTCGTGCGGCTCGATCTCGTCGCGGCGGGCGATCTCCACGATGTTCAGCACCATGTACGCCGGTGGCAGCGCGGCCACGCGCACCGCGAGGTCCTCGGGAACGCCCCGGTCGACGAGGCCGTCGCGTCGCGACTCGAACGCCGCCAGCTCGCGACCGGTGAGGATCTCCGGCAGGTCGGCGATGACCTGCTGGGCGACGACGCCGAAGTAGTCGACGGTGCCCTCGCTGTCCATCGGCGGCCGGCGGTTGTTGATCAGCCACCGCGACGCGCGCTCGACCAGGGTGCGCATCTCCAGGCGCATCCGGGTCTGCACGCCCGCGTCGATCCTGTTGTCGTAGGAGTTGATCTCGTCGATCAGCGCCCGCGACCCGAAGATCTCCCGGGCCACGAAGTTCGCCCGCACCAGCTCGTCGGCCGACGCTGCGGTCTCCTCCGACAGCCGGTGGAAGAAGGTCATCCCGGCGCCGTTCACCAGGTCGTTGACGACCTGGGTCACGATGATCTCGCGGCGCAGCGGGTGGCTCTCCATCTGGTTGCGGTAGGTCTGCCGCATGTTCGACGGGAAGTACCCGTAGAGGTCGCTGCGCAGGAACGGGTCGTCGGCGATGTCGGTGCCGAGCAGCTCGTCGGCGAGCACGATCTTCGTGTAGGCCATCAGCACCGACAGCTCCGGCGCGCTGAGGCCGTGCCGGTGCTCGATCCGCGACGCGACCGCCTTGCGCGTGGGCAGCGCCTCCAGCTCGCGGTCGAGCAGGCCCTGCCGCTCGAGCCGACGGATCCAGTCCTCGTGGACGTGCATCAGCTGCGGTGCCTGTGCGGTGGCGTTGGCGAGCGCGATGTTCTGCTCGTAGTTGTCGCGCAGCACGAGGGTGCCGACCTCGTCGGTCATGGACGCGAGCAGGTCGTTGCGTTGCTTGCCGGTGAGGTCGCCGTTGGCGACCACGCGGTCGAGGAGGATCTTGATGTTGACCTCGTGGTCGGAGGTGTCCACGCCGGCGGAGTTGTCGATGAAGTCGGTGTTGATCCGGCCGCCCTTGCGGGCGTACTCGATGCGGCCGCGTTGGGTGAGGCCGAGGTTGCCGCCCTCGCCGACGCAGCGGGCCCGCAGGTGGTGGCCGTCGACCCGGATCGGGTCGTTGGCCTTGTCGCCGACCTGCGCGTCTGTCTCGGCGGTGGCCTTGACGTAGGTGCCGATGCCGCCGTTCCAGAGCAGGTCGACGTCGGCGAGCAGGATCGCCCGCATCAGCTCGGCCGGGGTCATCGAGGAGGTGCCGTCCGACAGCGACAGAGCCTTGCGGACCTCGGGGCTGAGCGGGATCGACTTCGCGGCCCGGGAGTAGATCCCGCCGCCGCTGCTGATCAGCGAGCGGTCGTAGTCCTGCCACGACGAGCGGGGCAGGTCGAACAGCCGCCGCCGCTCGGCGTAGGAGGTGGCTGCGTCCGGGTCCGGGTCCAAGAAGATGTCGCGGTGGTCGAACGCCGCGACCAGCCGGATGTGCTCCGAGAGCAGCATCCCGTTGCCGAACACGTCACCGGACATGTCGCCGATCCCGACACAGGTGAAGTCCTCGGCCTGGCAGTCCACCCCCATCTCCCGGAAGTGCCGCCGCACCGACTCCCACGCGCCCCGGGCGGTGATCCCCATCGCCTTGTGGTCATAGCCCACCGACCCGCCGGAGGCGAACGCGTCACCCAGCCAGAAGCCGTAGTCCTTGGCCACCTGGTTGGCGATGTCGGAGAACGTCGCGGTGCCCTTGTCGGCGGCCACCACCAGGTAGGAGTCGTCGCCGTCGTGGCGGACCACCCGCGGCGGCGGCACGTTCTCCGTGCCCACCAGGTTGTCGGTGATGTCCAGCAGCCCGGAGATGAACGTCTTGTAGCAGGTGATCCCCTCGGCCATCCACGCCTCCCGGTCACCCGGGTCGGGCAGCTGCTTGGCGAAGAACCCGCCCTTCGCGCCCACCGGCACGATCACCGTGTTCTTCACCATCTGCGCCTTCACCAGGCCCAGGATCTCGGTGCGGAAGTCGTCACGACGGTCGGACCACCGCAACCCCCCACGCGCCACCGGGCCGAACCGCAGGTGCACCCCCTCCACGCGCGGCGAGTACACGAAGATCTCGAACCGCGGCCGCGGCTGCGGCAGGTCCGGGATCTCGTCGGGCTGCAGCTTCAACGAGATGTAGGACTTCGTCAGCCCCTCACCGGTGGTCTGGAAGTAGTTCGTCCGCAGCGTCGCCCGGATCACCGTCAGGTACGACCGCAGGATCCGGTCGTGGTCGAGGCTGGCGACGTCGTCGAGGGCGTGGCTGATCCGGCCCTCGATCTCCGCCGTCTTCGCGGTGCGGGCCTCGGCGTCGGCGGCCAGGCTGCCGTTGCGGCCCGGGTCGAAGCGCGCCTCGAACAGCCGCACCAGCAGCCGGGTGATGTCGACGTTCTGCTGCAGCGCGTCCTCGATGTAGTCCTGCGCGAACGGCGTGCCGCCCTGCCGCATGTACTTCGCGTACGCGCGCAGCAGGGTGGCCTGCCGCCAGGTGAGGCCGGCGGCGAGCACCAGGGCGTTGAACCCGTCGATCTCGTTGTCGCCCTCCCAGACCGCGTTGACGGCGTCCTGGAACAGCTCGCGGCTGCCCTCCGGCAGCGGCCGGGAGTAGCGCAGCCCGAAGTCGTAGATGAACGACTCCTGCGGCTGCCCGTCGAGCGCGTAGGGGCGCTCGTCGACCACCTCGACGCCCATCGACGACAGGATCGGCAGCACCTCGCTGAGCGACAGCGGGCTGCCGACGCGGAAGATCTTCAGCCGCGCCTCGTGGGGCGCCGCGTCGAGCTGCTGGTAGAAGGACAGGTCGAGCCCGCCGTCGTCGGGGATGCCCTCGAGCCGGCCCAGGTCGACGGCGCCGGTGCGCGGCGGGTAGTCCTCCTTGTAGGCCTCCGGGAAGGCGTCGGCGTAGCGGCGCGACAGCAGCGCGCCCTCCTCCTCGCCGTACTCCGCGTGCGCGGCCGACACGAAGTCGTCGCGCCAGGACCGGGCCGCCTCGGCGAGCCGGTGCTCGAGCGCCACCGGGTCGAACTCGCGGATCGTCTCCCCCGGCCTCGGCCGGACCACGAAGTGCAGCCGGGCGAGCATCGACTCGCTGACCCGCGCGGTGTACTCCAGCGAGTCGCCGCCGAGCTCGCGCTTGAGGATGCCGGCGATCCGCTCACGGACCGCGGTCGTGTAGCGGTCGCGAGGCAGGTAGACCAGGCAGGACAGGTAGCGCCCGTAGGTGTCGCGGCGCACGAACAGCCGGACCTGCCGGCGCTCGCGGGTGTGCAGCACCGCCTCGGCGATCGGCACCAGCTCGTCGATCGGGGTCTGGAACAGCTCGTCGCGCGGGTACGTCTCCAGGACGTCCATCAGCGCCTTGCCGGTGTGGCTCAGCGGCGCGAACCCGGAGCGGTCGATGACCTGCTTGGCCTTCACCCGGATCACCGGGATCCGGGTCAGCGACTCGGTGTACGCCGCCGACGAGAACAGCCCGAGGAACCGCCGCTCGCCGTTGACCTCGCCGTGCTCGTCGAACGTCTTGATGCCGACGTAGTCGAGGTAGACCGGGCGGTGCACGGTGGCCTTGGAGTTGGCCTTGGCGAGCACCAGCAGGGTCTTCTCCCGGGCCTTTGCCCGCACCAGCGGCGGCAGCTTGCCGAACGACGTGGACATGTCCTGGTCGGAGCGCAGGATGCCGAAGCCGGTGCCCGGGACCGCGCGCAGCGCGACGTCGTTGGGGTCGTCCGGGTCGTCGCCGGCCTGCTCGAGGTGGTACTCCCGATAGCCGAGGAAGGTGAAGTGCTCGTCGGAGAGCCAGCGCAGCAGCGCCTTGCCCTCCTCGATCTCCTCCGCCGGCAGCGGCGGCGGGTTGTCGTCGAGCTCGTCGATGATCTCCAGCGCCCGGGCGTGCATCTTGGGCCAGTCCTCGACGGCCTCGCGCACGTCGAGCAGCACCTTGGTCAGCGAGCGCTCGATGTCCTCGCGGGAGGCGGCGCTGGACTCGCGGCCGATCTCGATGTGCATCCACGACTCGCGGAACACGTCGTGCCCGAGCTCGCCGTTGTCGGCCCGGCCGACCTCCGGGTCGTCCTCGGCGTACACCTCGTGCAGCTGTCCGGTGATGTCGCGCCGCACCAGCACCTGCGGGTGCACGACGACGAGCACCTCGCGGTTCTGCTCGTTGAGCTCCATGGTCACGGAGTCGACGAGGAACGGCATGTCGTCGGTGACCACCTCGACGACGGTGTGCCCGCCGGCGGACCAGCCGTGCTCGCCGACCGTGGGCGTGAACACCCGGATGTTCGCGGTGCCCTGCGGGCGGTACGACGCGAGCTTGTACTGGCTCATCGCGGCGCCATACAGGTCGACCTCGCTGCGGTCGGCGACGTCCTCGGGGGCGACGTGCCGGTAGTAGTAGCGGACCAGCTGGGCGGACCGCTCTCCGGGCGGACCGCCGCTGCCCTTGCGACCGGCCGCGAACTCGGCGGCTCGTTCGACCAGGTCGTCGCGCCTGGCCGTGGTCTCGTCCAGCGTCGTACCCACGCAGCATCAGCCTCTGTCGCTCCCGACGACACGGCGTTGTGCCGTCACGGCCGAGACTAGGACCTCGCGATGCCCGGCTCCACCGGGGGTGACCCCTGGCGTGTCTCGGTCCCGAGACCGCTCAGAGCACCGACCGGAGCTGCCACAGCAGCGGGTAGTAGCGCAGGTCGAGACGGCTGCGGAGGTAGGCCGCGCCGGACGACCCGCCGGTGCCGGTCTTGGTGCCGATCATCCGCTCCACCATCACCACGTGCCGGGCCCGCCAGGCCGCGGCGAGCTCGTCGTGCTGCAGCAGCGCCTCGGCCAGCGCCCAGACGTCGGCGTAGGTCTGCCGGTCGTGCGCGGCGCGGCGCACCGAGTCGGTGACCTGCTCGTCGTCGCCGACCGGCAGGCCGCGGGTCTCCAGCACGTGCAGGAACGCGTCCCACAGCGTCGGCTCGTCGAGGCGGCGCTGCAGCCGGGCCCGCTCGTGGTCGGTGAGGCCGCGGAACCGGCGGACGAACGACGGGTCCTTGGCGCCCGAGAGGAACTCCAGCTCGCGGTACTGCACCGACTGGAAGCCGCTGGCCGGCGCGAGGGTCTGCCGGAACTGCAGGAAGTCCTGCGGGGTCATCGTCTCCAGCACGTCGACCTGCTGCACCAGCACCCGCTCGACCACGTGCATGCGCTGCAGCAGGTGCTGAGCCCACCAGGTGCGGTCGCCGCCCGGGGCGCCCTCGAGCATCGCGTCGCGCGCGGCGGTCGCCTCGTGCAGCAGCTGCTGGAACCAGAGCTCGTAGACCTGGTGGATGGTGATGAACAGAAGCTCGTCGTGCGCCGGCGGCCGCGACTCGAGCTGCTGGGAGGCCAGCAGCCGCTCGAGCTGGAGGTAGCTGCCGTACGTCAGCCGCGCCCCCTGCTCGCCGAACTGCACGTCCTCGGCCGTGCCGGTCCCCCACTCACCTGACCACTCGTCGCTCGCCACACCGGGAGCGTATCCCCGGCCCGCGACGCGATCCGCCATGATGGCTCGCGTGAAGTTCAGCCACGACATGACCTACGACGCCCCGCCCGAGGCCGTACGCGCGATGCTGGCCGACCCCGCCTTCCGGGAGGAGGTGTGCGACGCGATGAGCGCGGTCCGCAAGGAGGTGCGGATCGACCCCGACGGCGACGCGATGCGCGTGAAGGTCGACCAGACCCAGCCGGCGAAGGGGATCCCGTCGTTCGCGAAGAAGTTCGTCGGCGACGAGATCAACATCGTCCAGCACGAGCAGTGGGCCGACGGCACCGCCGCCTCGCTGCTGGTGGAGATCCCCGGCAAGCCCGGTCAGATGAAGGGCAGCATCGCGCTCGCGGGCACCGGCGGCGGCACCACCGAGACCGTCCAGGGCGAGATCAAGGTGAGCATCCCGCTGGTCGGCGGCAAGCTCGAGGCGCTGATCGGCGACCTGCTCCGCTCGGCGCTGAAGGCCGAGGAGCGGGTCGGCCGCAAGTACCTGGCGCGCTAGCGGCTCGGCGGTCCCTCCGCCTCCTCCTCCGCGATCGCCCGGCGCCGCTGCGCGCGGACCACGAACGCGAGCACCACGAACGGCCCGAAGGCGATGAGCAGCACGACGAGCCGTTCGTACGGGTGCAGGGCGCCCAGGTGCAGGGCGACCGGGTCGATCATCACTCGAGGTTCATGAAGGGGTAGCGGTAGTCCTTCGGCGGGTCGAAGGTCTCCTTGATCGAGCGCGAGGAGGTCCACCGCATCAGGTTCTGCGGAGCGCCGGCCTTGTCGTTGGTCCCGGAGCCGCGGGCGCCGCCGAAGGGCTGCTGCCCGACGACCGCGCCGGTGGGCTTGTCGTTGACGTAGAAGTTGCCGGCGGCGAACCGCAGCGCCTCCGACGTCCAGGCGATCGCCTCGCGGTCCTGCGCCACCACGGCCCCGGTGAGCGCGTACGGCGCGATCGACTCCATCTGCGTGACGACGTCCTCGTAGTCGCCGTCGTCGTAGACGTGCACGGCGAGGATCGGTCCGAAGTACTCGGTGCTGAACATCTGGTCCGTCGGGTCGCCGCCCTCGACCACCGTCGGCCGCACGAAGTAGCCGACCGAGTCGTCGAGCTGGCCGCCGGCGACGACGTCGAGGGTCTTGCTGCGCTTGGCGCGGGTGATCGCCTTCTTGTGCTTGGCGAACGCGCGGTCGTCGATGACGGCGCCCATGAAGTTGGAGAAGTCGGTGACGTCGCCGACCTTCATCGCCTCCACCTCGGAGAGGAACGGGTCGCGCACCTTCTTCCACACCGACTTCGCGACGTACGCCCGCGAGGCCGCCGAGCACTTCTGGCCCTGGAACTCGAACGCACCGCGCAGCAGCGCCACCCGGAGCACGTCGGGGTCGGCCGACGCGTGCGCGACGACGAAGTCCTTGCCGCCGGTCTCGCCGACGATGCGCGGGTAGGAGCGGTACTTCGTGATGTTCGCGCCGACCGTCGACCACAGGTGCTGGAACGTCGGCGTGGAGCCGGTGAAGTGGATGCCGGCCAGGTCGGGGTGGTTGAGCACCACGTCGGAGACGTCGAGGCCGTCGCCCGGGAGCATGTTGATCACGCCCGGCGGCAGCCCGGCCTCCTCGAGCAGCTCCATCGTCACGTGCGCGGCGAGCTGCTGGGTCGGCGACGGCTTCCAGATCACCGTGTTGCCCATCAGCGCCGGGGCGGTGGGCAGGTTGCCGGCGATCGCGGTGAAGTTGAACGGGGTGATCGCGTAGACGAAGCCCTCGAGCGGCCGGTGGTCGGTGCGGTTCCACACGCCCCGTGCGTTGCGGATCGGCTGCTCGGCGAGGATCTGCCGCGCGTAGTGCACGTTGAAGCGCCAGAAGTCGATCAGCTCGCACGCCGAGTCGATCTCGGCCTGGAAGGCGGTCTTCGACTGGCCGAGCATCGTGGCGGCGTTGAGCCGCTGCCGCCAGGGGCCGGCGAGCAGGTCCGCGGCCTTGAGGATGATCGCGGCGCGCTCGTCGAACGGGAGCGCCCGCCACCCCGGCGCCGCGGCCTGCGCCGCCTGCACGGCGGCCCGGGCGTCGGTCTTGCTGGCGTGCTTGAGCACGCCGAGCACGTGCTGGTGGTCGTGCGGCTGGACGACCGGGACCTCGGCGCCACCACCCATCTTCTTGGTGCCGCCGATCGTGGCGGTCAGGTCGACCTGCTGGTCCTCCTGCCGCTTCAGCTCCAGCTCCAGCTCCGCCCGCTCGAGGGTGCCCGGGGCGTAGGTGAGGTTCGGCTCGTTCAACGGAGCCGGCGGGTGGGTGATCGCGTCCATGCGGCCGATGGTGTCACGGCCGCTCGGCCGCCCCCAAGTCCGTCCTCGAGCAGGT
>JABFXA010000194.1 GCA_013361955.1 Nocardioidaceae bacterium
GCCCACGAGACCCCCGAGCCCACCCCGCCGCCCAAGCCGCCCCGGACCCGTCGCCTGACCCGGTGGCTGGTCCGGCTGCTGTGGACGGTGCTGACCGTCGCCGGCGCGGCGGCCGTCGCGCTGCCCTGGCTGCCGTATGACGCGGCGCCCGCCTGGGTGCCGGTGTCCGGCGCCGTCACGCTCACCACCACGTTGTCGTTCGCGCTCGCCGTGCGCACCGGCGGCCGACCGCTCCTGGTCGCGCTCGCGGCGGCCGTGCTGTCCGCCGGGGCCGTCGTCTCGGACCTGCCGGTGCTGGTCGCGGCCGTCGCGGTGAGCACGGCCGTCGTCGGGTCGGTGCTCGGCGTGATGGTGACCGTGCCCGCCCCGCGGTTCCCCGCCGTCGTCCGCGAGTGCCTGGTCGCCACCTTCGTCGGCGTGCTCACCGCGTTCGCGGTGGAGGCCTACGACGCCCACGTCGAGCCCGAGCGCGCGGGCTACCTGGTGCTCGGGCTGTCGCTGCTGCTCGCGCTGGCGCTGGCCTACCGGCTCGCCGCGGGCCTGCACGGCCTGGGCCGGCGCGGGGTGGTGATGCTGGTCATCGGCGTCGGGCTGCTCGCGCTCTCGCTCGCCTACACCGAGGCGCTGACCCGCTGGGGGTCGCCCGAGGTGCGGCACGCGTTCGCCGACGCCACCGGGGCGATGCGCGACATCCTGAGCGCGGTCCCGCGGCCCACCGAGTTCCTGCTCGGCATCCCGGCCCTCGCCTGGGGCGTCTCGACGCGGGCCCGCCGGCGGCAGGGCTGGTGGGGCACCGCGTTCGGCGCCGCCGGCCTCTCCGTGGTCGCGGTCTCGCTGCTCGACCCGCGGATGCCGCTGCTCGAGGCGGCCCAGGCCACGGCGTACTCCCTGGTCGGCGGGCTGGTGCTGGGCTACCTGGTGATCCGGGCCGACCGGTTCCTCTCCGGCGCCCGCGGCCGCCGGGCCCGGCGCCTGGAGGAGGCCTCCGCGCACCGGCCCGAACCCGGCCGTACCCACGCCCTGCTCTGAGCGCGCCCGAGGAGTACCGTCCACGCCATGCCTCGTGAAGCCAGTGCGGACGTCCTCGCGGAGATGGTCGCCAACGTGATCAAGGTCGCCGTGGCGCCCGGCGACGCCGTCGCGGTCGGCGACACGGTCGTGCTGCTGGAGTCGATGAAGATGGAGATCCCGGTGCTGGCCGAGCACGCGGGCACCGTCACCGCCGTCAAGGTCGGCGAGGGCGACGTCGTCCAGGAGGGCGACGTGCTGGTGAGCATCGACCTCTAGACTCCGCTCCGTGGCGCGGCACAGCCGTGCGCACGGAGGGGTGCCGGAGTGGCCGATCGGAACCGCCTTGAAAGCGGTCGCTGGCAGAGATGTCAGCCGCGGGTTCGAATCCCGCCCCCTCTGCCGCCGACCTACTCGGAGCCGCCGAGCTCCAGCGACACCGAGTCGTAGACGAGGTCGTTGAGCTTCTGGCGGTGCCGCTCGAGGTCGGCCACCAGCCGCACCAGGTCGCCGCGCACCGTCTCCACGTCGGGCTCCTCGAGCACCTGCGGCCCGAGCACCGCGAGCCGGCCGAGCAGCGCGTTGCGGTCGCGGAGCAGCCCGATCTCGCGGGAGGCGAGCCAGGCGTCGGCACCGTCGTGGCTGCCGTCCTGTGCTCCCTCGCGGACCAGGGCGTCGCGGACGCCGGCCATCCGATGTCGCACCAGCCAGCGCCACACGTGGTGCCGCCGAGGGGTGTCGAGGGCTTGCTGCAACCCGATGATCGCGTGCTCGAGACCGGTCACCGCCACCACCTCCGCCGCCAGGGTGGGACTCTCGAGGACTTACGAGTGTGACCCCCGTTACAGCCCGGTGACAAGAGCCACGTCCCCCTCGGGCCTCGCGCATTTGGCGGGCCCGCAAGGCTTTCGGTTCAATCGGTGGGTGAGCACCGTTTCGTCGGGATACCGGTTCAGCAGCGCCCTCATCGTGCGGCTGCTCCGCAGCGTCCTGGGCGCCTCCGGTCTGGTCCTCGCCCTGCTGGTGCTCGCCGTCGCCCTCCTGTCGGCACCCCCGGCCGTGCTGCTGGTGGGGCTGCTGCTGCTCCTGGCGGTGCTCGCCGGCGTCGCCGCCGTACGCCGGGCCGAGGTGGTGCGCTTCGACGAGACCGGCTACCGGGTGCGCCTGGTCCGGGGCGCCGGCGTACGCCGGGCCCGGTGGACCGAGGTCGAGGACGTGGTGGCGACCGAGCTCGCGGGGGCGCGCTGCGTGGTGCTGCGGCTGCGCGACGGCCGCTCGACGACCCTGCCCGTGGACGCCCTCGCCGGCGGCCGCGACGCGTTCGTGCGCGACCTCCAGCAGCACCTGAACCGGGGCCACGGGTACCGGCCGCTGCGCCGCCCCTGACCCGGTCGTGGCGATTGGCCCGGCCCGGCACCCGCCCGATACCCTGTGCAGGCTGTCCCGCCCTGCGGTGACGGCACGGAGGTGTCGCCTAGTCCGGTCTATGGCGCCCGCCTGCTAAGCGGGTTTGGGGCTACAACCCCATCGAGGGTTCAAATCCCTCCACCTCCGCCACCTCGAACGGCCCCGGTCCCCGACCGGGGCCGTTCGCGTTCCCGGCCCGGAGAAAAAGTTCACGACGGCAGGTATCAGGCGTCCGGCGCCCGGCTCTTCGTGGGGTGAGTGGCAGGGGGGCGCCACTCACAGCGGCCGGATCGCACAGGGGTCGACCCGGCCGTCGAGCAGGAGCGGGGGCGGTGGAGCCGCCCGGCGAGGGGGCGACGCCGGGCGGCTCCTCCGATGCCCGTTCCGCTCGAACGTTCCGGAGCAGGTTCTGCGTCAATATGCTCTGCCGGGGGTCCGCGCGGCGCGGTTCCAGAGACGAGAGGGACTCAGGATGGAGTCAGAGGAGACGCCGGCGGGATCCCCGCGTGCGCGGGTGACCGCGTCGGTCGACCGGCGGAAGGCGTCCTTCACGCCACGCATGCTCGATCCCCGGTCCGCCTTCCAGGTCAGCGGCGAGGTCGAGCCGCAGCCGACCGGCTTCGTGGTCGACAGCCTGCTCGTCCGCGGACGCCACGACGTCACCTGGCGGACGCTGCGCGAGGTGGCCCGTGAGGCCGGGTTCCGACTCCACCAGCGACGCGCCGACCACCTCGACCGCGACCTGATCGCGAAGGCCGGCCTCGACGCGAAGACCACCCAGGAGCTCGAGGACGTCTGGGTGGAGCGCGTCGCGCTCGAGCCCGACCCGGAGCGGCCGCCGCGCGTCTTCGCGCCGGTGGACGCCTGGCGCCTCCTGCAGACCTACCGGTTGCGCGTCGGCAGCGGCCCGCGTCGCCGGGACGTCGGGCTGGAGCACCCGGCGAGCACCCGCGACATCCAGCCCACGCCGTCCACCGACCCGCACCCGTACACCGACCCGCACCCCTACA
>JABFXA010000448.1 GCA_013361955.1 Nocardioidaceae bacterium
GGACGGACCGACCGGCGGCATCCCGCTGCTGGCCGGCCGGACCGAGGTGGACGGCCGCCCGGCGGCGTACGTCTGCCGCGGCATGGTGTGCGACCGCCCGGTCACGGACGTCGACGCGCTGGCGGCCGCGCTGCGGGCGTGACGCCGGCCCGGCTCTCGCGCAGCCGGCCGGGCCACCTGCAGGCCGTCATCACCGCTCAGCGGTGGGGGAGGCACCGTCCGTATGACGTCGTCCCCGGGTGCGGCGGGCGCAGGAGTCGGCGCAGGGGTCAGCGCAGGGAGTAGGTCGCGAGCGAGACGCCGACGTAGTGGGCGACGAAGGCGAGCACGGTGAACGTGTGGAACACCTCGTGGAACCCGAACCAGCGCGGCGACGGGTTGGGGCGCTGGAAGCCGTAGACCGCACCGCCGCAGGTGTAGAGCGCGCCGCCGACGACGATGAGGGTGAAGGTGGCGATGCCGATGCCCAGCCCGAGGCGGGTCGCGCCGCTGAGGAAGCTCGGGATGAAGAACACCGCGGCCCAGCCGAGCGCGACGTAGATCGGCACGTAGAGCCAGCGGGGCGCGTCGGTCCAGAACACGCGGAACAGCACACCGAGCACGGCGCCCGTCCAGACGGTCGCCAGCAGCGCGACCCGCTCGGTGCCGTGGAGCAGCAGCACGCTGAACGGCGTGTAGGAGCCGGCGATCAGCAGGAAGATGTTGGAGTGGTCGAAGCGCCGCAGGAACGCCCACGTGCGGGGCGACCAGGTGCCGGTGTGATAGATCGCCGAGACGCTGAAGAGCAGCAGCGCCGAGCCGGTGAAGACCGCGGAGCCGACCTTGGTGGCGAGCGTCGGGGCGAGCCAGACCAGCACGACGCCGGCCGCGAGCGTGAGCGGCGCGGTGCCGAGGTGCAGCCAGCCGCGCAGCCGCGGCTTGATCTCCGCCGCGATCTCCACGACGGCGTCCTGCAGCTGGTCGAGACCCGTCCGGACCGCGGCACCCGCGGCGTCGTCGAGGGGGTGGTCGGCCTGCTTCATGGCCAGGAACATACCCATGCTTCCGGGGGGCGAACCGTCCGCCCCGGGCGGCCCCGCGTCCCGGGGTGACGGACGCCGCACGGGTAAACTCCGACAGGTGGCGGACTGGAAGCGCGGGCTCCGGCGGGTGCTCTACCCGGCGTACGAGGCCCGCATGCTGCGCCGGATGCCGGCCAACGTCCCCAAGCACGTCGGCGTGATGCTCGACGGCAACCGGCGCTGGGCCCGCTCGGTCGGCCAGGACGCCGCCCAGGGGCACCGCGCGGGGGCCGACAACATCGAGCCGCTGCTGGGCTGGTGCGAGGAGGTCGGCATCGAGGTGGTCACGCTGTGGCTGCTCTCCACCGACAACCTCAACCGCCCCGAGCGGGAGCTGGTCCCGCTGCTCGACATCATCGGCGACGCGGTGGAGGGGCTCGCGGCGGAGGGCCGCTGGCGGATCCACCCGGTCGGCGCGCTCGACCTGCTCAAGGCCGCCGAGGAGGCGACCCGCGAGGCCGACGGCATGCTCGTCAACGTCGCGGTCGGCTACGGCGGCCGGCGCGAGATCGCCGACGCGGTGCGGTCGCTGCTCCACGAGGCCTCCGCCAAGGGGATGACGATGGAGGAGCTGGCGACCGTCATCGACGTCGAGCACATCGCCGAGCACCTCTACACCCGCGGCCAGCCCGACCCGGACCTGGTGATCCGCACGTCGGGCGAGCAGCGGCTCGGCGGGTTCCTGCTCTGGCAGAGCGCGCGGTCGGAGTTCTACTTCTGCGAGGCCTATTGGCCCGACTTCCGCCGCACCGACTTCCTCCGCGCGATCCGGGCGTACGCGCTGCGCGACCGCCGCTTCGGCGCCTGACCCCCAGCATTCACCTCGCGTTCGGGCGTGTCGCAGCGGTGCGGCTTGCCGGGCGGCGTACGTTTTCGGCCATCGGCGGGTGGGGAAGCTCGCTGTATCGGGAGGCCCGATCGTGGACGTTCACGACAGCGCAGGACGGCAGCAGCGATGCTGGCGCGCTGCGCGGCGCCGGCACTCCGGCGTCCGGGCACGCACCGGTCCATCGGCATAGCGACAGGGCCGGGGCGGGGGTGCGCGCGCCGGCCTCGAAGGGGTGGCACCGTGCCGAACCAGGCTGAAACCTCAGGGTCTCCGAAGTCGCCGCGCTCCCGCACCACGGCCGAGACCGCAGGCCGCCAGCAGCCGACGCCGCGACCGGGCGTCCGCACCTACGTGCTCGACACCAGCGTCCTGCTCGCCGACCCGCGCGCCGTGCACCGGTTCGAGGAGCACGAGGTCGTCCTCCCGGTCGTGGTGATCACCGAGCTGGAGGGCAAGCGCCACCACCCCGAGCTGGGCTTCTTCGCCCGCACCGCCCTGCGGCTGCTCGACGAGCTGCGCGTGACCCACGGGCGCCTCGACCAGCCGGTGCCGATCGGCGAGCACGGCGGCACGCTCCGCGTCGAGCTCAACCACACCGACCCCGCCGTGCTGCCGTCGGGCTTCCGCCTCGGCGACAACGACACCCGGATCCTCGCGGTGGCGCGCAACCTCGCCGACGAGGGGTACGACGTCACGCTGGTCTCCAAGGACCTGCCGCTGCGGATCAAGGCGTCGGCCGTCGGGCTCGACGCGGCCGAGTACCGCGCGGAGGCGATCAGCGACTCCGACACCGGCTACTCCGGGATGGCCGAGCTCGAGGTGGCCGCCGCCGACCTCGACGAGCTGTACGACGACGGCGTGCTCGACCTGGAGGCCGCGCGGTCGCTGCCGTGCCACACGGGCCTGGTGCTGCTCTCCGACCGCGGCACGGCGCTGGGCCGGGTCGGGCCGGACAAGCAGGTCCACCTGGTGCGCGGCGACCGCGACGCGTTCGGGGTGCACGGCCGGTCCGCCGAGCAGCGGATCGCGCTGGAGATGCTGCTCGACCCCGAGGTCGGGATCGTGTCCCTCGGCGGCCGGGCCGGCACCGGCAAGTCCGCGATGGCGCTGTGCGCCGGCCTCGAGGCGGTGCTCGAGCGGCGGCAGCACCAGAAGGTCGTCGTGTTCCGGCCGCTGTTCGCCGTGGGCGGTCAGGAGCTCGGCTACCTCCCCGGGTCGGAGTCCGAGAAGATGTCTCCCTGGGCCCAGGCCGTCTTCGACACCCTCGGCGCGATCACCTCGCGCGAGGTGATCGAGGAGGTGCTCGACCGGGGCATGCTCGAGGTGCTCCCGCTGACCCACATCCGCGGCCGGTCGCTGCACGACGCGTTCGTGATCGTCGACGAGGCGCAGTCCCTCGAGCGCAACGTGCTCCTCACGGTGCTCTCGCGGATCGGCGCGAACTCGAAGGTGGTGCTCACCCACGACGACGCGCAGCGCGACAACCTGCGCGTCGGCCGGCACGACGGCGTGGTGGCGGTGGTGGAGAAGC
>JABFXA010000301.1 GCA_013361955.1 Nocardioidaceae bacterium
GGAACCGCGACGATCAGCCGATGACGGAGACGAACACGATGTTCTCCCGGCGCAGCCCGAGGTCGGGCAGGAACCCCTGGACGGCGGCCAGCACGGCGTAGTCGCCGCAGCCCGGGCACCAGCGCACCTCCTGGTCGCTGGTGAACTCCTTGCGGTTCTGGGCCTCGTCGGTGGTCGGCACCCCCTTCAGGCCGGGGAAGGGCAGGTCGGTGGTCTCGGTGGTCATCGGGCGACCTCCTCGCTCTCGGCGGTGGTCTCGACGGTCGGGTCGGCGCTGGGGTCGGTGGCGGCGACCAGGTCGGTGATGGCGTCGGCCAGCTCGGCGGCCCGCAGCGGCAGCCCGCGGACGTGGTTGTAGCCGACGACGTCGACGAGGTACTTCGCGCGCAGCAGCAGCGACAGCTGGCCGAGGTTCATCTCGGGCACCATCACCGCGTCGTAGCGGTCGAGCACCTTGCCCAGGTCCTTCGGGAACGGGTTCAGGTGCCGCAGGTGCGCCTGGGCGACCTGGTGGCCCGCGTTGCGGACCCGCCGGCAGGCCGCCCCGATCGGGCCGTACGTCGAGCCCCAGCCGAGCACCAGCACCTTGGCGTCGCCGGTCGGGTCGTCGACCTCCAGCGGCGGCAGGTCGTCGGCGATCCGCTCCACCTTCGCGGCGCGGGTGCGGACCATGAAGTCGTGGTTGGAGGGGTCGTAGGAGATGTTCCCGTGGCCCTCGCCCTTCTCCAGGCCGCCGATCCGGTGCTCGAGGCCCTTCGTGCCCGGCACCGCCCACGGCCGCGCCAGCGTCTGCTCGTCGCGCAGGTACGGCCAGAACTCCGGCTCGCCCTTGGCGTCGGTGTGGTTCGGCTCGGTGGCGAACCGGGGGTCGATCGTCGGCAGCTCGTCGACGTCGGGGATCTGCCAGGGCTCGGACCCGTTGGCGAGGTACCCGTCGGACAGCAGCATCACCGGCGTCCGGTAGGTGACCGCGATCCGGGCCGCCTCCAGGGCCGCGTCGAAGCAGTCGGCGGGGGACTGCGGCGCCACGATCGGCACCGGCGCCTCGCCGTTGCGCCCGAACATCGCCTGCAGCAGGTCGGCCTGCTCGGTCTTGGTCGGCAGGCCCGTCGAGGGGCCGCCGCGCTGCACGTCGACCACGATCAGCGGCAGCTCCATCATCACGCCGAGGCCGATGGTCTCGGACTTCAGCGCGATGCCCGGTCCGGACGTGGTGGTGACGCCCAGCGACCCGCCGAACGCCGCTCCGAGCGCGGCGCCGATGCCGGCGATCTCGTCCTCGGCCTGGAAGGTGGTGACGCCGAACCGCTTGTGCTTGCTGAGCTCGTGCAGGATGTCGGAGGCGGGGGTGATCGGGTAGGACCCGAGGAACAGCCGCAGCCCGGACCGCGCCGACCCGGCGATCAGGCCGTACGCCAGCGCCAGGTTGCCGGTGATGTTGCGATAGGTGCCCGCCGTCATCGGCGCCGGCTTGATCTCGTACTGCACGGCGAACGCCTCGGTGGTCTCGCCGTAGTTCCAGCCGGCCTTGAACGCCGTCACGTTGGCGTCGCGGATGTCCGGCGCCTTGGCGAACCGCCGCTCGAGGAACGCGATCGTGGTCTCCGTGGGCCGGCCGTACATCCACGACAGCAGCCCCAGCGCGAACATGTTCTTCGCGCGGCCGGCGTCCTTGCGGGACAGCCCGAACTCCTGGACCGCCTCGACGGTCATCCCGGTGAGCTCGACGGCGTGCACGTCGTACGCCTCGAGGGAGTCGTCCTCGAGCGGGTTCGCGGGGTAGCCGGCCTTGTTCAGGTTGCGGGTGGTGAAGTCGTGGGAGTCCACGATCACCGTGGCCCCCGGCTTCAGGTCGGCGAGGTTCGCCTTGAGCGCCGCCGGGTTCATCGCCACCAGCACGTCGGGCGCGTCGCCCGGCGTCAGGATGTCGTGGTCGGCGAAGTGCACCTGGAACGACGAGACTCCCGGAAGCGTGCCCTGCGGAGCCCGGATCTCCGCAGGGAAGTTCGGGAGCGTCGAGAGGTCGTTGCCGAAGGACGCGGTCTCCTGGGTGAACCGGTCGCCGGTGAGCTGCATACCGTCACCGGAGTCGCCCGCGAACCGGATGATGACCCGGTCCAGCCGCTTGACCTGCTTGACCTGCTGGGTCACGCCTGTCGCCTCTTTCCGCCGGGGGGCGCGTGGTCCGCGGCTCCCCCTCTGATCGACGTTCATGCCGGGTCTGTGGGTAAGGGTCCCCTTCCCTCTTCATGCTACGTCCGCGGCAAGGGCGGGGAACGCGGAGTCCGGATCGCGGTGCGGGTGTGATCTGGGTCATTTCGGGCGCCGCGCGGAGGGGCTTCCGCGTGCGCTCCCGGGTGGCGGGCGGCCGCCACGACGCGCCCGAGCGGCGAGACGATTACACTAATCTAGTTAAAACACCTAGTCTGATCGACTTAGTGGGTCGTCCCGTCCCGAGAGGGCGACCCGGACACACGGAACGAGAGCCTTCACATGAGTCTCAAGTGGAAGACCGCCGTCGCAGGTGCGGCCGCGGCGATCATGGGGCTGACCGCCTGCGGCGGCAGCTCCGGTGCCTCCGATGGGGGCGACTCCGTCGATCTGGTCGGCTTCTCCATCCTCGAGCAGGCCAACAAGCAGGTCATCGACGACTTCACCCAGACCTCCGACGGGGACGGGGTGGAGTTCAGCGAGTCGTACGGCGCGTCCGGCGACCAGGCCCGGGCCGTCATCGGCGGCCAGAAGGCCGACGTCGTGCACCTGTCCCTGGAGCCCGACGTGCAGAAGCTCGTCGACGAGAAGCTGGTCGACCCGAGCTGGAAGGACACCCCGACCCACGGCATCGTGACCCAGTCCGTGGTGGTCATGGTGGTGCGCAAGGGCAACCCCAAGAACATCCAGACCTGGGACGACCTGGTGAAGCCCGGCGTCAAGATCATCACCCCGAACCCGGCGTCCTCCGGATCCGCGAAATGGAACATCCTCGCGGCGTACGGGCACGTCCTCGCGCAGGGCGGCTCCGAGGCCGACGCCCAGGCGTACCTGAAGAAGTTCTTCGGCAACGTCGCCGCGCTGCCCGGCAGCGGCCGCGACGCCACCACGGCGTTCCAGGGCGGCAACGGCGACGTCCTGCTCTCCTACGAGAACGAGGCGATCCTGGCCCGGCAGAGCGGTGCGGACTTCGACTACGTCGTGCCGCCCGAGACGCTGCTGATCCAGAACCCGGGTGCGACCACGGTGGACGCCAACCCCACCGCCAAGAAGTTCCTCACGTACCTCACCGGCAAGGAGGCGCAGACCGACTACGCCAAGGAGGGCTTCCGGCCGCTCGACGACAGCATCAAGGTCGACGTCGAGGGTGCCAACGACCCGTCGAACCCGTTCCCGGCACCGGCGAAGACGCTGAT
>JABFXA010000312.1 GCA_013361955.1 Nocardioidaceae bacterium
GCCCTGATGCCGACGTACGCCCGGGCGCTGGGCGCCAGGGTGGGCCAGGACGTGGACCTGCACTCGCTGCCGCCGGTGACCGGCCTGCTCACGCTCGGCGACGGCTGCGCGGTCGAGCCCGAGGTCGACCTGACCGGGCACTGGCTCGACGGCGACGTGCTGCACATCGGCGCGGTCCAGGTGCGGGGCGGGGCCCGGGTCGGCACCCGGAGCACGCTCGGGCCCGGTGCGGTGATCGGCCGCGGCGCCGAGGTGGCGCCGGGGTCGGCGGTGCTCGGGAAGGTCACCAAGAACCAGTTCTGGTCCGGGTCGCCGGCCGAGCCGATCACCGACGCCCGCGGGCCCTGGTCGACCGAGCGCCCGCCGCGACGCCGCCGCTGGACGGTGGCGTACGCCGCGATCAGCGTGGTGATCTCGCTGCTGCCGCTGGCGGCCGCGCTCGCCGGGGCGGCGGCGCTGCTCCCGGCGCTGCGCACCAGTACGTCGGTGTCCGACGCCGCCGCCACGGCGCTGCTGCTGCTGGTCCCCGCGGCGCTGGTCGCCGGCGTCACCCTCACGGTGCTGGTCGCCGTGCTGGTGCGCCTGCTGGGCTGGGGGCTGGGGGCTGGCTACCACCCGGTACACAGCCGGCAGGGGCTGCAGGCGTGGGCCACGATGCGGGTGCTCGACGAGGCGCGCACCTGGCTGTTCCCGCTCTACGCGAGCTCGCTGACCCCGATGTGGCTGCGGGTGCTCGGCGCCCGGGTGGGCCGCGAGGTCGAGGCGTCGACGGTGCTGCTGATCCCCAAGCTGACCACCGTGAACGACCAGTCCTTCCTCGCCGACGACACCTTGATCGGCAGCTACGAGCTCGGCGGCGGCTGGCTGCGTGTCGAGCGGGTGAAGATCGGCAAGCGCGCGTTCGTCGGCAACTCCGGGATGGCGGCGCCGGGACGCAAGGTGCCCAAGCAGTCGCTGGTCGCGGTGCTGTCCGCGGCCCCGCGTCGCAAGTCCGCCAAGGCCGGCTCGTCGTGGCTGGGCAGCCCACCGGTGACGTTGCGGCGACCGGCGCAGGAGTCCGACGACAGCCGGACCTACCGGCCGCCCGCCCGCCTACGGGTGGCCCGGGGGCTGGTCGAGTGCTGCCGGTTCCTCGCCGTGCTGGTGTCGCTGGCGATCGCGCTCGGGGTGGTCGCCGCGCTGGTGGCGCTGGTGTCCGGACCCGGGCTGCTGGTCGCGGCCCTGCTGTCGGGGCTGGTGCTGATGGCGGCCGGCGCGGTGGCGGCGCTGGTGACGACGGGCGTGAAGTGGCTGCTCGTCGGGCGGATCGCGGTGGCCGACCACCCGCTGTGGAGCTCGTTCGTCTGGCGCAACGAGCTGGCGGACAACTTCGTGGAGGTGGTGGCCGCGCCGTGGTTCGCGCGGGCCGCGCAGGGCACCGCGGTGCTGAACGTCTGGCTCCGCTCGCTCGGGGTGAAGGTGGGCCGCGGGGTCTGGTGCGAGACCTACTGGCTGCCGGAGGCCGACCTGGTCGAGCTGCGCGAGGGAGCCACCGTGAACCAGGGCTGCGTGGTGCAGACGCACCTGTTCCACGACCGGGTGCTGAGCATGGACACGGTGGTGCTGAAGCGGGGTTCCACCCTCGGCCCGAACAGCGTGATCCTCCCGGCCTCGACCATCGGCCGCCACGCTACGGTGGGCCCCGTGTCCCTGGTGATGAGAGGCGAGTCGGTCCCCGACAAGACTCGTTGGATCGGCAACCCCATCGGCCCGTGGGCCGATGAGCCCGGGACCGGCACGTGACGCTCGGCGGCCGTTCCGGCGCCGACCCCTACGTCTCGGGACACGGAGACACGTCGTACGACGTCACGCACTACGACCTCGACCTCGACTACTCGATCCACGGCAACCACCTCGAGGGGCGCGCCCGGCTGACCCTGGTCACCCGCGAGGAGGTCGACCGGGTCGAGCTGGACCTGCACGGCCTCAAGGTCGGCAAGGTCGGTCTGGACGGCGGGCCCGCGAAGCACACCACCCGCCGCAACCGGCTGGTGGTCCGGCTGCCCCGGACGGCGCCGGCCGGCGAGGAGCACACCGTCACGGTGCGCTACGCCGGCAACCCGAAGCCGGTCCGCAAGCGGCACCTCGGGACCGCGGGCTGGGAGGAGCTGACCGACGGCGTGATCGTCGCCGGCCAGCCGCACGGCGCGCCGTCGTGGTTCCCCTGCAACGACCGGCCCAGCAACAAGGCGACCTACCGGGTCGCGGTCAGCGCGTCCAGCGACTACCGGGTGGTCGGCAACGGCCGGCTCGTCGACCGGCGCCGGGGGTCGCGGACCACCACCTGGGTCTACGAGCAGCGGCAGCCGATGGCGACGTACCTCGCGACGCTCCAGATCGGCCGCTACGACGTGGTCCGGCTCGCCGAGCGCCCGGTGCCGGTGCGCGCCGTGCTGCCGCACCGGCTGCGGCCACGGCTCGACGACGCGCTCGGCCGGCAGGCCGACATGCTGCGCTACTTCGCCGACCTGTTCGGCGACTACCCGTTCGACGGCTACACGGTGGTGGTCACCGAGGACGACCTGGAGATCCCGCTCGAGTCGCAGGGGCTGTCCGTGTTCGGCGCGAACTTCCTGCGCCCCGACTGGGACGCCGTGCGGCTCGTCGCGCACGAGCTGTCGCACCAGTGGTTCGGCGACAGCCTCACCGCGTGCTCGTGGCAGGACATCTGGCTGCACGAGGGCTTCGCCTGCTACTGCGAGTGGCTGTGGTCCGAGGAGAGCGGCGGGCCGGCCGCGCACGAGCACGCGAACCGGCACTGGGGGCGGCTGGCCGAGCTCGACGAGGACCTGGTCCTCGACGACCCCGGACCCGACCTGATGTTCGACGACCGCGTGTACAAGCGCGGCGCGCTGTTCCTGCACGTGCTGCGGCTGACGGTCGGCGACGACGCGTTCTTCTCGACGCTGCGCGCGTGGGTCAGCGAGCACGCCTACGGCAACGTCACCACCCAGATGTTCCTGGCGTTCGTCGCGGCCCGGACCGGCCACGACGTCGACGCGCTGGCAGAGGCCTGGCTCAGCCGGCCGGAGCTGCCCGAGCTACCGGCACGAGGCTGACCGCCGGCCGCTCCGCCCCGAGCACGGCGACGGAGGCGAGCACCGCGGCGTCCAGGTCGAGGTCCTCGAGCACCACGTCCGCACCGCCGTACGGCGGCGGGAGCCCGAGCACCTCGCGGCCGCGGAGCAGCACCGTGCGCGGGTCGACGGAGAGCCCCGCGCCGACCGCCTTGAGCAAGGCCTCCTTGCGGACCCAGAGCCGCAGCGGGTCGGTGTCCGCCGGCTCCTCCGGATGCCGCACCACGCCCGCGAGGTCGGCATTCGGGGCGTCCGGCCGCTCGACGTCGACCCCGACGCCGGCGGC
>JABFXA010000164.1 GCA_013361955.1 Nocardioidaceae bacterium
CAATCCCGCTGTGACTTCCGGCCAAGAGGAGATCGACGAGGTTGTGGCTCGTCGCCGATCCAATGACGAGCACGTACGGATCCTCGACGCATTGGATTCTGCGCTCACCCGTCGCCAAGAAGTTATGGGCGTCCTGGAAGATTCGGTGGACGTCGATGACGCTCGCCTGCGGCTGGCCCAACTCCTGCAAGTCGAGGAGGTCGGCGCGACGGCCGTCCTCGACCTCCAGTTCCGTCGCCTCCCGGTCCGTGAGCGCCAGAAGATCTCGGAGCGCCGCGCAGAACTCCTCGCAGAACGCGAGACGCTCATCTGACGCGTCTCGGGACACACACATTTGCCCCGATCAGTTCGCGGTCATGCCGATGAACGGTCGTGGCGAAATGGGCAGGCCGAGCGTCCAGCGCGTGTGATGATCGGCCGGGGAGTGACGAGTTGGTTACGCCTGAGCAGATGAGTCACGGACTCATCGTGTGATGAAGACCTGCCGGAGCTCGCTGCTCAGTGGCTCGTCGCCGGGTACGACTCACCTGCCCTTCGCGAACTGGCGGCATGACCCGTCGGGATGCCATGGAGGCCAGTCAATTGGTTCCCAGGTTCTTGCTGAGCTCGGACACCCGATCGTCTCGAGTCACTCCCCGTACGAGTACCTGCCCTGGCGAGGGCGTTGGGAGGGCATCTGGTGGGCTGTGGACCGGATGGACAAGACCCACTCGCCGTACTCCTCGGCGCAGTACGTCCTCGAGATCTTGGGGGATGTACCTGACCTCTGGGAGCCCGGGCGGGGCGACGAACTCATGCAGTTGTTGCGCGAGTGGGATAGGAACCGCGACGAGCGTCATGCCATAGGCGACAAGATCCGCGATCACCTACGTTCGCTGCGAGAGACCGACGTCCCGCCGTTCAGCGCCGGCTCCTGAGCGGCCGACTCGGTCCGGCGGCAACGCACTCACGTGCCGCGATCCGCGCGTCCCACGACACCCTCATCGGGTGCGTCCTCCCGCGGCGAACCGCTTCAAGCCGGTGGGCGCCTCGAGGGCAGGTCTGGGCATCCGTAGCGGACTATGTTGTTGGCGATGACATCGCGTCGAGCTGGAATGCGGGGGCGTCCCGGCGCAGCGACTCCTGCCGACGGGTCAGGAGCTGCCAGAACGTCAGCACCGCGGTGACCCAGAGCGCCGGCACATAGAACGCCAGGATGACCCACGACCAGTCACTGGCGGTATCGGTCAGTCGTTCGCTGATCCCGGTGGCGGTCGCACTGACCAGGTCGGCTGCCCCGACCACGGCCACGACCCACACCAGCGGCCGCGCGCTCGGGTGCAGGCGCCGCAGGGCGATCAGGCTCATCAGCGCCAGCACCGCCGTGGTGAGGTCGCCGAAGGCGATCACCCGTTGTGCCGTGCCGGACGCGGTGAGCCCGGCGACGTCGGCGGCACTGAAGATCTGGAGGGCCACGTAGCGGAATGCTTCGACCCACATCAGCAGCGTGAGTGCCTGGGCCAGCGGGCGCCGGGTGAGCGCCGGGGCGACGTACCAGGCCGCGACGAGCCCCGCGGCGACGAAGCTGAGGAAGGTGGCGAGCAGGTTGGCGGCGAGCAGGTTCATCGCGCCTCGGCCAACCAGGCGAGAGCCGCGTCGCGGCCGAGGAACCACTGCGTGGGGAATGCCGCGGCGGATCCGTCGACGCGCGCCTCCGCCCCGGACTCGGCCGTCGGTCCGGGAAAGCCGGCGGGCATCACGAACGCGAACCGGGTCACGCCTGCGCGGTTGTAGCGCGGGATCACGTGGTCGTCGCGCCAGGCCATCGACCCGTCGCGGTCCTCGAAGCCGTGCCGGAACTCGGTGGCGTCGATCAGGATGCTCGCCGCGCCGGTCGCCTCGGCCTCGGTGGCGAGCAGCATCAGCCCGGTCTTCCAGTCCTCGTCCGACATCGACGAGCTGGTGGGCAGCCACTCCAGCTCGAGGTGGTCAGGGGTGTCGTGCTGGAGCACGACTCCGTAGCGGTAGCGCGCGGCCTCGTTGGGCGTCGTGGTCTCGGCTGTCATGCCCCCGAGGCTAGGGATGTCGCACGCGCGGCCGTGAGGGGTGAATCGGACACGGTGGAGGTTGAATCGGACGATGTCGCTGCGGCGTCCGAGCACGCGGGAGTCGATGGTTCACTGAGTGCGTGGTCAGAACAGTGGTCATCGCCCCGGCTGAAACGTCGTCCATCACCATGACCGGGCTCTTCGACGTGATCGGCAAGGCCGACCGCGCCTACGGCGCGCTCCGCGGCCGTCCGGGTCGCGACACCACGTTCGACGTACGGCTGGCGAGCCTGGACGGACAGCCGGTGCGCCACGGGGAACGCGTGACCGTGAACGTCGATTTGGCCGCTGACGAGGTCCACGACGTCGACCTCGTCGTGGTGCCCGGCCTCGACGACGACCTTGAGCCCTCACTCGCCCTCAACGAGGGTTGGGCGCCCTGGCTGGCGCGGTGGCACCGGGCCGGGGCGGTGGTCGCCTCGAGCTGCAGCGGTGCCTTCCTGGTCGCCGAGGCCGGCCTCCTCGACGGCCGCTCCGCCACCACCCACTGGCTGTACGGCGAGGCGCTGCAGCGCCGGCACCCCGCCGTACGGGTCACGACCGAGCGGCTGCTGATCGACCACGGCGACGTCATCACCAGCGGCGGCGCGACCACCTTTCTGGACCTGGCGCTGTACCTCGTCGAGCGTTTCGCCGGGCGGGAGCGGGCCAACGCCGCGGCACGGATCCTGCTCATCGACGGCGCCCGCACCAGCCAGCTGCCCTATGTGAGCCTCGGGGGCGTGCTCCACGAGCACGACGACGAGGCCGTTCGCCGCGCGCAACACCTGATCGACCGCGACCTGGGCGGTGACTTGCGCGTCGACGCGCTGGCCCGCGCGGTGGGCCTGAGCAGCCGGACCCTGGCTCGCCGGTTCGTCGACTCCGTCGGCCAGACCCCGCAGGCCTACATCCAGGCACGGCGGGTCGACACGGCACGACGCCTGCTCGAGACCAGCGACACCCCCGTCGACAACATCCGCCGCCGGGTCGGGTACGCCGACGCCACCGCGTTCCGTCGGGCGTTCCGGCACCATGCCGGGCTGTCGCCCACCGACTACCGGCGTCGCTTCGGCTGGCCCAGCGGGGCCGTGACGGGACAGAACGCCTGAACGACCCCGAGCAAGGTCCTCGGCCAACCGCACCAAGGTCACTCCTTCGTCGCACCAAGCCGAGTTGATTTGTTGCGATCGCTGCGCCGCAAGCGACCGTCCGCCGCGACGAGCCTGGCCGAACCGACGGATCTAATGGCCTTCATCGGGCCGCTTCGGCAGGCTCGGTTCTGGTAGCGGCCAGCGAGTCAGCACTTACCGGATCGGCCCATTG